>JAZDOJ010000052.1:0-101020 GCA_043798795.1 Candidatus Omnitrophota bacterium
GTTGTAGACTACGACCTTGATAGGCGTGAAGTGTAAGGCCCGTAAGGGTTTAAGCTAACACGTACTAATAAGCCAACCGGCTTGGCTGTTAATTTTTTTCGCGCAAGCGAAAAAAATTATCCTAATTTCCTTCTAGCAAAAGAGTTGGAAGTGATGGATGAATCAACGGCTTTAAATGTAGTTTTACCAATACTTGATGTTAGTTGTCAAATATTTCGATACGCCCTCAGCTCAAACCCATATAAAAGATTTATGGTATCGCTGAGGACAAAATTTTTGCTTTGCAAAAATTTTGGGGTACTCATACTGGAGGGGAAACACCCGTTCCCATTCCGAATACGGCAGTTAAGCCTTCCAAGGCCGATGGTAGTGTAGTCGTAAGGCTATGTGAGAGTAGGTAGGTGCCCCTTAAAATAAAAAAAAGAGCCAGTTATTTAATTAGCTGGCTCTTTTTTTATCCTTGGCGATACAATCCATTAAAAAACCCCGAGATCATCGGGGTTTAGGTAGGTGACAGACGTTGCCTGTCAACCAAGCCTCTTTTGTGTTAAGTGATAAAAGTATGCAATAGTTTTGCCACAGATTCAAGACCAAATCAGCCCTTCCGTGAAAACGTTTTCATACTTAACGGGTCCTGACTGCCGAGCCACCTCGCCGTGCTCACTTACGTTGCGCGCGGCAAGGTCTTCGTCTCGGCAGTCTCACCCGCTAACGACTTCCAACGCCCCTCCTCAGGGGCATTTTGCGCACTAGAAACAATAATAGGTGCAGAGTAAGGGAATCTAAACCAGTGGAAAAGCTACTTACTATTAGACAATTAAGCGAATTGATCGAGGTTAGCCCGAAGACAATTTACCAATGGACTCACACCGGTTTTATTCCGCATTATAAGTTCCCTAAGGGAGTAAGGTTTAGGGCAGAGGAAATTGAAAAATGGATTGCACATAGAAAAATAAGGGGTAGGAACACTTACGCTCTTCCAATATGAAATGATAAAGATTGGGGATAAAGCTGTTAATACATTAAAAAGTTGATAACATTAACACAATACAACTAGCATTAGTATTCTCTTGACAATATTAACTTTTTTATGTATACTCTTTCCTATGGATAAAATAATAGGGATAAGAGAGGAAGCGCTAAAAAAACTATCAAATAAATTGGAAAGTTTCTATTTAGCTGGGGGAACTGCCCCATCTTTATTTTATTTCCAACACAGAGAATCTTATGATCTGGATTTTTTTACAAAAGATTTCTCTAGGGGAAAGATAGAAGAAATAATGTCTGGGCTTTCTAAGGACATGGGATTAGCAATAGAATTATCAGGTGAGGAGAATAGGCAGGGGTTTGCAAAGATGATGGTTTATGCTCTTAAAATAGACGACGACAGTTCATTAAGAATTGATTTTGTAGAAGATGTATATAAGCTATTGAAGCCATTAAAGGAGATTGATGGAATACCGACTCTTGCAATAGAGGATATTTATTACCGTAAGGTATTAACTGCGGGTGGGAGTATCGCAACTTTAGATTCTATCGGAAGAAGTTCGTTTGTTGGAGGTAGGCAAGAGGCGAAAGATTTCTTTGATTTGTATTTTTTGTCAAAAACTTTCATGCCATTATCAAGTTTTGTTAACACATATTGCCATCAGCCTCAGAAGGAGAGTATGATTATATGGTTTAGAACCTATGATAGGTCTGAGATAAAAACTGGATTATTGGAAATTATTACGAATAAGAAAGTAACATTTCAAGAAATGGAACTTCATTTTAAAACAGAAATAGAGAAAATAATCGCAGGAGAGCTATAGAGTTATATGGAAGACAATACTACTATTTTTTGGGATAAAAAAATAAATACAGAAGAAGCCAAGCGTATATTAAAAGACGAACTTAACCCTAGGTTTATCGAATTCTCCTCTTTGCTGCTTGCAAGGACTAACAAGCCTAAGAGAGTTTTTAGTAATTATTTAAGTCAAGAAAACTTCGTGAGTAATTGGGCAAAGATAAAACGGAGAATGAGAGAGAATAAATGGAATAATGCCCGTATTATTTTCTGGGATGAAATTTACAAAGCCCTTAGGAAAAATAAAGACATTAAATGGTCCAGAGAATTAAAAGAAAGACCACTTATTGTCGATCCCGAAATAAAAATAATATGTGATCAAATAAAAAATACTAGACAAAAGAATGGCTTAACTCAAGTAGGGCTAGCAAAAAAATCAGGATTATCTCAGCAGTCGATTTCTTTTGTTGAGCGAGGGTATATAAATATATCTCTGAGGACACTTAAGAAGATAACTGATGCTTTAAATTTAAAGGTAGTTTTAAAAGATAGAGCTAATTCATAATGCAAGTTTTGTGCCCAAAACGTGCCCATCCAAGTGAAAAACATCGGGTAACAAAGGGAACAATCGGGTAACATCCAGACTCACTAACTGACTCGTAAATCAACAAGTTACAGCGTAACACACATAATTTCAATAAGTTACAAAAACAAGCACATTAGACTCTTCTCCTCGGCACAATCGTATAAGATTACGAAACGCCTCATATGGATTCCCAAGCTCGAAAAGGGCTTGGGATTTTTGGTTGACAATGACTTTAGAAGGGGTAGAATAATGTCAAGAATCAGAAGCGAAAAATAAGGTTAAAATAGTCTTAATAAGGGACGGTTTTTGGAAAATAGAACCATCCCTATTATTTGTCGCTATTACTTACGAGGGGGTTTGTATGGCAAAAAAGATTATTTTCATAATTAATTCCGTTATTTTTGTAGCTTTATTAATGGTTTCAGCAACGAATGCCGAAGTCTTGGAGGACGAACAAAATGGTTACAGGATTCATTATCCTTTCGGTTGGCAGGTGACGCGGTTTCCCAATTCTGCTGATTTGGTTAAAGCTAACATAAATAGAGATAGTTCAACCGGATTGCAAGTGAGAATTTATCCTACCAATGGAAGAGATTTTAATAGTTTCGTTGATTGGTATGTAAAAGATTTCATGCTACAGATGAAGGGCGGGCCCAGAGGCAACATTTCGCTTATTGATAAGAATTTTACCTATATAGGAGTAAATGAAGGATGCATGATAAGTTTTGACTCTTTAAAAGAAGATGGCTCCAGATGGTTCATGAAGGAATACCTTATTCCCGCAGGGGATAAAGTATATGTCTTGGTAAGCGGCACGATTTTTAGCAGCCGCGAGCAAAATGAACCTTTGCTTGATTCTATCGCTCAATCATTGGAGTTTAAGTAATCTTAAAGGGACGGTTCTAATTCTTGAGATCCCAAGCTCGAAAAGGGCTTGGGATTTTTGGTTTATAGAGGTATAATTTAGGCTAATATGGTTAAGAAAAACCTGGAGAATTTGCGTAAGAGGGCCGTGCGGTTAGGGGCGAAGGACGCGAAGATCATAGATGTCAAGACCGTCAAAACTGCCGCGTGGGTGCGCTATAAATGCCAGTTTGGCTGCGATGGTTTTGGAGAATGCCTAACCTGTCCGCCAAACTCACCTACTCCTAAAGAGACGCAGGAGATTCTGGATGGCTATAAAAAGGCTATCCTGCTACACAGCGAGAAAGGCGCCAAAAAAGACATCTCAGATGTTGCGGCGGCATTAGAGAAGGAAGCGTTTTTTGCCGGTTATTACAAGGCGCTTGCCATGGGCGCCGGCCCCTGCAGGCTCTGTGCGAGATGTAATATCAAAGGCCCTTGCCGGCACGCCTATAAAGCCAGGCCTTCGATGGAGGCATGCGGCATCGATGTCTATCAGACCGCCCGCTCAAACCGGTTTCAGATCGAAACCATCGATTCTTATCACTGCGAGCAGAATTATTTCAGCCTGGTACTCATGGAATAACAAGAACAATGAAAGAAGAAGAGAGAGGCCCTAAGGGGCAAAAGTTCGTAAAAGTACATTCGACTCCGAAGTCGGGAGAAATCGCCGTGATTAAATCTCTCTTAGACGCTCAAAAAATACCATACGAAATAAAAGGAGAACATTTCGCTGCGCTTTATGGCGCAGCAGATGGTCTTTCTTCAATGGACGTCATGGTAAGGGAGGATTATTCTGAAGATGCAGAAGAACTTTTAAAAGGATTCATCAGCCCTGAATAGCCAGATTCTTTTTGATAAATTAATCCCAAGCTCGATCCTTGTTCGCTACGCTCACAAGGACTGCACTAGATAAAAACATTAGGTGCTTGAAAGGGCTTGATGCACTTTGCTTTCGCAAAGTGTCAAAGGTGGAACTAATAGCAGCATTGAATTTTTGGTTTAGAGAGGTATAATAACCCCAAGGGCACTTCTATAGTAAGTGTTTAATATTGTTAAGGAAATTTAGGAAAGGTCTGATTTGTTCGTAAAATAGGAGGTTGCGTTCTTGGTTTAGAAGGGAGAAGAATATGAAAAGAGTAGTGATATGTATGGCAGCAACAGTATTTTTATTGATTAGCTGGACGGTTATAGTTTTCTCGGAACCTGAGAAATCCATTGAAGATGAATTGAGGGAAGAAGGTCTTATTACAGAACAAGAGTACAACGCAGTAAAAAAATTTAGGGGATATTCGCAGGCAGAACAATCACTTCAAACCCAAGAACCTGAAAGTCCATATGACAATCAACGACGGCAGAAAAAATTAGCTAAAGAAGAAGCCCAACGTAAAGATCAGGAGGAAAAAGCAAAAGTCGCTGAAGAGAAAAGATTAGCTAAAGAGGGAAAAGCGAAAGCCGCTGAAGAGAAAAAGATAGCTAGAGAGGAAACCGCCCGTAAAGAGCAGGAGAAAAAAGCAGAAAAGGTTGAGCAGAAAAGATTAGCTAAAGAAGAAGTCCAACGTAAAAAGCAGGAGAAAAAAGCAAAGGAATAAAAGGATGCAAGTAGCCACAAATAGCCAGACGCTTTCCAGCTTAATCGGGAAAGTGTACCTGGGGTAAAATAGACAGTGTACCTGATTTTGAATCCCAAGCTTGAAAAGGGCTTGGGATTCTTTATTGATAGAGTTATAATGTTAATGGATAAAGGATCTGGAGGCCTAAGGTGAAAAAGATTGTTATCGCCCTTTTGCTCATCGCGCTGTTGACCACACCCGCTTATGCGCTGAATATTATTGACTGGGTTCTTTATAAAAAAGTCCTGTTGAATCCCAATAAGATGTACATATTGGCTAACCGCATAACAGGAGAAGTCAAATTCATATTGCTGCATAATGGGAAATGGGTACCTCTTGAGGGCGTGTGGAAGAATCAAATCCAGGCGATGTATGACATTCAAAGAACTTCTAAAAAGCGATAAGACGCTTTACATAATTATTTATAAATAATTTAGATACAAGACAAATATCCCAAGATCAAGCCCACCTAAAGCCCTTCGGTCGCACATAGTTAAGAGTTAAGGCTCTCTCAGGGTCAATTCCGGACAACTAATAGATAGGAATTGAATTTTTGGTTTAAAGAGATATAATACTAAGATTAGGTAAAGGCAGGGTGAAAGGAGCGAAGATATGATAGCTCTGGTCAAGTTTATCGGTATTTTTATAATCTGCATGGGCGCCTGGGTGTTGCTGACCCCGAAGGCCACAGGTGATCGCCCCTTTGGGTGCTTTGGTTGTTGCGGTTGGAATTCTTATCTTGATCCTCGGGACGGGGAAAGCCAAGGCCATCCTGAACTGGTGGGAGAAAAAGCCTGATTCTTTTTTACGCCTGGCGGGTTTGTTCATCCTTGCCATGGGCGCTTTGATAATTTATTCCGCATAACAAAGGCGATGATTCAAAGAGGAAAGGAACAGAATATGCAATTCGAAGAAATAAAAAACGAAATCAAGAAGGTTCCGTTGGACACGCTGCGCTGCGATGCGGACAATAATTTTGAGGCGGTGGTGGTCAAGGAAGAGCTAGAAAAGTTGAAGGAGCGCTTGGAAAAATTCTTCGGAATCCCTGCCTTTCCCTCTCAACACAGCCTTTCCTTCCCCATGCGTCAGACGTTGGATGGTTTTGGCGGCATCCAGCCTGGCCAGACGCTTTATTTCTGGACCAAGGGTGCAGAGACCATCTTTGCCATGCTCTGGCCATGGAAGGACGGCAGGCGCACCACTCTAAAAATCATCCAGAAGTAAGCTCAAAAAAGTTCAAGAGGAGGAAACATGTTTCGGGAAAAGATTAAGGTATTGGACTGCACCATCAGGGACGGCGGCCTGATCAACAACCACGATTTTGATTTCCGGTTTGTGCGCGAGGTGTACAGAGCGCTTTCTGAGTCCGGCGTGGATTATATGGAGATGGGATATAAGAACTCCAAGAGGCTTTTTTCCGAAAAGGAGTTCGGCAAGTGGAAATTCTGTGACGATGATGTTATCCGCAAGGTGATTGATGGGATTCAATCGAACACAAAGATCTCCGTCATGGTGGACGTGGACAGGGTGGATGTGGAGGATATCCTTCCGCGCAAAGAGAGCCCTGTTTCCATGATCCGCGTGGCTTCTTACGTCAAGGATATCGATAAGGCGATTTACCTGGTGAATAACTTTGCGGATAAGGGTTATGAGACCACGGTCAATATCATGGCGATATCGCGCGCCCTGGATAATGAATTGAACGAGGCCTTGGAGCAACTGGAAAAGGAAAGCAAGGCAAATGTCGTGTATATCGTGGATAGTTTTGGCGCGCTCTATCAGGAGACAACGGAATTTCTGATCAAGAAAGCCAAGAGTATCATCAAGACAAAAGAGATAGGCATGCATGCGCATAATAATCAGCAGCTGGCTTTCGGCAACACCATTGAGGCGATCATCCACGACGCCAATTTTGTTGACGCAACGGTCTATGGCCTGGGCCGGGCAGCGGGAAATTGCCCCCTGGAGCTGATCCTCGGATTCTTAAAGAATCCCAAGTTTGATATCCGGCCTGTCCTGGATTTGATTTCCAAGGAGTTTATCCCCTTAAGGGAAAAAATCGAATGGGGTTACATCATTCCTTATGCCATCACCGGTATTTTGGATGAGCATCCGCGTTCAGCCATGGCAATGCGCAGCAGCGATAAAAAAGAGAATTACCGCGAGTTTTACGACAGCTTAATAGGAGAGGTTGAGGAGTAAGGAATGGATGTAGGGCGATTTAAAAAGAAGCCTGTCATGGGCATTGTGCGGGGCGTTGAACTGGAGCAGATTGAGCCTCTTATAGAGTCTGTGGTGCAAGCTGGCTTGGAAACTTTGGAAATAACCATGAATACTGTTGGGGCGGCACAGCTGATCCAAAAAGCCAAAAAAATTGCTCAAAACCGCCTGATGCTTGGCGCAGGTACGGTGTTGAATGAGGATAGTTTAAAGCAGGCCTTAGATTCCGGTGCTACATTTATTGTCATGCCTGTTTTGATTAAGGAGGTCATAGAGCATTGCGTTAAAAACAAGATACCGGTTTTTCCCGGAGCCCTCACTCCACAGGAGATTTATCGCGCCTGGGAGGAGGGTGCGACCATGGTCAAGGTTTTTCCTGCCAGGGTTTTCGGCCCGGAATATTTTCGCGAAGTCAAAGGGCCCTTGGACGAAATCGAGCTGATGGCTGTTGCCGGTGTCACGCCAGAAAATTTGCGTGAATATTTTGCCTGTGGCGCTTCTGCCATTGCTTTTGGCGCAAGCGTGTTCAGAAAAGAGTGGTTGCAGAAAAAAGAGTACCCCCGCATTGCCTCTGCCATAAAAGCATATCTGGAGTCATTTGCAGAGTGACCCTATGAAAAGAGCCTTATTTTCTTTATATTCTTTGGAGAAAGCGGTTGAGTTTGCCGATGTCCTGTCACGCCTTGGGTGGGAAATTATTGCCTCTCGCGAGACGGTCCAGCTTCTTTCGAAGAGAGGGATTCCCGTTATTGATGTCGCAGATTTTACCGGTATTCATGAAGATTATGGTTTTCCACCCACGCTCCATCCTAAAATCGAGAAATACCTCACTTCTTCAAAAGGCCCCCGCATAGACCTGGTGTACGTGTTGCCTTATCCTTTATCGGTGGGAAACGATATCGGAGGAAGGACTCTGCTTGCGCTGGCAGCAAAAGGGAAAAGGATACCGGTGATGAGTGTTTCAGATATGGAAAACGTCACGGAGCATTTGAAAAATAAGAAAATGCTTCCCTGGGCTTTGCGGGAATCTCTGATCAACAAAGCCAATGCTTTGATAGCCAGCCATTATAATGACCTGGTCAGCGATAGAGAATCCTATGATTTCCTGAGTGGGCGTTTTCTATACCCTTTGTTAAACGGAGAAAATCCCTACCAAGTTCCTGCGCATCTTTTTTCGGTAAAGAGGAAAGATGCCCTTTCGCTTCCTGATTTCAGGCAAATTTCAGGAGAGCGGCCCTGTTTTACGAACTTGGCGGATGCTGATTCCATCCTGCAGACGATTTCTCTGGCTGCTGAAGCCTTTAAGACAAGGTACCGTAAGGCGCCTTTTATATGCATTGCTGCAAAACATGGAAATCCTTGCGGAATGGGTGTCAGTTGGAATGACCCCGCGCAAGCGGTGGAAAAAGCGCTTTTTGGCAATCCGAAATCTATTTGGGGAGGGGAGGTTATCGTCAATTTCAGCATCGATGATAGGCTGGCGAGGCAGTTGTATAAAAGCAAAAAAAGAAAAGAGATGCTTAGCGATAGCGCTTGGATGTTGGACGTGATTCTTGCTTCGAATTTTTCCAGGGGCGCTCTTAGAATTCTGGGTAAACGCAGAGGCCGTAAGCTTTTGGAAAATGAGGCGTTGCGGGAGCCCTTTTTACCTCAAACAAAATTTGCCTATCGTTTTGTCAGGGGAGGCTTTTTACGCCAGCCTCCGCATCATTATGTTTTGGATTTCAAAAAGGCCCGCACAACAGGCAAAGGTTTGGATAAGCAACAGATGGATTCTCTTATTGTGGCCTGGTCTGTTGCCTGGAGTTCTAATCACGGAGGCAATGAAATCGCCCTGGCAAAGGATAGGCAGTTGATCGGCGCGGGAGGAGGCCCTTCGACCATTGAAGCTGCACAGATAGCCTTGCAGCGTGCAGAAAGCTATGGGCATGAGCCGAGGGGTGGGGTATTCGCAGCCAATGCCTTTTTTCCTTTTACGGATGTGCCGTTGGTTCTTGCAGGGGCCGGCCTTGATGCGGGCCTGGTGCCATCCGGCGGCAGGCGGGAGACTCTAGTCAAAGATTATTTCCAAAAGAAAAACCTGAGCATGGTCTATCTGGATGAACCCTATCGGGGTTTTTCGCGTCATTAAACAAGGAGGATAGAGTGGAGAGTGAAAACCAAGGAAACATAGTGGAGCGGGGAGAGTATAAAGGTAAGCCGCTTATTATCTTTAAGCGAAACGAAGAGGATAAATTTCCTTTTTCCTTTGGTCTGACAAAAGCCAAGCTTATATTGGAAAATATCGAGGCCATCAAAAAGTTTGTGGAAGAGAACGGATGAGGCCTAGGGGGGGCAACGTATCCATGAGAAAGAAGAAAAAGGTTGAATGCACAGAATGCAAGGCCCAGGCCAAGTGTTGCCGGCTGGGGGCATGGGTGGATTTAGGGGAGGCCAAGAAAATCCTCGGCCTTGGCATAAAAGGGGGAGATTTTTTCCATTTTGAAAAAGACGATAGTTTTCCTTCGGGTTACAAGGTCGGCACAAGTATTGAAGATGAGGCATGCACTTTTATCACGCGTGAGGGTTTGTGTGCTATCCATAAGATAGATTACAATCTTAAGCCCACCACTTGCAGGGAGTTCCCCTATGAAAACGGCAGGCTTTCTTCTATCGCCAGGCATCTGTGTGAGATTGTCAAATCGAACCGTAAAAAGAAAAAGAGATAATCGGATTCGTTTCCCCCTATGCTTCAAATCGGCAACCTAAAGTTAAACTCTCATCTGATTCTTGCTCCCATGGCAGGCATCACGGATCTCCCTTTCAGGCTGCTGAATCGTCGCTTCGGGTGCGAACTGGCATTCATTGAGATGCTGAATGTGCGCTCCGTAAGTTACAAAAGCCGCAAGACCCAAGAGATGCTTTCCTCGGCGCCTGAGGACCGGCCTTTAGGGGTGCAGATTTTAGGCAAGGAGCCCGAGTTTATCTTAAGGGCCCTGGAGGTTCTCGGTCCTCATAAATTTGACATCATCGATTTTAATGCCGCCTGTCCTGTTAAAAAGGTCATCCGGCGCGGGGAGGGAGCGGCTTTATTGCGGGAGCCCAAAAAATTGAAGGCCTTGTTAAAATGTGTCGTGAAAAATTCTTTGCAGCCGGTGACTGTCAAAATCCGCAGTGGCTGGGATGAAAAATCAGTGAATGCCACAGAGGTAGGGCTCTGGGCCGAGGATGCAGGGATTAAAGCCTTGTTCATCCACGGAAGGACAAGGGCTCAAGGGTATAGCGGGGGCGTGGATTATGCGCTCATACGCAAGGTCAGGCAGGCTCTGAAAATCCCTGTCATTGCCAGCGGCGACATCTTGAGTGCCTCGCTCGTGAAGAGGATGTTTGATGAAACAGGCTGCGCTGGCGTGGCTATAGCGCGCGGAGCGTTAGGAAATCCCTGGATATTCGGGGAGGTCAAGAAATTTCTGGAGGAAGGAGCTGCCTTCTCCATGCCATCCCGGGAAGAAATAATCCAGGTTATGATCGAGCACCTCAACTCTTATGTCGGTTTTTTCGGGGAGAGAATCGGCATCGTCAAATTCCGTAAATTCTTTGGCTGGTATGTCAGGGGATGGCGCAAGGTCCGGCGGTTAAAAGAAAAATCCTCGCGCGTCAAGAAGGCAAAAGAGCTGCTCGAAATTATCCAATTGACGAAGGCGTTATAATGTGCTAAAAGTTTAACTTGTTTTAAATTCTACAAGGAGGAGGACGTCGTGCTTAAGAATGCCACCGTGAAAAGAAAACGAAGAGAGGATAGAAAGATCGCCTATTTTTCCATGGAGGTCGGGATCAGCCCTCACATGCCCACTTACAGCGGCGGCTTAGGGGTATTGGCGGGGGGGACGATCCGTTCCTGCGCCGACCTCAATGTGCCTATGGTGGCCGTGACCCTTCTTTATAAAAAAGGTTATTTCACGCAAAAGCTGGACGCTTCGGGAAATCAGCAGGAGTCTCCCAGTGAATGGAGTCCTCAGGATTTTCTTAAGCTTCTTCCGGAGAAAGTGGAAGTGACGATAGAAAAAAGAAGGGTTGCTATTCAGGCCTGGGAGTATCAAGAGTCAGGGATGGGTGGATATTTTATCCCCATTATTTTCCTGGATACGGACCTGGAAGAGAATACTCCTGAGGATAGAAGTCTCTGTTACCATCTTTACGGAGGAGATGAAAAATACCGCCTGTCTCAGGAAGTCATCTTAGGGGTAGGGGGGGTACGAATGCTTAATGAGTTAGGTTTTAACCACCTTGTGCGCTACCACATGAATGAAGGACATGCCAGCCTGTTGACCCTGGAGCTGTTGCGTCAGCGCAAAGGCCTTTCTGACCCGGAATGGGATATCGAAGGTGTTAAGAAAGATTGTCTTTTTACCACGCACACCCCTGTCCCGGCAGGACACGATCAGTTTTCCTATGAGCTCGTAGCGAATGTTTTAGGAGAATTTGTTCCCCTTGATCTGATGAAAAAACTGGGAGGCCAGGACCGACTGAACATGACGCTGCTGGCTTTAAATTTAAGCGGGTATATTAACGGAGTGGCCAAAAAGCACCGCAAGGTCTCTGAGGAGATGTTTCCAGGCTACCAGATTGATTTCATTACCAACGGCGTGCATTCGGCCAGGTGGGTGGCCCCGAGTTTTAAAGAGCTTTTTGACAGGTATATACCGGGCTGGGCCTATGACCCTTTCAGTCTGCGCTATGCCTTGAGCATTCCGCGTGACCAGATATGGAGAGCACATGAAAGAGCCAAGCAAGTCCTTATGGATTACGTGAATGCCAAATATAGCACCCATCTCGAACAGGATATCCTGACCATAGGTTTTGCCCGCAGGGCCACGGCCTATAAAAGGGCAGACCTGGTGTTCACCAATACCGAAAGGTTATGCGATATCGCTTTGCGTTCAGGCAAGATTCAATTTATTTTTGCGGGCAAGGCCCATCCCAAAGACGGGCCGGGTAAGGAATTGATCAAAAAGCTGTTCACCCTAAAAGAAAAACTGAAAGAGTGCGTTAAGGTCGTGTATTTGGAAGATTATAATCTGGAGTCAGCCAAGATGCTTATTGCAGGTGTGGATGTCTGGTTGAACACGCCGCGCCGGCCGCAGGAGGCCTCGGGCACCAGTGGTATGAAAGCCGCGCACAATGGCGTACCATCCCTCAGTATCCTGGATGGATGGTGGATTGAGGGTTGTATCGAGGGTGTGACGGGCTGGGCTATCGGTTCGGTCAACGATATCGCAGGCAGTGACGAAAAAGAATCCGATCACCTGTATGAAAAGCTTGAGCATACGGTTATCCGCGCCTTCTACAATAACCGGCAGCATTGGATTGATATCATGCGTCATGCCATTGCCATGAACGCCTCATTCTTTAATACCCATCGCATGGTTCAGCAGTATGTGCTGAATGCCTATCTTTAAAAAGGGTGGAGGCCTCGCTATGAAAAAGAAGAATGTTTTCGTTGGGGCAACCTTCGTTTTCGTCTTCCTTGTCGGAGCCCTCGTCTATTTCTTTCTTTTTACGACGCCAGGTTCCATCTTTCTTGTTAAATCGATCATATCCAAATACGCTCAATCAGGCCATCCTGATATCGCAGGAGGCGTTGGCAGCCTTTCGCGCTCCCTGGTATTGCAGGATATGGAAATCGATGATTCGAAGCTCCTGCCTTCCGGAAGCATCCTTAAAGTCCAGAAGCTCGAGCTTTATTTTACCTCTCTTAATCTAGAGGGGCTTCAAGTAAAAGTTGACAATGGCAGGTTGCAGTTATCGCGTTCCGGATTAGTGCTTTTTTACGGAACGCTTCAAAACAATCTCCTGGATTTCAATCTGTATGCCCAAAACGTCCATCTTTCTGAGGTCCCCGGGCTGAAAAAGATGTCAGGCACGGTGGACAAAATCGATTTTTATGTGAAAGGCCGATTATTACAGCCAAGATTCAACGGCACATGTCAGATTGCCAGGCTTGAACGAGACAGTTTTTCTTTGTCAGATTGCCCGCTTAGTTTTAATGTGCAGCTTAAAGCTTTTAAGAAGGAGCCGGAATTACAGGGCAGCGTTTTTACAGAAAGCGGTGAGATTTCCGGCCCGAAAACCGCCATTATCCAGATGAAGGAAAGCAAAATATCCTTTTCAGGTGTTTTTAAAAAAGCGGCCTTGAATCTGAAGGGGATTTCTGAGGTCGATGGCACAAAAATCAGCGCTGAATTAAAAGGGACGCTCGATGAGCCTGAACTGAAATTGGTTTCAGATCCTCCCTTGCCCCAGGAAAGACTGATGGTTATGTTGATGACGAACAAAGGGTGGAAGGGAGCTGAGGACATCTTTAGCAAGGGAGGGCTTTCACCTGACCTGGCAAGGGATTTTATAGATTATTTCGTTTTTTCTGGTTCGGGAAGTAAAGTAGCCCAGAGATTCGGGATAACCGGTTTTTCCATTACTTTGGATGAACAAAAGAAAGGCTTAGGGATCAAAAAAGAGATAACCGAAAAAATCGACGCCACTTATGCCATTGAACAATCTCAAGAAAAGGAAGAACCGCCAGCAACGACTCAGAGAATCGGTGCCGAGCTTAAAATCACAGAAAGTATCTCGGTAGGGGCAGAAAAAGAGTTAAGGCAGGAGGCTGAGACGGATACAGCCCAGCAACAGCCTAACGATAAAGTTATTTTAAAGATAAGAAAAGAGTTTTAATAAGGCTTTATCAGGGAAAGTTTCCGCTTGGTTTTTTCTTTAGTTATGGTATAGTAAGGGTTCAGAAGGGAAAGGCGGTTTCGTCATGGACGGACAATGGCTTATTTTGAAGACGGTGTTTGAGGAGGGATGGATTAGTTTACAGAAGCTTGAATTCCTTTTCTTTAATCCTCTTTTCTGGTGTATCATTTTTCTGCTGTTTATCGTCTTGCACAGGCTCTGGGTGACCCGCCATGCTTTCTCCTTTTCCCTCATAACAGCATTGATTTTATTGTTTATGACAGAAATAGAATATCGTTTTTCTGCGGTTTTCGCGAGAACCGGGGAAACATTTGACCCGAGTCTTATCAGGCTCGTGGCCTTTGCATCTCTTACTGTTATATTCCTCGTTTATACTTTTATCAGATAAAAACTACTTTTTTTAAGGGGGGGGAGGAGAAGCGATGAGAAAAATAGGGATATTCCTGATTTCGTTAATTTTCCTGGTTCAAATGTATGGATGTGTTGCTTTGCTGGCAGGGGCAGCCGGAGGGGCTGGGACAGCGGCATGGTTATCGGGGAAATTAAGCCAGGAAGTCAATGTTTCATTTGACAGGGCCCTGCAAGCCACCCGGTCAGGTTTAGAGTCTTTAAAGTTTAAGGTGACAAAAGAGACGGTCAAGGAGGATGTAGCCCAGGTCATGAGCAATTACAGCGACGGAAAAACGATCTGGGTGGATGTGCGCCGTGTGACGGATTCTGCCTCGCGCATCGAGGTCCGCGTGGGTGCCACCGGGGACAAGCAGGCAGCCCAAAAAGTGCTTGATCAGATCAGCCGCTATTTATAAGGCTTACCCCAAAAGGAAGGTGTTCATGGAAATTAAAGTGGTAAAGTTAAGCCAGGAGCAGCTGAAGCAAATGAAGGTTTCTGAGTGGCCGATATGGGAAAAAGAGGCATCGCGTTTTCCCTGGTCCTATGACAGCATCGAGGAGTGTTTCATCCTGGAAGGGGATGTGGCGGTAGAGACTTCGGACGGAGCAAGCGTACAATTCGGCAAAGGGGACTTTGTGACTTTTCCAAAGGGGCTCTCCTGTACTTGGAACATAAAGAAACCGGTAAGGAAACATTACCATTTCAGATAAAATGCTTTGGAATAACAAAAAACCCCTTTTGGTAGGGGTTTTTTTGTAGGTGATAGGCCTCTTTAGCTTTCGCTATCTAGCCATGCTCCCGGTAACTTCTTAAAAAAAATATAACATATTTTTGGCCTGAATTCAAGTCAGGTGGTCCTTTGATGAGCAAAAAAGTATCGCAGATCCCCATTCGTTTCCTTAAGGGCGTCGGTCCCAAAAGAGAGAAGAAGTTTGAGGAGATCGGTATCCGCAGCATCGAAGACCTGCTTTACTATTTTCCCAGGCGCTACGAAGACCGCACCCGCTTTATTTCTATTTCGAAAGCTAAAGAAGGAGAACGTCTGACGATTAAAGGTGAGGTGTTGGCCAGGGGAGAAAAGCAGTCCTGGAAAAGGCGCGGCTTCAGAATACTGGAAGTCGTTGTCGGGGACGGCTCAGGTAGGATATCCTGCGTCTGGTTCAATCAGGGGTATCTTAAGGATTATTTTGAGGTAGGCGTAACCGTTATTCTTTTTGGTTTGATCGAGCGCTATCAGGGCCGGTTGCAGATGAACTCTCCTGAGTTTGAGATCTCATCGAAAGGGGATGAGGAATCTCTCCATATCGGCAGGATTACGCCCATATACTCTTTGCCCGAAGGCTCGACTCAGCGCCATTTTCGTCAAATGATAAAAGCCACGTTGGATAAATACGTACCTTCTTTAAACGACAGCCTGCCCTATGATATCAGGGCGAGGAATCATCTTTTGAATCTTGCCCAAAGCCTGACCCAGATTCATTTCCCCGATGATTTAAATACCCAAAAGCAGGCCTACGAGAGGCTCAGCTTCGAAGAGTTTTTATTGTTTCAGTTACCCCTGGTCTTGAGAAAGATAAAGAGAAGAGAAAAGAAGGGGATTGCCCACCCGTCACAAGGAGCCCTGGTGGATATCTTTATTTCGAGCCTAGCGTTTGAGTTGACTTCAGCTCAGGAAAAGGTTATCCGGGAGATAAGGCTGGATATGGCAGGGCCTTCGGCCATGCAGCGGCTGCTTCAGGGAGATGTCGGTTCGGGTAAGACGGTTGTTGCGACTGTCGCCAGCCTCATGGCCATCCAGGGAGCCTATCAGGTCGCCTTTATGGTTCCGACAGAAGTGCTGGCGAATCAGCATTATCATAAAATCAGTTCGCAGTTCGCAGAGCAAAATTCAAAATTGAAGAAAATTAAAGTAGGGTTGATGACAAGGTGCTCAAATAAGAAAGAAAAACAAAAGGTTCAAGAGGCCATAAAGTCAGGCGCGATAGATTTAATCATCGGCACACATGCGCTTCTAGAGGAGAACGTGCAATTTAAGAATCTGGGGCTGGTGGTTATTGATGAGCAGCACAAGTTCGGCGTGGGGCAGCGCGCTTTGTTGCCGCGTAAAGGCACTAACCCCGATTGCCTCATCATGACGGCAACCCCGATTCCCAGGACTTTAGCGATTACGATCTACGGCGACTTGGATATTTCCGTTATTGGAGAATTGCCTCCCGGAAGAGTCCCTATCAGGACGCTGCATTTGCCTGAGGCCAAGAGGTCAGAGGTTTATCAAATGGCTAGGGAGCAACTTGTTCGCGGCAGGCAGATTTACATCATTTATCCCGTTATTGAGTCTTCCTATAGTTTAGATATGGCGGGTGCAAAAAAGATGTACGCTCAACTGAAGGCAGGCGCGTTCAAAGATTTCCATGTAGGCCTTATCCACGGTCGCCTGAAACAAAAGGAGCAGGATTCCCTCATGCAGAAATTCAAAAACAAAGAATTGGACATCCTCGTTGCAACGACCATCCTGGAAGTCGGCATCGACATACCCAATGCCACCGGCATGATCGTTGAGCATGCCGAGCGGTTTGGTTTAAGCCAACTGCACCAGTTGCGCGGCCGGGTGGGCAGGTCGGTTTTTGAGTCCTTTTGCGTGCTGGTATCAGACGCCGTCACCCCGGAGGCAAAAAAACGAATAGAAGCCATGGTGCGTTTTACCGACGGTTTCAAGATAGCGGAGCAGGATTTGAAGATCAGGGGGCCAGGAGAATTCTTTGGCAGCAGGCAGCATGGTCTGACGGAGTTAAGGATCGGCAATCCCCTTGCCCAGATGCAGCTCTTGAGGCGCTCGAGGCAGGAGGCTGTCAGGCTTCTTGGTTCTGACCCGCATCTGGAGCTTAGGCAGAATACAGGATTGAAGGAAAGGCTTTTGCAAAGGTTTCCGGAATACGAGAACTTAATGTTAGTAGGATGACGTTTTTCAAGGTTCATGATTTTAGTGTTAACTATAAACTTTGAACTATGAACTACGAACTCATATGCGTATAACGACGGGTAAATACAAGGGAAGGGTCATCAAGATGCCTAAGGGCATCAGGCCCACCCAGAATAAGGTCAGGAAAGCCCTTTTTGATATCCTGGGAGACATAGAGGGTCTTTCTTTCTTGGAGTTTTTTTCAGGTTCAGGGGCCGTGGGGCTTGAAGCCGTTTCCCGGGGCGTTAAGAAGCTGGTCCTGGTTGAGTCTGACCGTACCTGTCAGCGGGCCTTAGAGAGGAATTGTGAGTCTCTTAATCTGAGGGATTTTGAGCTGTGTGCTCAACAGACCGATGTTGCCATCCAGAGATTTTTCAAGGAGAAGCGATGTTTCGATATTATTTTCTTAGACCCCCCTTACTATAAGGGAATGGGAAAAAAAACCTTGCAAATGTTAGGGGCTTATGATATATTAGCGCCTAATGGTTTTTTGGTTGTTCAGCATTTCAAAAAAGACGATCTCCCAGAGGCCTTGGGAGATTTAAGGTTATTAAAGCGTTCAAGTTACGCAGACACCATTTTGTCATTTTATAGAAAGCGTTAACTTATTATGTGCCAGACCGCTATATACGCAGGAACGTTTGATCCCGTCACCTACGGCCATATAGATTTGATAAAAAGGGCTAAGGAGATATTCTCTGAGCTCATTGTGGCTGTGGCGGCCAATCCCCACAAGAAACCTCTTTTTAGCGTAGCCGAAAGGGTGTCTTTGCTTAAGAAGGCAGCGGCGGATCTGGAGGGGATTGAGGTTTGTGATTTTGAAGGACTGGTGGTGGATTTCTGCCATAAGCGAAAGGCGAAGGTTCTCATACGCGGGTTGCGGATGGTCTCTGATTTTGAATATGAGTTTCAGATGGCTTTAACAAACAGGAAGCTTGCACCTGATATAGAAACGATTTTTCTCATGCCTCAGGAATCCTACTGTTACCTTTCCTCCAGGCTCTTGAAAGAAGCGGCTTCTCTGGGAGCGAATCTTTCGAGCTTTGTACCCTCTTTCGTCGAGAAGGCGCTTAAAGAGAGATTGTTTAAGGCCGCATGAAAATAGATGTCAGGCAGGTGCCGACAGAAGGTCTCATATTGACAGAGGCCTTCGAGGCCAGGGCCTTAGACTTAGAGACTGAAATAATCAAATTCAGCGGTCCGCTGACCGCTACAGCGCGCGTTTCAAAGATCACCCAGGCATTAAGTGTGCATCTGGGCTTAAGCGCTTTCTTACGCTGTGTCTGCAGCCGCTGCCTCAATGACTTTGAGATCAAATTGGATAAAGAATTCGATTTGCATTATCCTGTCAAAGATTCCGAATCTGTCATCGATTTGAATCCGGATATCAGAGAAGAGGTCATCATCGATTATCCGATAAAACCATTATGTCGCAATCTTTGTCAGGGGTTGTGCCCGAAGTGCGGTAAGAATTTAAATGAAGGAAAATGTAGTTGTTAAAATAGTTGTGCATCTTTTGAAGGAGGAAAGAAGTGCCTCTACCTAAAAAAAGACATTCAAAGGCGCGCGGAAGACGGCGCCGGACGCATTGGAAGATACCGCAACTTTCCCTTGTTCCCTGCCCACAATGCAAGCAACCGAAGCTGCCTCACCGGGCTTGCGCTGTTTGCGGCACCTATGACGGCAGGAAGGTCGTGGAGATCAAGGTCAAAGAAAAAAAGAAGAAGAAACAATAATGAAAATTATCGTCGACGCAATGGGCGGTGACTACGCTCCGGATGTGGTCATCAAAGGCGCACTCGATGCTGTGAAGGAGTTCGGTGCGGAAACTGTCCTGGTGGGGGATGAGAGTAAGCTCATCCCCCTTTTGAAAAAGGCCAAATATGACCCTGACAGGATAAGCGTCCGTCATGCGGCAGAGGTTATCGGGATGTCCGAGCCTGCGGCATCCAGCGTCAGGAGAAAAAGAAATTCTTCTATTGTCGTCGGCGTAAACCTGGTCAAGACAGGAGAGGGAGAAGCCTTTGTGAGTGCCGGCAATACCGGTGCTGTCGTCTGCGCCGCTACCTTAGGGTTAGGTTTATTGTCGGGAGTGGAGAGGCCGGGGATTGCCCTGGTGGTTCCGACCTTAAAGGATATTTCCTTAGTCATTGATGTCGGCGCCAATATCGACCCCAAGCCGAACCAGCTCTTGCAATACGGTATCATGGGAGCTGCTTATTTCCGGTACATATTGAACAGACCAGACCCCAAGGTGGGCCTTCTCAATATAGGGGAAGAGGAAGCCAAGGGTACGGATTTCATTAAGGAAACGCGGGAACTACTGGATAAAAGCAGTATTAATTTCATCGGCAACGTGGAAGCCAAAGACCTGTTTTCCGGTAAATGCGACGTCATCATCTGTGACGGTTTTGTAGGCAATGTCGCTTTGAAAGTTTCCGAAAGCGCCGTAGAAACCATGCAGGTCTTCTTGAAGAGGCACCTGTTGAGTAATCCGCTGGGAAAGCTCGGCCTCCTGCTTTTAATGCCAAGTCTCAAACGTTTTAAGAAAGACCTGGACTACGCGGAATACGGAGGGGCCCCTCTTTTAGGGGTTAACGGGGTTGTGATCATCGGCCATGGCCGCTCCAATGCAAAGGCCATCAAAAATGCCATCAGGGTGGCCAAGGAAGAGGTCGAGCGCAAGTTCAATGAAAAGATACTAGAAGCGATCCACCCGCAAGTTCATAACGGTTCGTAACCTTTAAATAGACTATGAAGAAAGTCGGTATTATTGGAGTCGGCGAATATTTCCCGAAGAAAGTCTTAAAGAACGCGGATTTGGAGAAGATGGTTGAGACATCTGATGAATGGATCATCACGCGTTCAGGCATCAAGGAGAGGCGCCTGGCAGCCAAAAACGAGGCCACCTCAGACCTGGCGTTGAAAGCAGCCAAAGGGGCCCTGGAGGATGCCCGTCTCAATGCCAAAGACCTGGAATTGATTATTGTCGCTACCATCACTCCTGATAAACCGTTTCCAGCCGTCAGCTGCCTTTTGCAGGATTCCTTGGGTGCGAGGAAGGCGGTTTGCTTTGATATTTCAGCTGCCTGCGCAGGGTTTGTCTATGGGGTCGCCGTGGCCCAGCAGTTTATTGCCCGTGGTGCCTATAAAAATGCGCTGGTGGTGGGCGCAGAGGTCCTTTCCCGTGTAACGGACTGGAAGGATAGAAACACCTGTGTTTTGTTCGGAGACGGAGCAGGTGCAGCTGTGTTGACTGAGGTCTCTTCAGGGGGGCTTCTGTCCGTTCACCTGGGCAGTGACGGTTCCAAAGCGGATTTACTCATGATACCTGCGGGAGGCTCCAGGATTCCTGCATCGCATCAGAGCATCGACCAACGGCTCCATTTTATGAAAATGCAGGGGAATGAAGTCTTTAAATTAGCTGTGACGATTATGGCAGATGCGGCCCGGACAGCCTTCAACCAGGCAGGCCTGGAATGCAAGGACATTGACCTGGTTATCCCGCATCAGGCGAATATTCGCATTATCATGGCCATGGCGAAGAAATTAGGCCTGGCGCCAGAGAAGATTTACCTTAATATAGAAAAATACGGGAATATGTCTTCAGCTTCCACAGCAACAGCCCTTTGCGAAGCCGTCAAAGAGGGAAGGATTAAGAAAGGGGATGTTGTGCTTTTGGTGGCGTTCGGGGCAGGTCTCGTGTGGGGCTCGTGTGTAATTAAATGGTAGGATATTTATTTGCCGGTCAGGGGAGTCAGTATGTCGGCATGGGAAAGGATTTGTACGAGGCCTTTCCTGAAAGTAGGGCCGTTTTTGATAAGGCAGATGAAATTCTGGGATTTCCTCTTTCGAAACTCTGTTTTGAGGGACCAAAAGAAGATTTGACAAAGACAGTCAATTGCCAACCGGCTGTCTTGACCATGAGCATGGCAGCCTGGGAAGCGTTTCGTTCTGTTCGGAGTTCGAAGTTCCAAATGCCTAGTCTAACGGCAGGGTTAAGTTTGGGTGAATATTCTAGTTTAGTAGCGGCAGAGGCTTTAAGCTTTACAGATGCTGTTTATCTTGTCAGGAAGCGAGGAGAATTCATGGAAGAAGAGGCGCTCAAAAAGCCTGGCCGGATGCTTTCGATTATCGGTCTTGAACAGGAGGCCGTAGAAGAGATCTGCCGAAAGACCCAGGCTGAGGTTGCCAATCTAAACTGCCCTGGCCAGATTGTCATATCCGCAAGCCCCGAGAATATAGAGAAGGCGAAGGCACTGGCCGAGGAGAAGTCTGCTAAGATGGCCATCGTTCTTGAGGTCAACGGTGCGTTTCATTCTTCTTTCATGAAGGGAGCCAGCGCAAGGCTTGCCAAAGAGCTTGGGAACATTCAGGTAAGGACACCGCGCATGCCGGTTGTCTGCAATGTGACCGCAAAAGCTACGACCTCGGTGAATGAGATTAAGGAAAATCTGATCCAGCAGATGGCCTCCCCTGTTCTCTGGGAGCGTTCCATGAGGTTTTTTTTATCTGAAGGCGTCACGCGTTTCATCGAATTAGGCCCTGGCAGTGTCTTAAAAGGCCTGATGCGGCGCATCGAGCCCCAGGCTCAAGTTGTCAATATCGGCAAGAAAGAGGATATTTAAACTTAAAAACAGCGAACAAGGCGAGGGGATATGCGTCTTAAAGATAAAGTGGCTTTGGTCACTGGCGGAGCCAGGGGGATTGGTAAGGCGATAGCGCTTACCTTTGCCCAGGAAGGATCCCATGTTGTTATCGGAGATGTCAACTATGAAGAGGCCAGGACTTCTTGTCTTGAGATTGAGTCACTGGGCAGACAAACCTTAGCCTTGGAGCTGGATGTTACGCAGTTTGAATTGGTTGAAGAGGCTGTAAACAAAATTCTTGACAAATTCACAAAGGTTGATATATTAGTTAACAATGCTGGCATCACGAGAGATAATCTGCTCTTGCGCATGAGCGAGGCAGAGTGGGATGCCGTTCTCAACGTCAATCTCAAGGGTGCGTTTCATTGCATCAAGGCCGTATCCAGGCCTATGATCAAACAGAGGCAGGGCAGGATCATTAACATAGCCTCCATCATAGGTTTAATAGGGAATGCGGGTCAGGCCAATTACTCCGCTTCAAAAGCGGGGATCATAGCTCTTACGAAAACCGCGGCAAAGGAGCTGGCAAGCAGAAACATAAACGTGAATGCGATCGCTCCTGGTTTTATTGAAACCGAGATGACAGCCAAACTGCCGCAGGGTTTAAGAGAGAAGATGAAAGAGCTGATACCGCTTCAGGAGTTTGGTGCCCCTCAGGATATCGCGGCCGTAAGTTTGTTTTTAGCTTGTGAAGATTCTAGTTATATTACCGGTCAAACGATTGTGGTTGACGGTGGCATGGTGATGGCCTAATAGGGCAAATTAAGGAGGAAAAAGAATGGCAGTACAAGAGAAGGTCAAATCAATCATTGCGGAACAGCTTGGCGTAAAACCGGAAGAGGTAACGGCCGAAGCATCGTTCGTAGATGACTTGGGCGCGGATTCTCTAGATACGGTTGAGCTGGTCATGGCGCTGGAAGAGGAGTTTGGTATTGAGATTCCGGATGAGGATGCGGAGAAGATTACCACCGTAGGTGATGCGGTTAAATATATTGAGGAAAAAGCAGCCAATAAATAAAATTTAATATAAATGAGCCTGCCTGATGGCAGGAGTTATTTTTATAATTTACCCCGCAAAAAAGCTCAAAGCGGGGTAAATTATAATACAGTGATTAAAAAATGCAAGAAAACAGGGTGGTTGTTACGGGTTTAGGGGTTGTTTCAGCGGTCGGAAACGATGTTCCGACTTTTTGGAATGCCTTAAAGAACGCTAAGGGTGGCATAGGCAAGATTACCTCTTTTGATGCCTCTCAATTTGATTCTCAGATTGCGGGCGAGGTTAAGGATTTTGACCCGGCTTTCTACGGCCTGACTTCCAAAGACCTGAAGAGGATGGATAAATTTGTCTACTATGCCATTGCCTGTTCCCGCCAGGTTGTCCATGATGCCGGTCTTGACCTGGAAAAAGAAGACCGGACCCGCATAGGCGTTTTAATCGGTTCAGGTATTGGCAGCCTTCATACGGTAGAGGTGGAACATACGACTTATGTAGAGCGGGGGCCTTCCCGGTTTTCCCCGTTTATGATCCCCATGCTCATTGTTAACGAAGCCAGCGGCCATGTGGCTATCCTCCACGGGCTTAAAGGGCCTAATTCATGTGTGGCCACAGCTTGTGCTTCAGGCTCCCATGCCATTGGGGATGCCTTTAAGATCCTGGAGCGCGGGGATGCGGATGTGATGGTCGCCGGAGGCACGGAAAGCTGTATCACGCCTCTGGGTGTTGGAGGGTTCTGTGCCTTGAAAGGGTTATCCTTGAGGAATGACGATCCTCAGAAGGCCTCCCGGCCTTTCGACAACCAACGCGATGGTTTCGTGATCGCAGAGGGGTGCGGCCTGGTTATCCTGGAGACCTTGGAGCATGCCACAAAAAGAAAGGCCAAAATTTACGGTGAAATTACGGGTTATGGGATGTCCTGCGACGCTTATCATATAACCGCTCCTGACCCATCCGGAGACGGCGCAGCCAGGGCCATGACCATGGCTATGAAAGACGCAAAAATAAATCCGCAAGACATTATGTATATCAATGCACATGGTACTTCCACAAAACTTAATGATAAGATTGAGACTTTGGCGATTAAATTGGCGCTAGGTCCTCATGCCAGGAAAGTCGCGATATCCTCGACGAAGTCCATGACTGGCCATCTTCTGGGTGCGGCCGGTGGCGTTGAATTTGCGGTGTGCTGCCTCGTCCTCGAAGATAAAGTTATCCCGCCCACCATCAACTACGAATATCCTGACCCGGATTGCGACCTTGATTACGTGCCTAATGGTGCCCGTGAGAGCCAGGT
Source organism: Candidatus Omnitrophota bacterium (assembly GCA_043798795.1). Taxonomy (GTDB): domain Bacteria; phylum Omnitrophota; class Gorgyraeia; order Gygaellales; family Profunditerraquicolaceae; genus JBDRKE01. The sequence goes on from JAZDOJ010000052.1 coordinate 24,128, forward strand.
GGACGTTTGCCTGTCCAATTCTTTAGGCTTCGGTGGGCACAACGCCACTCTCATCGTACAAAGGTTTAAATAGCTCCGTAGAAATCCGAATGTCAAAATCCAAAATACAAATTTAAAATATGCCTTACACGATTTCCGAAAAAATATTACTGGCTCACACGGACAAAAAGGATATCGGCCCGGGTGACTTTATGGAAGCCAAGGTGGATTTGGCCCTGGGTAATGACATCACCGCACCCTTGGCCATTGAAGAGTTCAAGAAATCAAGGGTTCCCAAAGTCTTTGACAGAAACAGAATCGTGCTGGTCCCTGACCATTTCGCTCCGGCCAAGGACCTGAAAAGCGCCAATCAGTGCAAGATACTGGCTGATTTCAGCCGGGAACAAAAGATAAAGAATTATTTCGAAGTGGGTTGCATGGGCATAGAGCATGTTTTGCTGCCGGAACAGAAATTGGTCTTGCCCGGAGACCTGGTCATCGGGGCTGATTCGCACACCTGCACCTACGGAGCCCTGGGTAGTTTTGCGACGGGTGTCGGCTCTACGGATTTGGCCCGGGCCTTTATAGACGGAAGGTGCTGGTTTAAGGTGCCGGCTACTCTTAAATTTGTTTATAAGGGCAAACTGAATAAATGGGTGGGGGGTAAGGACCTTATCTTATTTACGATCGGCGAGATCGGTGTGGATGGGGCCTTGTATAAGGCCATGGAGTTAACCGGCCCCGTCATACGGCAATTGGGGATGGATGATCGGTTTGCCATGGCTAATATGGCTATTGAGGCAGGAGCGCGGACAGGGATTATGGAGCCGGATGAGATAACCTTGAAGTTCATAAGACCTGCTCCCAGGAGATATAAGGTTTATCATAGCGATCCGGACGCCATTTATGAAAAAGTATACGAATATGATGTTACGAAATTGCAGCCGCAGGTGGCATGTCCCCATCTACCCAGTAACGTCAAGGCTGTCCTAGCCTTAAAGAAGGTCAGGATCGACCAGGTGGTTATCGGCTCCTGCACCAACGGAAGGATTTCTGACCTAAGGATTGCCGCAAAGATTCTTAAAGGCCGAAAAATAAAACGGGACTTAAAGTTAATCGTAATCCCGGCGACCCAGAAGATTTATCTTGAGTCCCTCCGTGAGGGTTTAGCGGAGATCTTTGTGAGGGCCGGAGGCGTTTTCTCAACCCCAACCTGCGGGCCCTGCCTGGGCGGGCATACCGGTATTTTGACAGAGGGTGAGGTGTGCCTGGCGACCACCAACCGCAACTTTATCGGTAGGATGGGGCATCCGAAGTCATTTGTGTATTTGTCGAATCCGGCTGTAGCCGCGGCCTCAGCGGTAACGGGAAGGATCACGCACCCCGAAGAGCTCGTTTAGCAAAGATGATGATTAAAGGAAAGGTCCATAAATTAGGCGATCATATCAACACAGACGATATCATCGCGGCTAAATACCTGGTGTCAACGGACGGAAAAGAGTTGGGGGCGCATTGTCTGGAAAGCATCAGGCCGGATTTTTCAAGCAAAGTCAATATCGGAGATATTATCGTGGCCGGAAAAAACTTTGGTTGCGGCTCTAGCCGCGAGCACGCGCCGCTGGCGATCAAAGGAAGCGGGATCCGCGCGGTCATCGCAAAAAGTTTCGCTGCCATATTTTTTAGAAACGCCATTAACATAGGCCTTCCGTTTTTGGAATTAAAAGAGGTGGATAAGATTCATGACGGAGATTCTCTTGAGATTGATCTATCCAGTGGTATAATAAGAAACCTGAGCAGGGGCGAGACGTATAAGACGCAAGCCTTCCCCGGATTCCTGCAGGAAATTGTTGCGCAGGGCGGGTTAATGAATTATATGAGGAAGCATTCCTAATTGATATGAAAAAAATCGCTGTGATTCCCGGTGACGGAACAGGCCCCGAAGTCGTCCGCGAAGGCCTGAAGGTCTTAAAGGCCTCATCCACCCTTTATCAATTTCAATTCGAGACAACGGTTTTTGATTTTGGTGGCGAAAGATACCTCAAAACGGGCAAGACCGTAGAGGATGAGGACATTGAGGCATTAAAGAAGTATGCAGCGATTTATCTGGGAGCCATCGGGCATCCGGACGTCAAGCCAGGGATCCTGGAGACAGGGATTCTCTTGAAAATAAGATTTGCTTTAGACCAATATATTAATCTGAGGCCGGTTAAACTTTACAATGCGCAATTTTGTCCTTTAAAAGACAAGTTGCCCCAGGATGTTGATTTCGTGGTGGTGCGCGAAAACTCAGAGGGCCTTTATAAAGGGATGGGTGAGTTTCAGAAGAAAGCCACCCCGGAGGAAGTAGCGATTCAGGTTTCCTATAATACGCGAAAGGGCGTTGAGCGCTGCATCCGTTATGCCTTTGAATACTGCCGAGAGCGTAACAAAAGAAAGAAAGTGACCCTGTGCGGAAAGACGAACGTGCTGACCTATGCCTGGGACCTCTGGCAGAGGACCTTTGATATAGTAGCCAAGGATTATCCGGATATCGCCACGGACTATGCTCATGTGGATGCAACCACCATGTGGTTCGTGAAGAACCCGGAGTGGTTTGACGTGATCGTGACGGACAATATGTTCGGGGATATCATCACGGATTTAGGTGCGATGATCCAGGGAGGCATGGGTATTGCCGCAGGAGGAAACATCAACCCTGGCGGGGTCTCCATGTTTGAGCCGATTGGCGGCAGTGCCCCCAAGTATACGGGTAAAAATGTGATCAATCCCTTAGCGACTATCTGCGCTGCTGGCATGATGTTGGAGGCTCTGGGTGAGAAAAAGGCAGCAGAGGCCGTGGAAAATGCTGTTATCAAGGTTGTCCAGACAAAATTGAAATCCCTGGCCGCCGGCAAGATGGGCTACTCGACGAGCGAAGTCGGGGATCTGGTTGTAGAAAATTTAAAATAGAAATCTAAAGGTAGAGTCAATGAAAAAATATAATGTAGCTGTCGTTGGAGTGGGCGCGGTAGGGATGGAGATGTTGCGCTGCCTGAGGAAACGCAAATTTCCGATAGGAGAATTGCGGGTGTTCGCCCGTTCTGCAAGAGATATGGAACTGGACGGCCAGACCTATTCCGTGCAGCCTGTTTCCGCCGAAGGTTTTGAAGGCATCGATATTGCTTTATTTGCAGGGACCGAAGGCGAAAAGGGAGCGGCCGCAACCTTCGCCGCCGAGGCCGTTAAAAGAGGGGCTATTGTCATTGATAACGGAGCGGATTTCAGAATGGACCCTCAGGTTCCCCTGGTTGTCCCCGAAGTCAATGCCAAAGATATCAAGAAACATAAAGGGATCATTGCCAATCCCAATTGTTCTACGATCCAGATGGTCGTCGCCTTGTGGCCGATTTACAAGAAAGTCGGCATAAAAAGGGTCATTGCGACGACGCTGCAAGCGTCCTCCGGAGCAGGCAGGGCTGCCGTGAATCAGCTCAAGGAGGAGACCTCTATTATCACCTCGCGCGGCTTTTCTACTCTCCATGTGCATATTAACAATAAGGTCATGCCCCACCAGCTTGGGTTTAACGTTTTCCCGCAAATCGGCAGTTTCGCGGAGGGCGATTATACGAACGAAGAGTGGAAACTCGTACACGAAACCCATAAGATTATGCATGATAAGAGAATCAAGATCTCTGCGACAACGGTGAGGGTGCCGGTTAGAACCGGTCACTCTGAATCCGTATATATCGAGACCCAAAAGGCCATCAGCGAGCAAAAAGCCAGGAGCCTTCTGTCAGGCGCCCCTGGCATTATCGTCATAGACGATCCAAAAAACAATCTCTATCCCATGCCTAAAGACGTTGAAGGTAAGGATGAGGTTTTTGTCGGCCGTATCCGTAGGGACAGTTTCGTCAAAAACGGTTTATGGCTGTGGATCGTAGCGGATAACCTGCTTAAAGGCGCTGCGCTCAACGCGGTCCAGATAGCCGAATATCTCATCTAATCCCTTTTGACAGTTTGAAAAAGATTAAATTAATCCTCGAATATGACGGGACACGCTACCAGGGTTGGCAGGTTCAAAGGGAAGGCACCTCGAAGACCCTGCAGGAAACAATAGAACGAACCCTCCAGAAGGTCCTTCAGCAAAAAATAAGACTGGTGGCATCCGGCAGGACGGATGCCGGCGTGCACGCCCTCAGTCAGGTCGCCCATTTCCAGACAAAATCAGATATAAGCTTGGATAAATTGTGCAGGGCCCTGAACAGCCTTCTGCCAGGCGATATCTCGATTTTGGGGGTCGAAGAGTGCAGCAGGCGTTTCCACAGCCGCTTCGATGCCAAATCCAAGGTTTACCGATACACGATCCTCAACCGTAAGTCACGTTCAGCCCTGCAGAGGAACACGGCCTATTTTTTTCCTTATCCTTTGAATCTTAAGCGGATGCGAAAAGAGGCAGCTTGGCTTTTGGGCAGGCACGATTTCAAGTCTTTCCAGGCTGCGGCCAAAAAAGAAAGAGGCTCGGTAAGGACGGTAAAACAGATTAGGATCAACAAAAGAGGGCCTTTCATCCTGATTGACATCGAAGCCAATGGCTTTCTCACCCATATGGCAAGGAATATCGTTGGGACGCTCATTGATATAGGAAGGGGGAGATTCCCATCGGGCTCTATGCGTGAGATATTGCGCTCAAAGGACAGAAAGCAGGCTGGGACATGCGTTCCCGCAAAGGGTTTGTGCCTGCTTGAAGTCAAGTATTAGGCAAGAATTTATTTGACTAAATCTACTTTTGTGTTATACTTTTCTTCTTATGACAAGAACGTATGTCCCGAAGAATAAGGATATCAAGAGGCAGTGGCATCTCGTGGATGCCAAGGATAAGGTCCTTGGAAGGCTTGCCTCTAAGATTGCCGTGATATTAAGAGGTAAGCACAAGGCACAGTTCTGTCCGCATCTGGATACGGGAGATTATGTCATTGTTATCAATGCCTCCAAGGTTAAGGTAACGGGAAGAAAGCCTACTCAGAAGATTTACCGCCGTTACTCCGGTTATCCGGGGGGCTTGAGAGAAGTGTCTTTGGAGACCCTGTTAGCCAAGAAACCGCAGGTGGTGATCAAGCTGGCGGTCAAGCGCATGCTTCCCGGAGGGCCTTTGGGAAGGGATATGTTTAAGAAATTAAAAGTTTATGCCGGAGGAGAACATCTTCATCAGGCGCAAAACCCTGTATCTTTAAAAATATAAAATGGAAGAAATCGCACCCCAAGCAACCGTAGGTAGACGCAAAGAATCTGTTGCGAGAGTCAGGCTCGTTTCAGGAAAGGGAGCGATTGTGGTCAACGGTCGGCCCTATGAGAAATATTTTCTGCGCGAGACAGACAGGATTATTGTCAAACAGCCCTTAGTGGCAACCAATACCTTGAGCAAATTTGACATCTTTACTCAGATCAGAGGTGGAGGACTCACCGGGCAGGCAGGGGCTTTGCGTCATGGCATTTCGCGTGCGTTGGCTCTTGCGGACCCAGGCACCAAGGATCTCTTGCGCAAACAGGGTTACCTGACGCGCGACCCGCGCATGAAGGAGCGCAAGAAGTACGGCCAGAAGGGCGCACGCAAGCGCTTCCAGTGGACAAAGAGGTAATTATGAGTTTATAGTTTAAAGTTCATAGTTCAAAGATAAAGATATAAATTATGCCCGCTGGAAAGCGGGCTTTCTTTTTTCCGACGAGAAAAGACTTGACGAAGCGTTTTTTTTGACTTAATATGGACATATCAAAAAAGGAGACAGACCCATGATAAACGCAGGCATCGTAGGGGCCACCGGTTATGCCGGAGAAGAACTGATCGATTTGCTTTTAAGGCACCCGTTGGTCCGAATCACCCACATCTCGGCTAAAATCGATAAACCCAGGAAGGTATCCGAGATCTTTCCAAGGTTCAAGAACAAAATCGAGCTGACTTGTCAGCATCCGAACCCTAAGGATATCGTCGCTGTGTGCGACGTTGTGTTTCTGGCTTTGCCGCATACCGTCTCCATGGAGATAGCCCCTTTTTTGCTTAAACACGGCAAGAAGGTAATAGATCTCAGTGCCGATTATCGGCTTAAGGACGCAAAAATTTACAAAAAATATTATGGCCTTTCTCATAAAGACAGGCAGCATATCGGGGAAGCAGTGTATGGATTGCCGGAGATCTATCGGGCAAAGATCAAGAAGGCAAGGATGATCGCTAACCCCGGGTGTTATCCTACGGCAAGCTTATTAGCCCTGGCGCCTCTGGTGACTTTGGGATTTGTAGACTTTGCTTCCATTATTATCGACGCAAAATCCGGCGTCACGGGCGCAGGCAGAAAGATTGCGGAAGGATTTTTGTTTTCTGAGATTAACGAGGATTTTAAGGCTTACAAAGTGGATTGTCACCAGCATGCCCCCGAGATCAATCAGGAATTGTCAAGGTGGGCCGGCAGAAAGGTTAACGCGACCTTTGTGCCGCATTTGCTGCCCTTAGACAGGGGCATCTTGTCGACGGTATACGTGAAAAAAAGCCAGAAGTCAGAAGTTCGAAATCAGAAGCTGATTCCTCTCTATAAGAAATTCTATAAGACCGAACCTTTTGTGAGGATCCGGGAGGAGGGGGATTTTCCTAGGCTGCAAGACGTAGTCAAGTCCAATTTCTGCGATATCGGCATCAAGGAGAGCGTATCTATGGTCATTATTATTGCTGCCATAGACAACCTCATGAAGGGGGCTTCGGGCCAGGCTGTTCAGAATATGAATATCATGTATGGGTTCCCGGAGCAGACAGGGCTCGTTTAGTTCAGAGTTCAAAGTAAAGACTTCAAAGAGAGAGAAATGAAGACATATAGAAGGGCGATCTTGCCAAAGGGCTTTCAGGCAAACGGGCTGGCCTGCGGTATCAAGAAATCAGGAAAACCGGACCTTGCCTTATTCTGTTCGACTCTTCCGGCTAAGGCGTCTTGCAAATTCACGTCCAATAAAATCCAGGCGGCTCCTATCCAGGTCAGTAAGTTTCACCTGAAAGACAATAATCTTTTCCGGGCTGTGATTGTTAATAGCGGAAATGCCAATTGTTTTTGCGGCCGGCAGGGATTGAAGGATGCCCTTCATGTGGCGGGGAGTCTCGCCCGCTCTTTAGGCATTAGAAAAAATGAAGTCTTGATGGCCTCCACCGGGATTATCGGGAAGCGGCTCCCTGTCAAAAAGATTGAACAGGCGTTGCCGAAACTGATTAGCGGATTATCTCTGCAGGGAGTTGATAAGGCCCAAAGGGCCATCCTGACGACGGATACATTTTCTAAAACACTAACGGTGCAAGTCTCCATCGGCGGCCGAGGAGTCACCATTTGCGGGATAGCCAAGGGCGCGGGAATGATTGCGCCGGACATGGCGACCATGCTGGCCTTCCTTTTTACGGATGCGCATATCCTCAAGGGCGCCCTGCATCGGGCCCTGGGGATTTGCGTAGAGGAAACTTTTAACTGTATTACCGTGGACGGGTGCATGAGCACCAACGACAGTGTTATGATGCTGGCTAATGGTTCTGCAGGAAATGCTTTGATAGAGACAGGAAAAGATTTTTATCTTTTTGTACGTGCGCTTAAGGTGGCCTGCCTTGAGTTGGCCAAGATGATTGTCAGGGACGCAGAAGGCGCCTCAAAATTCATACAGATTAGAGTGGATGAGGCAAGGAATTTTCAAGAAGCCAAGAAGTTTGCTTTAGCGATTGCCAATTCCAACCTTTTTAAGACGGCTGTCTTCGGTCAAAACCCTAATTTCGGCAGAATCGTGGCAGCCCTGGGTTCCTGCGGCGTGGAATTAAAAGAAGAGGGCCTGAAGGTTCACGTCAGCCCTTTGGAGAGAAAAGAGATATTTGTCCGTGTGTCCGTGAATCGAGGAGAATCCTCAGCTATCGTTCACACCTCGGATTTGACGCCTGAGTATATTCGGATAAACGCGGCGTATAATTAAAACGGTTTCGTCATTCAGCAGGGATTTAATAAAAAGAATAAGGAGAAATAGATGGAAGAGGCGATTAAGAAAGCCGATGTTTTGATCGAGGCTTTGCCTTACATCAAGAAATTTCATAAGAAAGTCATTGTGATCAAGTACGGAGGCAGCATCCTGGGAGAGGAGAAGATCCGTAAAGGGATCCTCGAAGATATCGTCTTTTTGAGTTTCATGGGTTTAAGGCCCGTGCTTGTCCACGGAGGGGGGCCGAACATCAGTGACCGTATGCGTTCAAGCGGCAAGAAGACCGATTTTGTAGATGGCATGCGGGTGACCGACGAAGAGACGCTGGATGTCGTAGAAGAGGAGCTGCAAAGACTTAATGAGGCGATCGTCCAGGAGATATCCGATTTAGGCGCCAAGGGTATCGGCCTGAACGGCAAAGACAATAATTTGATCCAGGTCGTGAAGAAGAAAGCCAAGATAGACCTGGGGTTGGTGGGGCACATCGTCGGCATTGATAGCGCTTGTATTCTGGATGAATCGAGAAAGGATAAAGTCGCCGTTATCTTGCCTATGGGAAGAGGTCGGGACAAGAAAGTGTATAATGTGAATGCGGATGAGGCCGCAAGTCACGTTGCCGCAAGCCTGGAAGCAGAAAAGCTGGTCATCCTGACGAATGTCTTAGGGATTATGCGCAATGCCGATGATCCCCATTCGTTCATATCCACCTTGACGATTGAGGAAACAAGAGCTTTGATTGAGAGTAAGATTGTTTCGCAAGGCATGATTCCTAAAGTCTTGGCCTGCATGCAAGCCCTGGAAAAGGGAGTTAAAAAGACGCACATTGTCGATGCCCGTATCCCGCACAGCTTGCTTCTTGAGATATTCACCGACCAGGGAATCGGCACAGAAATAGTTAAGTAGCTCAGAGTTCTCCCGCCCCGCTGTTAAATATGAGGCGGGATCCCGCCAGCTATCAGATAGCAGGGCGGGGATAGTTCAAAGTTTATAGTCATGAAAAAAGAAGAAGTATTCCAGTCATACAAAGATTTCATTATGCCGACGTACACCAAGGCGCCTTTGATCTTTGTCAAGGGCAAGGGTTCCAAGCTTTGGGACATTCAGGGCAGGGCCTATTTGGATTTTTTTCCCGGCTGGGGCGTGGGAAACCTTGGCCATTGCCATCCTAAAGTGATGCAGGCGGTGCGGGACCAGGTTTCTAAATTGATATTTATACCGAATAATTACCATCATGTCCCGCAGGCGAAACTTGCCAGGGAAATTGTCTATCGGACGTTTCCGGCTAAAGTCTTTTTCTGCAATTCCGGTGCCGAGGCGAATGAGGCGGCGATAAAATTTACCCGCAAGTTTGGTGCCGGCCGATATGAGATTATCACTTTTGAGAACTCTTTCCACGGCCGGACACTGGCGGCCCTGGCAGCTACCGGCCAAAAAAAATATCAGGAGGGTTTTGCGCCTCTGCCCGAAGGTTTTAAAACAGTCCGTTTTAATGACCTTGAAGCGGTTGAGCAAGCTATCAACGAAAAGACGGTGGCGGTTCTATTGGAGCTGATTCAGGGAGAAGGGGGCATCCATGTGGCGCAACAGGAGTTTGTTTCGGGATTGCGAAAGCTCTGCGATGAGAAGAATCTCCTTTTGATCATCGATGAGGTCCAGACAGGGATAGGCCGGACTGGAAAATTATTTTGTTACCAGCATTTCAAAGCCGAGCCGGATATCATGACCCTGGCCAAGGCCTTAGGTGGAGGGTTCCCCATCGGTGTTATGGTTGTTAAAAAGGAAATTGCCGATACACTGCAGCCGGGGACGCATGCTTCGACGTTTGGCGGCGGACCGGTTGTCTGTAAGGCAGCCTTGGCTGTCTTAAAGGCCCTGCAGACGGAAAAGATCCTGGCGCACGTCCATAAGATGAGTGACTACCTTTTTTCGAGACTTCAGATTCTTAAAGAGAAACACGCTGTTATCCAAGAGGTCAGGGGCAAAGGTCTGATGGTCGGCATCGAACTCAAGAGAGAGGCCAAGGTTGTTGTGGAAAGATGTATGGAGAAAGGCTTGTTGGTCAATTGCACGCATGAGAAGGTGCTGCGGCTGATGCCGGCTTTGAACATTACTAAAAAAGAGATGGATAAGGCGCTTGAGGTTATGGAGGAAGCGCTCAAAGGCGCATGATATGAAAAAAGATTTGATTTCCGTCAAAGAGTTGACGACCCAAGACATCAAAGAAATCTTTGAACTGACCGATCGGCTCAAGAAGAATAAATCCGCATTCCGTCATGCTTTGTCAGGAAAGACTCTTGTGTTGGTCTTCCAAAAGCCATCAAACCGGACCCGGGTCTCTTTTGAGGTCGGGATGTACCAGTTGGGAGGGCATTGCTTGTATCTGGCGCCCAATGAGATTAATCTGGGTGTCAGGGAATCCATAAAGGATGTGGCTAAGACTCTTTCCAGATACGTGGACGCTATTGTGCTTCGGACGTTCGAACATAAAAATATATTAGAGATGGCTCGATATTCTGACAAGCCCGTGATCAACGGCTTATCTGATTCTGCGCATCCCTGCCAGGCGCTGGCGGATGTGTACACCGTAAGAGAAAAGCTAAAAGGCCTGAAAGGCAAAACCCTTGTCTTTGTCGGTGATGGCAATAATGTTTGCAATTCGCTGCTGCATGCCTGTGCTCGGGCAGGATTGAATATGAAGGTGGCGGCTCCTTTGGGCTACGAGCCGCAAGATTCCATTCTTAGAGAAGCCAAGCGATGGGGCAAAGCAACCCACGTTGCCTTAGAATTATTCCATGATCCAAAAGAAGCCGTCAGAGATGCGGATGTCATCTATACGGATGTCTGGGCCAGCATGGGGCAGGAAAAGGAGGCTGCGTCAAGGAAAAAAATATTCAGGCCTTTTCAGGTCAATAAGGATTTGGTGCGGCTTGCCAAACCCCACGCTCTTATCATGCATTGTCTGCCGGCTCACAGAGGCCAGGAGATTACGGATGAGGTTTTGGATGGAAAGAATTCCGTCGTTTTTGACCAGGCGGAAAACAGGATGCATGTCCAGAAGGCGATTCTTATGATGTTGCTTAAGTAAAAAAGATATTTTAGTCGGGAGGACAGCCATGTTATGCAAAAAAGGGTATACGTTAATAGAAATAATTATCGTTATTATCATTGTCAGTATCATTGCTACGTTGGCCCTATCCTATTATAGTAACATAAAAGAAGACGCTTTGGATAAGCAGGTCAAGGCGGATCTGAGATTGGTTCGAGTCGCCCAGCTAAGTTATAGGATGGATCATAATGGCGTTTATTATCCGGAAAGTGGGAGCACCTCCGTCATAGGCGATATTAATAACAATCTAAAGTTGCTCCTTGCCACGGGAGGCACACAGGCCTGGGTTTTTACTGTTTGGTCAAACGGATGCAGCAGGGCGACCCGAAACGGAGCAGACGGCAGGAGCTGGTATCTTGCCGTTGATGATGCGGACGAAGAACCAAATGCCGGAGCCGGTTGCCCATGAAAAAAATTATTTTAGCCTATTCAGGGGGGTTGGATACATCCTGTGCTATCCGGTGGCTTAAAGAGCAGGGGTTCGACGTTATCTGTTTTGTGGCTGATCTTGGCCAGGGGCTAAGCCAGGGAGAAGATTTTGAAGCTATAGAGTCGAGAGGCCTGGCGGCCGGCGCATCAAAAGTCTATATCAAGGATCTCCAGGATGAATTCGTGGAGGATTTTGTTATGCCAGCCCTCAAGGCCCATGCGGTCTATGAGGGGAAATATTTGCTGGCTACAGCCCTCGGCAGGCCCTTGATAGCCAAATACCTGGTTCAGATAGCCCACAAGGAAAAAGCGGATGCCGTTGCCCACGGATGCACGGGCAAGGGAAATGACCAGGTGCGGCTTGAGGTTACGGTCAACATATTGGATCCTGCGCTTGAAATCATCGCGCCTGTCCGGGAGTGGGAGTTTAAATCCAGAGAAGAAGAGATGGAATATGCCCGCATGTATAACATCCCCGTAGATGTCACGAAGAAGAAACCTTATAGCATCGACAGAAATATCTGGGGTATCAGCATTGAGGCAGGGGTTTTGGAGAACCTGGAGCAGGAGCCTCCGCAGGACGCTTACCTCGTCACGAAAAGCCCGACTTCCCAGGCGACCTATCCGAAATATATCGATATCTCTTTTGAAAAGGGCATCCCTAAGAAGCTCGACGGCAAAACGTATAGATTGAAGAATCTGATCAACCAGCTCAACGATTGGGGAGGCCTGCATGGCGTGGGAAGGGCTGACCTTGTGGAAAACAGATTGGTAGGAATAAAGTCCAGAGAGATTTATGAAGCGCCGGCAGCCACCATCCTTTATGCCGCGCATAAGGAATTGGAAAGCCTGGTCCTGGACAGGGAGCTGTCGCATTTCAAGGAGACCGTCTCGCTTAAATATGCAGAGCTGGTTTACTACGGACTGTGGTATTCGCCTCTCAAGGAAGCCCTGGACAAGTTTGTGGATGCGACGCAAAAGCACGTGACCGGTTCCATAAAAATGAAATTGTTTAAGGGAAACGGCGTGGCTGTGGCGAGAAAATCAAGGCATTCGCTTTACAAAAAGGAATTAAGCACTTACGGAAAAGGGGACCAATTCGACCAGAAACTGGCACAAGGGTTTATCAAATTGTGGGGCCTGCCCTACAAAAGATAGTTCATAGCTCAAAGTTCAGAGTTTAAAGTTAAGGAGAAAAGATGGCGAAGAAATTATGGGGAGGAAGATTCGGTAAGAAGACTCACCCCCTGGCAGAAGAGTTTACGAAATCTATTTCCTTTGATTACAAGCTGTTTGACTATGACATTGCGGGAACTCTCCAGCACGTAAACATTTTAAAAAAAGCGGGCATCATTTCGCCTCAAGAGGCTGCAAGGATTTCTCGGGGCCTGAAAGCCATTAAGTTCGACGCAAGGCAAGCCAAGCATCAAGAGGATATCCACACCTTTATTCAGAACCAATTGGAGGCAAGAATCGGAAACCTGGCGTTAAAATTACATACGGGGCGCTCAAGAAATGACCAGGTCGCTTTTTCCACAAAAATGTATTGCAAGGATAATCTTAAAAAGCTGATACAGGAAATTGATGATTTTATCGGCGCTTTAGGGGCTCAGGCGAAGAAGCACGCTCGGTTTATTTTACCCGGGTTTACTCATCTGCAGCATGCCCAGCCGGTTTACCTGAAGGACTACATGAATGCGTACATGATGATGCTGAACCGGGATAAAAAAAGATTGGAGTTCATCCAAAAAAATGAGAAGGCGACTTTAGGAGCCGGTGCCCTTTCCGGTACACCTATCGCCGCCTCAAAATACGCAACGTTCGCGACAACCAATTCATTGGATGCTGTAAGCAACAGGGATTTTGTCTTGGAAATTATCAGCGCCTTGTCTATCCTGGCCATGCATCTATCAAGACTGGCTGAGGATTTGATTATCTGGTCTACCAAGGAGTTTGACTTTATTGAGATTGACGAAGCCTTCTGTACGGGCAGCTCCCTGATGCCGCAGAAAAAGAATCCGGATGTCTTGGAGTTAGTGAGAGGCTATGCCGCAAGGCTCAATGGCAACCTGGTAAGCGTCTTGAGCATGATGAAGGCCCTGCCCCTTACCTATAACAGGGACATGCAGCTGGACAAAGAGCCTTTATTCAATTCATTGGAAATCGCCTCAAGCGAATTGAAAGTGTTGACACCCCTCATCAAGACGCTTAAGTTTAACGAGAAGATAATATTAGAACACCTGAAAGATGAAGCTCTGTATGCCACTGATTTAGTGTATTATCTCGTTGATAAAAAGATTCCCTTTAAAGAGTCCCATACGATTATTGGCAAATTGGTCAAATATTCTTTGGATCATGAAGTCCTAATCAAAGACATGCCAGAGAGTTTATTAAAGAAGTTTTCTAATAAAATTGTAAAAAAAGAGATACTCAAGTTATTCGATCCATTGGTTTCCGTTAAGTCAAAAAAGTCAATTAAACGTTAGTGGTTAGCGGGTGGTTTGATAGATTTTATGGTTTTGACGGAAGCGAAACCATAAAATAAAACGGGTAGATTTCGTTATAAGCTCATATGCACGATTTCAAATATAAAAACAATCAGCTTTACTGCGAACAGGTCAAAGTCGAGAATTTAGCCAAAAGATTCGGCACGCCTCTTTACGTCTACAGCTACCATACCCTGATTGACCATTTCTTTAAGCTAAAAGATGCCTTTAAAGCCATCGATCCCTTGATTTGCTTTTCGGTCAAGTCGAATTCGAATCTCGCTATCTTGAAAGCCCTGGTAGATAAGGGAGCGGGGCTGGATGTCGTCTCAGGGGGCGAGCTCACCAGGGCGCATCGGGTGGGTTGCCCTTCAGAAAGAATCGTCTATGCTTCTGTCGGAAAGACCGACCGAGAGATAGAAGAGGCCATTCGCCGCCGGATCCTTTTCTTTAACGTAGAAAGCGTGGCAGAATTGGAGAACATCAACCGCATTGCCAGAAGGCTAAATAGCATCACGCAGGTGGCGATCCGCATCAATCCGGATGTTGAGCCCAAGACCCACAAGTATATCACCACCGGAAAGCTGACCAATAAATTCGGGATTGATTTCAGGAGCGCCTATCAGATCCTTATGGTGCGTCGGGCCCTAACCCATGTGAAGATCTCAGGGCTGCATATCCATATCGGTTCTCAGATAACAGAAAGCGCTCCTTTTGTAGCCGCCATAACCAAGATGGTCACCTTTATTCAGGGCCTAGAGAAGAAGGGGATCAGGCTGGAATTTCTCAATATCGGCGGTGGTTTAGGGATAGTCTATAATAAGGAAGCGCCCCAGACAGCCGTTACGTTTGCCCGAAAAGTGGCACCCTTACTTAAAAAGACAAGATTAAAAATTATCTTGGAGCCGGGCCGGTTTATCGTGGGGAATGCCGGAATCCTGGTGGCGAGGGTGCTGTATCTTAAGTCAGGCCCCAGAAAGAAATTTGTTATCGTGGATGCGGGAATGAATGATCTGATCAGGCCCTCTTTGTACGATGCCTATCATCAGATTCTGCCTCTAAGAAAACGTCCCGGCGCCCAGGAAAAAGTGGATGTGGTGGGACCGATTTGTGAAAGCGGGGATTTTTTTGCCAAAGAAAGGCGATTGCCCCGCGTGAAAAACGGAGATTATCTGGCGGTCATGAGCGCGGGCGCCTACGGTTTCAGCATGGCGTCTAATTATAACTCGCGCAGGCGGCCGCAGGAGATTCTGATCGTAAAGAACGAACCCTTTATCATCAGAAAAAGAGAAAGCGAGGGAGATCTGGTCCGCAACGAAGTCATTCCATCCTTTCTTTTGGGGATTTAGCATGAAGCCCATAGAGTTTACCAAGATGGTGGCGTCGGGGAATGATTTCGTTGTTTGCTGGTTGGCCCATTTGCCGGTTGGCCGGTTAAAGAAATTAGCCCAGAATATCTGCAATAGGAAATACGGCATAGGCGCTGACGGCTTGCTAATTCTTGATAAGTCGAATCAAGCGGGTATCCGGATGCGTTTGTTTAATGCCGACGGCTCAGAAGCAGAAATGTGCGGGAACGGGGCCAGATGCGCCGCCCTGTGGATAAGTTTCAATTTCGGTGTTCCAAGCTCGGAGTTTAACATCCAGACTAAAGCAGGCCAAATCACAGCGCAAGTCAAAGGCGAACAGGTCAAAATAAAGCTCACAGAACCTAAAAACACAAGATGGGATATGCCGCTTCGGTTGGGTCCTCAGACCGTGCACGTCCATTTTATCGATACGGGTGTGCCGCACACCGTCATTTTTGTGGAAGGACTGGGTAGGATAGATGTGGCGAATCTGGGTCGGCAGATCCGTACCCACAGGATTTTTTCACCGAGGGGGACCAATGTGGATTTTGTGGAAGCCTTAAGCCACGATTCTATAAAGGTGAGGACTTATGAAAGAGGCGTAGAAGATGAAACGTTGGCCTGCGGCACAGGAGCTGCGGCCTCGGCCTTACTCTACGCGGCGCGCTATGCGAAACAAACCCATCGCATAAAAGTGCAGACGCAAGGCAGGGAAGCCTTAAATGTATATTTTAAGAGAGTCGGTAAGAAATTTAAAGATGTCTGGTTAGAAGGCAAGGCAAGAAGAGTTTGCAAAGGAGCCTATTATGTTTAAAGGTTCGATTGTCGCTATCGTAACACCATTCAAGAATTCAAAAGTCGATGAAGGAAGATTAAGGGACATTAT
Source organism: Candidatus Omnitrophota bacterium (assembly GCA_043798795.1). Classification (GTDB taxonomy): domain Bacteria; phylum Omnitrophota; class Gorgyraeia; order Gygaellales; family Profunditerraquicolaceae; genus JBDRKE01. The sequence continues at coordinate 40,328 of JAZDOJ010000052.1, forward strand.
TGAGTTCCATATCAAAAACGGGACTTCCGGAATCGTGCCCTGCGGGACTACCGGCGAATCAGCGACTTTGTCTTTCGAAGAGCATGACCATGTCATTGAAGTCGCTATTGATCAGGCTAAAAAAAGGGTACCTGTTATCGCGGGAACAGGTTCGAATTCTACGGAGGAAGCGATCATGCTGACGCGCCACGCAGCCAACGTCGGGGCAGATGCCTCTTTGCAGGTTTCTCCTTACTATAACCGTCCGACGCAGAGAGGCCTTTACGAACACTTTAAAGCCATCGCTAATGCCGTTTCTATCCCGATTGTTCTTTATAACATCGCTTCCAGAACCGGGGTCAATATAGAGCCAGAGACAATAGCAAAGCTCGCCCATGATTGCAAAAATATCGTCGGAGTCAAAGAGGCCTCAGGAAGTCTGGATCAGATGTCGCGTATAAGGCAGCTATGCCCAAATGATTTTGATCTTCTCTCAGGGGATGACAGCCTCACTCTGCCTGTTTTAAGTATCGGGGGGACGGGCGTTATATCCGTTGTGGCCAATATTGTACCCCGAGATGTGGCGCAGTTGGTCCTTGAATTTGAAAAAGGGAATATCAAGAAATCCCAGGAGATTCATCTTAAATTGTTGCCTCTGATCAAAGCTGTGTTTTTAGAGACGAACCCCATATCCGTAAAGAGCGCCATGGGGCTCTTGGGGATGTGCGAGCCGGATTTGAGGCTTCCCATGTGTCCCATGTCTGAGGAAAATCTAAAGAAGCTGAAGGCAGCGCTGAAAGATTATGGATTGCTATGATTTTAAAGGAGTCAAACATGATTAAATTAGGTGTAGCCGGAGTGTGCGGAAGGATGGGGAAGCGCATATTCGAATTGGCTTCTCATGACAGGGATTTTGATTTGACGTTGGCCCTTGAAAAAAAAGGGACACCCATGATCGGACGGGATATGGGAAAACTTAAGATTTCATCCAGCCCCGATGGTCTATTCCTTATTGATTGCTTCATTGATTTTACGACTCCCGAGGCGACCGTTTCCCATCTGGATTATGTAGCCAAATATAAAAAAGCCGCCGTATTGGGCACGACGGGTCTCCATGAGGCCCAGTTAAAGAAGATCGAAGAGGTGGCGAGGGTCGTGCCTATTGTCTTTTCCCCAAATATGGCTATTGGCGTCAATGTGTTGTTTGCGATCTTGCCCGAGTTAACCAAGCGGCTGGGGCCGGACTACAGTGTGGAAATTATCGAGGCACACCACAAGGCAAAAAAAGATGCTCCTTCGGGCACAGCCAAGAAATTCGGCCAGATTTTGGCAGAGGCGACTCAAAAAGAAATCCCTACCCATGCCATCCGGTTGGGCGATATCATCGGTGACCACACCATCCTCTTTTGCGGCAATTCGGAGCGGATTGAAATAAAGCATCAGGCACACTCGCGCGACCTGTTTGCTTTAGGCGCTCTTAAGGCAGCCAAGTGGGTCTTAGGTAAACCTGCGGGTTTGTATTCCATGCAGGATGTATTAAGATAGTTCAGAGTTCAGAGTTCAAAGTTCAAAGTTCATAGTAAAAGTATGAATAGGAGAGAAATGGTCAAGCTTTCGAAGAAAATTCAGAGTCTGCCGTCTTATCTTTTTGCCGAAATCGATAAGGCGAAGAGAAGAGCCCGTGCCAGGGGTAGGGATATCATTGACCTTGGTGTGGGAGATCCTGATACGCCTACACCCAAATACATTATTGAAGCCTTATGTCAGGCTGCGAAGGATCCTTCTCATCATCGGTATGCCCTGGACCAGGGGATGCCGGCTTTACGTCAGGCGATCCAGGGCTGGTACAAAAGAAGATTCGACGTCAACCTTAATCCGAACACGGAAATTTTGCCTTTGATTGGCTCCAAAGAAGGGTTGGCCCATTTTCCGCTGGCCTTCCTGAATACAGGAGACTATTCTTTGGTGCCTGACCCCTGCTACCCTCCTTATCGAGGAGGAACGATTTTGGCTGGTGGCAAACCTTTTTCTTTGCCTCTCCTTGAACAGAATTCCTTTTTGCCCGACCTAAGAATGATACCCTCTTCCATCCGTAAAAGGGCAAAGCTTATTTACATCAATTATCCCAATAATCCCACATCCGCTACAGCTGAAATTGATTTCTACCGTCAGGTGGTGGCTTTTGCCCTTAAGAATAGAATATTGGTTCTTTCGGACCTGGCGTATTCAGAAATGGCGTTTGACGGTTACAGGCCCGATAGTGTCCTGCAGGTCGAGGGCGCCAAGGAAGCCGTTGTTGAATTTCACTCTTTGTCCAAGACTTTTAACATGACCGGTTGGCGCATCGGCTGGGCGAGCGGGTCTAAAGAAGCCATAACCGCACTGGGAAAGGTTAAGTCCAATGTAGATTCAGGAATATTTTCCGCGGTTCAAGTCGCAGGTATTGCAGCCCTGGAAGGGCCTGACAGGCATATCAAAAACATGTGTCGGCTGTATCAGCAGCGTCGGGATACATTGATACGCCATCTGGATGCCCTGGGCCTGCAAGTCGAGCCTCCCAAAGCCACTTTCTATGTCTGGGTTAAGATCCCTCGTAAGATACCCTCTATTCAATTTGCTCGCATGTTACTGGATAAGGCTGACATCGTGGTCACTCCCGGAGTGGGATTTGGCAGATACGGCGAAGGATTTATCCGCATGGCCTTGACCATCCCTCAGGAGAGGATAGAAGAGGCCGTACAGCGCTTAAAAAAAGTTTTATGAAGGCCGCCTGTTACCTGGGTATCGGTTCGAACTTAGGTGATAGAAGAAAGAACATACGCATGGCCATTAAGGAAATCAACGCCTTGGAGGGTACAAAGGTTACCAAGATATCCTGTCTCATGGAAACGGTACCCGTAGGGGGGCCTTGCGGCCAGCCCAAATTCTTGAATGCCGCCCTAAAGATCAAGACGGGTATCCCGCCTTTTCAGCTTCTCAAAAAACTTAAACAAATAGAAAAAAAACTGGGCCGCAGGCGCACGTTGCCCAACGGTCCCCGACCCATAGACCTGGATATATTGTTTTACCAGGATAGGATCATCCATACGAAAACTCTTCACGTTCCGCATCCGCGGATGTTCGAGCGTGCGTTTGTTTTAAAGCCTCTTTCAGAGGTTATATGAGAATCGTCCGCAACATAAAAGAAATGGCCCAGGTGGCCCAAAAAAGAAGGCTTCAAAGGGATTCCATCGGTATCGTGCCGACCATGGGCGCTTTACATCCGGGGCATCTGAGTTTGATCAGGCGTTGTCGCCAAGATAATGATTTTACGGTCGTCAGCATTTTTGTCAACCCCATCCAATTCTCTCCCCGCGAAGACTATCATAAATATCCGCGCCATCTCATTCAGGATGCCCGAGCGTGTCAGAAGGAGGGTATCGATATCTTATTTTCCCCAGATGTAAAATTTATGTACCCAAAGCCTTTTCGGACCTATGTTGAGGTTGAGGGTTTAAGCGATACCCTATGTGGGCAAATCCGTCCCGGGCATTTCAGAGGTGTGGCAACGGTGGTGGCGAAACTTTTTCATATTGTCCAACCGGATAAGGCTTATTTCGGCCAGAAGGACGCCCAGCAGGCCATCCTTATCCGAAAAATGGTCGAGGACCTCAGTATGCCTGTTCAAATAAAAGTTATGCCTATTGTGCGCGAGAAAGACGGCCTGGCCATGAGTTCAAGGAATCAGTATCTCGGGGCAGGGGAAAGAAAAGACGCAGCTGTGCTCTATCAGGCTTTAAATCTAGCTAAGGATTCTGTGCGTAGGCAAGAAACCGATGCCTCCAAAGTCATCCAATCCATACGCAAGCTCATCCAAAAGAACAAAAGAGCGAAAGTGGATTATATTTCCATCGTAGACTTACAAAACCTTAGACCCTTGGATAAGATAAAAGGGGAGGCCCTGGTGGCCCTGGCCGTCTGGATTGGAAAGACCCGGCTCATCGATAATACAATCGTAAAGTTAAGGCATGCTTAAATCATTAAAGATAGGAATCGTCGGTTGCGGAGCGATCGGAAGCTCATTAGCCAAGACGGTCGTTAAGGATTTCCGCAAGAAAGCAAAATTAGTGGCGCTTTATGACATCGACTTAAAGAAATCCACAGGTCTTTCGAGGGCCCTCTTTAAAACAGGGAAGCTGCAGGTGTCGAGTCTTGGGCGACTGATATCAAAGTCAGACCTGGTGATCGAAGCAAGCTCGGCTTCGGCGTCTTTCGGCATAGCCCAGAAAGCCCTGGCACAAGGAAGGGACATTTTGATTATGAGCGTAGGGGGTGTGGCAGGGCATATAAAGCCCTTGGCCGCATTAGCACAGAGGCAAGGTCGCTCTATTTATATTCCCAGCGGCGCTATATCGGGAATAGACGGTTTAAAAGCAGCCGGGTGTGCAAAGTTGAAAAAGGTCTGTCTGATCACGCGTAAGAATCCTTTTTCCTTTAAAGGGGTCAAGGCCTTAAGTCAGAGAAAAAGCACGGTCCTATTTCATGGTTCAGCCAGGAAGGCGATCCGGTTATTCCCTCAAAATATCAATGTGGCAGGGCTCTTGAGCCTCGCCGGCGTAGGTCTCGACAAAACCCAGGTCAAAATAATCGCATCGCCTTCAGTAAAGAAAAACATACACGAGGTCCTTATCGAGTCCTCAGCCGCCACGATTAGGACACGCACAGAGAATATTTTGCATCCGGATAACCCCAGAACAAGCTATCTGGCGGTGCTCTCGGCGCTGGCCCTGTTAAAAGAGATTTTGAATCCGGTGAAGATTGGGACTTGAAATGAGCAAATGAAAGGAGGTGAATCAGACTATGGTACAAAAAGTAGTGAAGTTGGGTATCAAAAGGCAGAAAGGTTACCTCTATTACATCGACAAAAAAGGCGATGTCTCTTGCGCCAAGATGGCGAGGGGCAAGAAGAAAGGGGGTAGTCCTAAAAAAGTCGCGAAGTGCGGCATCAAGAGAAAAGAGGGATACCTTTATTTTCTTGATAAAAAAGGGGATGTCTCCTGCGCCAAGATGAAAAGAGGCGGAAAAAAGAAGAGAAGAAGATAGAAGAAAAAAAAGGAGTCAGGTCTATTTTTTCTCCTCATCGGAGCTAAAAAATAGACCTGACCCTTTTTTCAAGAGAAGACGCCTATGCTGGAAGGTAAAAAAATTGTCGTGGTGATGCCTGCCTATAACGCGGAGAAGACCTTGGAGTCGACCTACCGGGAGATTCCCAGGGGTATCGTTGATGAGATATTGGTGGTGGATGATAAGAGTAGCGACAGGACCCTTGAGGTGGCCCGGCGTCTGAATCTGGAGGTCTTTGTTCACGAGGAAAACAAGGGCTATGGGGCCAACCAGAAGACCTGCTACCGTGCGGCCCTCAAAAAGCAGGCGGATATCGTCATCATGCTCCACCCGGATTATCAGTACCCGCCGAAACTGATCACCGCCATGGCCGGCCTGATTGCCTCTGGTATGTTCGATATCGTCCTGGGCTCAAGGATCCTGGGCGGCATGGCCCTTAAGGGCGGAATGCCTTTATACAAATATATAGCGAACCGCGTCCTCACCCTTTTAGAAAATATTCTGTTGGGGCAGAAGTTATCGGAGTATCATACGGGTTACCGCGCCTTTTCCAAAGAGGTGCTCAAGGATTTGGCACTCCTTGAGAATTCGGATGATTTTGTTTTTGATAATCAGATCATTGTCCAGGCCGTATACGCCGGTTACCGGATAGGAGAGATCACCGCACCCTCTCGCTATACGCCTGAATCCTCCTCCATTTCTTTCAGAAGAAGCGTTGTCTATGGTTTCGGAGCGCTCTGGACAGCCGTAAAATTCATCCTGCAAAAGACGCAAGTGGCAAAATTCCCCATTTTTGATAAGAATGGAAAAAGAATCGATATCTAACTTTTTGACTGACAAACGTACGCTCTTTTTTTTAGGTTTGCTTCTTGCCTGCTTCGGCATCCTCCAGACGAGTCTTAACAACATAGACTTCGTTATCTTGGCGGATGAAGGGTTTTATTTAAAATACGGCACCTTCATTGGGGATCAAGGGATAAGAGGATTCAAAAAATTATTTGAGCTTTATACACAGGAGCCAGCTAATCCCTATCCGAACCCGCTGCGGATAGGTTTTATTCTGCTGTCGGTCTTTTGGTTAAAGGCCTTCGGGTATTCATTTCTGGGGTTGGCGTACTTGTCCTTATTCTCATTTTTGGTTTTTTTATGCGTGAGTTTTTATTTTTCCAGCAAATATTTTGATAAAGATACAGGCCTGCTCTATACGGTCCTTCTTGCTTTTTCACCGCTTGCCTTAGGGATGGCGCGGCGCGCCTTGTCGGAAAGCACCGTCCAGTTGTTCGTGGCCCTTTCCTTTTGGATGTTCTGGAGCCTTATCCAGGCAAAAAGTCCCCTAAAATATGTTGGACTGATTCTAACTTTTAGCTTGGCTATCCTGATGAAGGAGACAGTCGTTTTGTTATCGCCCATCTTTGTGGTCTTTCTTTTGATGAATAAGTTTTTGTTTAAAAAAGAGGTCCGGCTGATGGATTTCTTGTCCGTTTCGGTTTTTCCTTTTGCGGTCGTGGGAATGATTTATTTATCCGTGGCCGGTCCTTCGATGGTCCTCCAAACTATCGGGATTATACTTCATTCGCCGAAAACCAACCCTCATGCCATGGCTTTCGGGCAAGGGCCGTGGTTCCGCTATATCATTGATTTTATGCTGCTTTCTCCGTGGGTAGTCCTTTGTTCCATCGGCTTTATGTTTTCTTATTTTTTATCTGACAGGCGCCAGGACCTGCAGGTCTTTGTTTTGGTGTTCGTTGGGCTCAGTTTCGTGTTTTTTAACTTTTTTACCAAGAATGTTCGATACGTGATGATGTTGGATATCCCCATGAGATTATTTACCGTCCTGCTGCTTAAGGAGATTGTCTTTAAAAGAGTCACCCGGCACCCCACAAGAGTCCTTGCCCTGATCATCTCAGGCCTGGCCTTGTTGGACTATATGAATTTCTATACCTTATTCTTGGAGCAAGGGATTTATGACCCCATGAGCTACGTACTTCTTAAATCCAGGCGGTTCATCCCGTTTTAGACAAAACAATTCTTTTCAATCCATAAGGTTTTCCCATGCAAGAGCAAGACGCAATCGAAATCCATGGCGCTAAAGAGCACAACCTTAAAAACATAAACCTCAAGTTGCCGCGCCATAAACTTATTGTCATCACAGGCCTTTCCGGTTCGGGTAAATCGAGCCTGGCCTTTGATACCATTTACGCGGAAGGCCAACGTCGATTCGTAGAAAGCCTTTCCAGCTACGCGCGTCAGTTTCTCGAACAATTGCAGAAGCCGGATGTCGAATACATAAACGGCTTATCGCCGACCATTGCCATTGAGCAAAGGACGGCCGGTGGCAACCCGCGCTCGACGGTCGCCACTCAAACCGAGATTTACGATTACCTGAGACTTCTCTTTGCGCGTATCGGAAAGGTTTTTTGTTATCAGTGCCGGCAGCCAATCGAAAGGCAAACGCCTCAAGAGATCGTTGACCGCCTTATCGCTACAAAGTCCGATGAAGAGGTTCTGATCCTTGCCCCTGTTGTCTTGGGCCGCAAAGGGGAATATCGGGAGATCCTGAATTGGATTCAAAAGGCCGGGTTTGTGCGCTGCCGTATTGATGGTTTGGTGTATGAACTGCCGGTTGATTTCAAATTAGCGAAATATAAAATGCACCATATCGAGGTGGTCGTAGACAGGCTTCTTATCAGGCCCAAGATCAAAGCGAGGCTGACGGATTCTGTTGAGACCGCCTTAAAAGTCGGCAAAGGTGTTGTGGTTATTGCGCATAAGTCAACGGATATTGTTTTTAACGAACAGTACGCCTGTCCCAAATGCGGGATCAGTTATGCACAAGTCCAGCCGCGCAATTTTTCTTTTAATTCACCCTACGGCGCCTGTCCGGAGTGCCATGGCCTGGGCACAAAACTGGAGTTTGACCCTGACCTTGTTGTCCTGGACAGAAGCAAATCCATTAATGAAGGGGCCCTTGAGCCTTGGAAAAGGGGGGGTCGGGGCTATATCCTTTATTATCGCTGGCTCATACGGGAGTTAGCCCACAGGATGGATTTTGATTTGGATGCGCCCTTTAAGAACTTAAGCAAACACGTACAGAAAGCGATTCTTTTCGGGACGGATGAAGAGATTAACGGAAAACCTTTCGAAGGCGTTATCCCGCATCTGGAGAGGTTATTCCGGCAAACGGATAGCGATTATTTGAAGGAGGAGATATCTAAATTCATGTCGAGCCTGGACTGTCCTGTCTGTCAGGGGGCCCGGCTTAAGAAAGAAAGCCTATCGGTTGAGATTCAAGGAAAAAATATCTGGCAGGTCGCACGGATGTCTATAAAAGAAGCCAAGGGTTTCTTCAAGGGTTTGGATTTAAAGGAAAAAGAAAAAATGATCGCGCATCAGGTCTTAAAGGAGATCATTCAGAAATTACAGTTTTGCGTGGATGTGGGTTTAGAGTATCTGACCCTGGACAGAAAGAGTTCCACGCTTTCCGGCGGAGAGGCGCAAAGGATCCGCCTGGCCACTCAGGTCGGTTCCGGTCTTGTGGGCGTGCTGTATGTATTGGATGAGCCCAGCATCGGTCTGCACCAGAGGGATAACAGCAAATTGCTTGCGACCTTAGCCGCTTTGCGGGATCTGGGCAACACGCTGATTGTCGTGGAGCACGACGAGACCACGATTCTTTCCAGCGACTATATCGTAGATTTAGGCCCGGGAGCAGGCTTGCATGGCGGAGAAGTCGTCTTCTGCGGCAGGAAGGAAGAGTTGCTTAAGAATCCCGATTCGCTGACGGCGAAATATTTAAGGCATGAGTTGAAGATCGAGGTCCCCGAAAAAAGAAGGCCCTGGCAGGAGAGGTCATTCCTTCAGATCAGGGGAGCCCGAGAGCACAATCTCAAGAATATAGACGTGAAGTTTCCGCTGGGTACTTTTATCTGCGTGACGGGTGTTTCTGGTTCAGGAAAGTCGACCCTGATCGATGAAATTTTATTTAGAAGCCTTGCACAAAAGCTGTACAAGTCAAAGAATAAGCCCGGGCTTCACGATAAGGTCGCAGGATACGAGCTGATCGATAAAGTCATTGTGGTGGACCAGTCCCCCATCGGCAGGACCCCGCGCTCCAACCCCGTCACCTACACAGGGGCTTTTAGCCCTATCCGGGAATTATTCAGCAGGCTGCCTGAGGCCAAGGTCAGAGGGTTTAAGCCCGGAAGGTTTTCTTTTAATGTCAAGGGAGGCCGTTGTGAAGCATGCGCCGGAGACGGTATCAAGAAAATCGAGATGCATTTTCTTCCGGATGTGTATGTGAAGTGTGATGTCTGCAAAGGGGACAGGTTCAACGAATCCACGCTGGAAGTCAAATTCAAAGGTAAGTCCATAGCGGATGTCCTGGGGATGAGCATCGAGGAGGCTTTAAGTCTCTTTAACAATGTGCCAAAGATAAAGAACACGCTGCAGTATCTTTATGACGTGGGGCTGGGTTACATGAGCCTGGGACAATCGGCTACCACGCTCTCCGGAGGAGAGGCGCAACGCGTCAAGTTATCCAGCGAGCTGAGCAAGCGTTCTACGGGAAGGACGTTGTACCTTTTGGATGAGCCGACGACGGGATTGCATTTTGCCGATGTGGATAAGCTGCTGAGTGTGCTTCAGAGGCTTGTTGACAAAGGAAATACCGTTATCGTTATCGAGCATAACTTAGAAGTGATTAAATGTGCCGATTATATTATCGATCTGGGGCCGGAAGGGGGCGACAAGGGGGGAGAAGTAGTGGCGGTAGGGTCTCCCGAAGAATTACTCCGCTCCAAGGCCTCTTTTACGGCCGACGCCTTAAGAAAGGTATTGAAGAGGTCCTAAAGTGATGTTATAGTTAAATGAAATGGTAAAATCCCAATTTCCAAATCCCAAATTCAATGCTTCGACTCCGTTCTCCATTGACACCGAGGCGAAGCCGAGGTGCCAAATCCAAAAAATTCAAATACGTAGGTTTATTGTAGTTTTTTTTATATTTGTCTTTACTCTGAACTCTGAACTACGAATTACGAACTATTCTTATGCCCAAGACCTCAAAGAGGAAGAGGCGCTCTACGTTGCCAAAAAAGCCTTTGACGATGGTTTTTATGATGTCAGCCAGAACTTATTGGAGCGATTTCTCCTTCAGTACCCACGTTCTCCAAAGACGCCGGAGGCGCATCTATTGCTTGGCCGTTCCTTTTTTCACCAAAATAAATTTTTGGAGGCCCTCGCTAAATTCGAGGAGCTCATTCCTCAGCCCCAGGCAAAAACCTTTAAAGACGTTTCTCTTTACTGGATGGCCGAAGTTCACTTTAAAGGAAATAGTTTCGGCAAGGCCGCCAGCTTCTACAAAAAGATTATTGATGAATTCCCCACCTCTGCCTATTTAGGGGCTTCCTATTATTCCCTGGCCTGGTGTTTATTCCAGGAGCAAAAATTTGAAGAGGCGATCACGTATTTTACGATCGTCGAGGAAAAGTTCCCTCAAGAGGCCTCTTTCCAGGACGCCCCCCTGAAGATCATCGAGTGCCTTTACAATTTAAAGGATTACTTGAGGCTCAAAGACAGGCTCGGTTCTGGGGCCAAGCTCTCTTCTTGGAATGCAGAGGTATTTCCCTATTTCAATTTTTACCAGGCCGAAGCTGATTATTACCTTAATAATTTTAAAGAAGCCCTCGCAGAATATTCTGCGGTTCTCAAAAATAGTTCGGACCCAAAGCTACGGGCGCTCTCGAATATGGGCCTGGCCTGGTCTTATCTTAAGCTCAAGCAATATAAAGAGGCAGAAAGTGCTTTTTTAGACGTGAAGGAGGAGTCCTTGGATAAAAGGGCTCAGGAAGTCTTACGTCTCGGGCAGGCCATCCTTATGGTCGAGACGAATCGCGTGAATCAGGCCAAAGGCATCTATGAGGAACTCATAGGTCGAACGGACGACCCTCTTGTTTTAGTCCAGGCCTACCTGGGCAAAGCCGATGCCCTCTATAATCTCGCAGAATATCAGGAGGCTATTCGTATCTACAAAGAGGCCTTGAGCCAATTTAAGCCTGGAGCGGTCCCGCAGGAGATGATGGATAAAGTCCACTATAACCTCAGTTGGGCCTATTTAAAGCAGGGGGAATTTAAAGAGGCGATAGATGAATTTCAGCGAATCGTCAAAGAGACAGACGACAAAATCGTTAAGGTTAGCGCCCTTTGTCAGATAGGGGATGCCTATCAGGATTCTGGAGACTACGCCCAGGCCCAAAAAACCTACTCAGCCATCCTCAAGGATTTTCCGGATAGTTTTTACAGCGATTATGTGCAATACCAGTTGGGTCTCACATGGCTTAAGGCATCGAACTATGAGGCAGCGATCATGAGTTTTCAGGCCATGAAAAGGAATTTCCCCCAATCCAAGCTTCTGGATGATGCGACGTATGCTCTGGGATTGGCCTATTTTCAAAGACAAGATTATGAGTCCAGTCGTCTCCTCTTTGAAAGCTTTGAGCAGGAATTTAAGGACAGCGCCCTTAAGCCTCAGGCCCTTTATCTTCTGGGTACCAGTTTTTATAATCTAAGTCAATTTGCCAAAGCGATTGAGGTATTTAAGGATGTCATCAGGTTGTATAGCCAGGATATCGACTTGGTTCAAAAGGCCGAATATGAAATAGCCGACTGTTTCGATCAGATGGGGGAGGAAAAGGAGGCGGTGAATCGATTCAATGCCTTGCGTTCTAAATACCCTGACTCAAGCCTTACCCCTGAAGTCATGTGGTGGCTGGGAGAATACTATTACAAGCATAACGATTTGGAATTGGCGCGCCGGTACTTTTCCGCTCTCATTAACGATTTTCCCAAAAGCCCGCTGGTTCAAGACGCCTATTATGCTATCGGGACAAGTCTTGAAGAGGAATCCAGGCACACCGAGGCGATAGAGAATTTCAGGAAAGTTATTGAGCTGGGTAAAGCAGACCTCCATGGCCAGGCCGCTATCGCCATCGCAGACATATACGTCAAGCAGGAGGATTTAGGATCAGCCCTCAAGGCTTACGTGGAGATCGCAAGAGATTATCCAAATTTGGCTCCCTCGATTTATCCCAAAATGGCCCAGCTTTACTACAAAACCGCAGATTACAGTCGGGCCTTGGAGCTTTACCGCAAGTGTCTGGATACGGTGCCGGTCAGAGAAATGGGAAATATCCAGTTTAAGATAGCCGAAGTCTTACAGGCACAAGGAGCGGGTGAAGAGGCCATAGAGGCCTACCTTAAAGTCACCTACCTTTATTCAGAAAATGACACGCTGGCGATCAAGGCCCTTTTAAGGGTCGCCCAGGTTTATGAAGACAAAGAGAATTTCAAAGAGGCAATGCGTATTTATAAAAGAATCACCGAAACGGATGCCGAAGAAGCCAAGTATGCGAGAGAGCGGATAGAGTGGATCAGAGAGCACGTTAAATGATCCAACTTGTGGATGTTAACCTGATGAATAAGGAGGAGTGAAATGGATCTTTACAGGATGAGTTTCTTTCAGATGTTTAAAGCAGGCGGGCCGGTGATGTGGCCGATCCTTCTATGTTCTGTTTTTGCGCTCGCGATCGTGTTGGAGAAGATTTGGTTCTTGTATAAAATAAAGATAGACACCCAGGATTTTTTGACTAAGATCTTGGACAAGATGAAACGGCATGATACCAAAGAGGCTTTAAAGATTTGCGATAGCACCAAGAGTCCCATCGCCCATATTTTAAAGGCAGGGATCTTGAAATACGACCGGCCCAGGCCTCAGATCATCGAGTCGATTGAAGATGCTTCTTTGTATGAGATCCCCCGCCTGGAAAAGAACCTTACGACGCTGGCGACCATTGCCCATGTGTCTCCGCTCTTGGGGCTCCTGGGAACAGTAACGGGGATGGTGAGGTCTTTTCAAATCATCCAGGCGAAAGCCAGCAGTTTTCATCCTGTTTCTCCGGGAGATCTGGCTGGTGGTATCTGGGAGGCTTTGTTAACGACGGTAGCCGGTTTGATCGTTGCCATTCCGACGTTTGTGGCCTATAATTACCTGGCCAGCCGCATCAATCATTTTATCCTAGAAATGGAAAAAGCCTCCACCGAACTCGTTAATTTTCTTACGGAATAAGGAAGGAGACAGAATGAGATTTAAGGGACGGATGGAATTAGAACACGGGCTTAAACAGATCGATATTGCGCCTTTGATAGATATCATTTTTCAATTATTGATATTTTTTATGCTCACCTCCAGCTTTATCGTGCAGCCGGGCATAAGAATCGATCTGCCCAAGGCCGTGACCAGCGAGGTCGTGCGTTTCGAGAATGTCGAGATCATGGTGACGGGCGAGAATATCCTTTACCTGAACGGCAAAGTGATCACCACGGCTGAACTTAGTGAGCTCCTTAAGCAGGCAGCCCGCAGGGACCAGGCTATTTTGATTAAATCCGATAGGCGCGCCTCTTTGGGCCGAGTCGTAGAGATCTGGGATATGGCGCGGGACTTAGGGGTCCATCAGATCAACATCGCCACAAACCAGGAGTAGGTTAAATGGTGCTTAAGGAATGCCTCGTTTTATCTTTTCTGAGCCACGTCACCCTGTTTAGCCTCTTCAGCTTGTCCTTTGGCAACAAAACCCCAGCGGTCCATTATACGACGGTTTCTTTCTTAGGTCAGTGGCTATTTGGATCGCAGGTACAACCTGGCGTCTTTTCTTTTCTTGAGGAAAGCGGCTTGGAAGCCATCTTCAAGAAGAATTCAAGCAAGATGCTTTTGAGGAAAAACAAAGGGGAGGCACCTTTTTCCTTTGATTATTATGTTAAACCTTTGCTAGCTCCGGCGAGTCAGTTCGCAAACCAAAAGGCAACCCTTTTTTTGAAGACAGCCGATGAAAAGCCGCCTATGATCAAGAAAGAACAGACGGTCATATTCCATCCCCTGTTGCCTTACAGCTTTCCCCTCTATTTTCAGGACAGGCAAGTGGCCCATGTCGAACTTATGTTTAAGATAGCCCCGCAGGGCGCGAAGAATCCCATCCTCATAAAAAGAAAGATTTCATCAGGCAATCTGGAGGTTGATCTTTTGAGCATGCGTTATATCGGGCACTATCTTTTTATCCAGCCGAAAGGCTTTGTGCCCGAGGACTGGCAGACGGTCAAGATTGACCTGTCCGCAAGGCAAGAGTGAGATGATCAGCGTAGATTTCTCTTTGGCCATCGCTTTATTTAATGGTGTTCTTTTAGCACTGTTGTTGTCGTCCTGGATATTCAGTAAAAAGCAAAAAGATAAGGATTTAAACCTTGACCCCCGATTTATCTGGTTTTGCTCTATCTGCACCTACACCTATGTCAATACGAAGGAAGACGTTATTTCAACATGCCCCCGCTGTGGAAATTATAATAAAAAATAAGTGAGGCCCAGACTTATGGAATGAAATGAACATAAGCCTGTGGCCGAACTTATCCTTGCCACGTAACCGATGACAAGTCAAAGGAACCTTACGTGGCAAGGATTAATTCGCGCATAAACTTACGTTGCACTTCGTGCTGCCGTAAGTTTAGCGCTCATTAAAAAAATAATTGATTCTCATCCTTTTGTTGATATAATGATTTTGTCTTACGAAAGCATAAAGCGAAATCGCTTCATGCAAGGTTCATAGGGAAGGAGAGAGAGGAAATGATTACAGAAATCGGTATTGTGGCCGGCGATATATGGCATTTTTTGGACCAGCACGGAGAGGTTAGCATCTCGTTTCTCGTGAAAGGCATCGATAAGCCGCGCGATAATGTGTTGATGAGCCTGGGGTGGTTGGCGCGAGAGGGGCACGCGATCGTCCGGCAAGTTGAAGGGGATTATAAAATTAGCTTAAGGAAAGAGGATTAATCCTTGCGATGAATAAAAGAGGCGTGTTGTTGCTTATCGTGATTACGACTATAGTGGTAGCTATTGTTTTGAGTAATGTCATTTTAAATATAATGCTTAGTCAAGGCCGCCTGACCACCTATGAGCTCCACCGCATTCAGGCAAAATACGCGTGCATGGCAGGCATCAATTGGGGTTACCAAAATTTAATAACAGAGGATTGGGCAAGACCCTCAGTCGGAAATTGTGACAGAAGATCCCTGACAGATTCTGATGCTACCTTTCCTTCCTCTATCAATAGCATTGATGTTTATATAGCCTCTCCTGGTGCCGCCTGTTTTAATGCCCTTGGTCAGCAAGTGACCGAGCCCTGCGAACCCCCTGATGGAGCTGAAGTTTGTATCAGCTCTGTGGCAGACTTCGTTTACACGCCTTAAAATCTTCCATTAAGAATATTATAATCTAAGTAAGACTATTATAAGATTATATGATCTAGCATGCATCATATTTCTTCTCAGCTAAGTAAAATAAGTAAGTCTGAGTAAGTCTATATAAGAAAACACTTGACAATATAAAAGTATTATGTTCTAATTAAGCCTAATGTATTTTGTTATTATTTATAGGCATTTTGTTTCATGTGGTTGTGTTTAGGAGTATATTCGCATGACGAGATTAATGGATGTTGATGAGTTAGCGGATTATCTGAGATTGAAAAAACAGACCATTTACAATTGGCTGCATCAGGCAAAGATCTCAGGGTTTAAGGTCGGCGGTGTATGGAGATTCGATCGTAAAGACGTGGAGGATTGGCTAAAAAGCCGAAGGCGGCTCTCAAAAGATTCAAGATTCGGAGAAAAACAATGAGTTCTCTAGGGATATATTTTGGGTCTAAATCGATAAAAATAGTGGAGTGTAGAGGCCGCAAAATCATAAATACTGCCGAAATCCGTCACTCCACGGTCTCCGCGGGAGAATTGGAAGAGAAAGTTCCCATGGAAGTGAAGACCATTGAATTTGTCGCGCTTTTTAAAGATGAATTGCGAAGAAATAAGATTACCACTAAAGAGGCGGCCCTTTCTCTTTCTGGCAAGGATCTCATCATCAGGACCTTTGAGATACCCATGATCCCGCGCGAAGAGATAGAAAGCGCCGTCAATTTTGAAGCCAAAAAATACATCCCCTTTAAAGTCGAAGAGTTGATAACGGATTTTCAGCTGAAATTTGATAAGAGCAGCCATACGAACACGGTCTTTTTCATGGGGTTGAAAAGAGACACCTTGGACAAATACGTGGCTATCATGCAACAGTTAGGTATCAAGATTAGCGTTGTCGAATATTCAGCTTTTAGCATGATAAGGTGTTTGAAGCTGAGTGGCCTAAGCGATAAGGGAAATATAGCGATCTTAAGTGTTGATTTGATGGGGGAGGATGATGTTAATTTTACGGTTCTGGATAATGGTTTTCCTCTGTTCAGTCGGGATATCTCTTTGACAAGAGGTCCGGAAAGCATAGTCCGGCTGAGAGAAGCCGGGCCCCAGGAGGCGCTCGAGAGGCTCAAGACAGAACTTCATGTTTCCTTGGATTACTATAACAGTAAATTTCCCACCAAGGGTCTCAAAAAAATATTTCTTATTTCCCAACAGGCCAACCGTTCGGAGATAGAGGCGATGATCAGGGAATCCAATTTACAGGTTCAGTCTCTTAATACAGATACTTACCTGGAGAAGCCCGCTCCTTTCTCTTTGAGTTTTTTAAAAGCCTACAGCGCTTCTTTAGCCAAAACGATCAGGCTGCCTTTGAAGGTTGATCTCTTGACTGTCAGGGAAAAGTTAAAGTCGTTAAAAGAGAGAGCTCTTCCTAGGGCAAGGGTGTTTCGCCTTGAGGATTTAAGGCTGGATTACCGGATCCTCATCCTGGGTCTCCTGTTATGTGCCGGTGCGTACGGTTATGGCGTTTATCAAATGAAACCTTTACGTAGGGAACTCGTTGATGTCATGGCTCAAAGAAAAGCGGTTGCGAGCATCCATGCTGGCGCTGGTCAGGTAGAGTTAACCAAGATCGCTGTTTCGAACAAGGCCAAGCTTGAGTCCCTGGAAAGCCTTATCAATGGGCAGGTCTATCTTACGGAAATATTCAACGCCATCTCCCGGGATTTGCCTGAGGGCGTTTGGTTCATCGGTCTCTCTTTAGTCAAGAAAGAAGGAGGGAGGGTTGAGTTTGTTTTGGAAGGCAGAGTGAATCTGGGGGATGGCGATCAAGAATTCGAAGCCGTAAACAATCTCCTTTCGAACCTTCAAAACAGTCCTGATTTCGCCAAATACTTTATGCAAATCACTATAAGTTCTTTAAACCGGCAGACTTCAGGGGAACTGCTTTTTCCTTATACCCTGTTTAGCATTTCTTGTAGAAGCTACGTTAGCGAGTAATAGTCCTATGGATACCTCTGAATGGATTTTTAAAAACAAGAATAAGATCATCAACATTTTATTTGTTGCTTTGTTTCTTTTTATTGCGGGAAAGATTTACGGCAAGCAGCTTGAGGCCATGAATCTTTTAGTGGAAAAGAAAGATCTGGAATTGAAAAAAAATGTCATATTGGACGGTATCAGCGGCACGGAGAAAAAAATCGCTGCCTACAGGAAGCTTCTGGGAGAAAAGGATGGTAGCAGCGTCATAAACACCATAGGCACGATCGCAGGCCAGACAGGTGTTAAGATCATTTCCGTAAAACCGACTAAACTGGAAAAGTATCTAGAATATGTTAAGTTTCCCTATAAATTGCAACTGTCGGCCGAAAGCTACCATAGTCTGGGGCGTTTCTTTAGTCGCCTCGAAAGCCATGCGGATATTTTTATGGTGGATGCCGTTGAGATAGGGTTGGAGGAGCGATCCAATAATTTAAAGGCTGTTTTAACCGTAAGCCTGGTTAGTAATAAATAACCTTATGGCACAGGACGTCAAATTTAGTCGCAGGGCACGTTCAAAATTGTTAGGGGGAGCGGTCCTTATCTTCTTCTTCCTTGCGCCATGGTATCTTGACAAGCTAGATTCATGGGCTGCTTTTGCGCAGGAAGAGGGGGTTGAAGAATTGCAGGATCCTGAATTCGTTCCACCCCCTTTCTCTATTGAAAGGCCCATTGTGGAATATGAGGCAGGAAATCTGAGGGATCCTTTTCAGGGGACCGCAGTCAGAAAAGACATTAAAGGTCCTACGGGTCCTACAGATGTCAAAATATCCGCCAAGGCTAAAAGGCCTCTGCCGCTCCTGGCTATTCAGGGGGTTGTGTGGGGAGGGAACTTTCCTCAGGCCATCATTGAGAATAGAGTTGTAAAAGTTGGAGATTTGATTAAGTTGGGGCAGGCCCAGGAAGCCGCCAAAATCATCGGTATCGATCAAGAGGGGGTGCTGATTTTATTTGAGGGGCAGAGTTATAAACTGCCACCCCCGGCAAAAGCAAGCACGTCTTCTAAAAAACCTTCGGGAGGATAAAATGAAGAAAATCTTTAGTTTCGGTTCATTTCTTTTTGTGCTCATGTTTAGTTTGTTCCTTCCTCATCTGAATGTCTATCCAGAAGAATCTTTACCGCAGGCAGACAGCCCACCTGGGATCTCCATGGATCTTAAGGACGCCAACCTTAAGGACGTTTTAAAGTTATTCTCTATCCAGTCGGGTATGAATTTCATTGCCTCGGGAGCCGTACAAGACAGGAAAATAACCCTTTATCTGGATAAAGTCCCTGTCGAGCAGGCGATGGATAAAATCTTTAAGGCCAACAATCTCTCCTACGACTATTACCGGGATTCCAATATATTTATCGTTAAAGATTGGGGGAAGCTGCAGATCGAAACCGAGACCCGCATCTTTTATCTTAAACACGCCATGGTGTCGACCTCTTCTATCAAGCAAGAGATGAGCAATATTCTCCTTCCGACTCCGGGTGGTCAGACTGCCTCAGCGGGGGGCGGATCATCGGGCAAATGGAAATCGGAAGATGAAGCGGGGCTGACGACCGTCGTAAAAAAGTTGCTTTCCAACGCCGGGTTTCTCATTGAAGACTATCGTACCAATAGTCTGATTGTTACGGATACGCCCAGTCGCCTGGAAGTCATCGCTAAGGTTATCGCTTCTCTGGATATTCCTATCCCGCAAGTCCTCTTGGAAGTGGAGATGTTGGATGTCAGCAAGAACGCAATAGATAAATTAGGGGTGCAGTGGCCCACGACATTGGCGTCGCTTACGGTTCCGGGGTCAAGAGAGACCTCCTTTCCATTTGGCAGTAAGGGAACTTCGGGAGCAGACCGAAGACTCGATCCAGCATTAAATGCTTTTGGCGGCCCGGGTACGGGATGGGATTTTGGGTCGTGGGCCGCATCGCATTTTGGCCCTTCTATACTGACGGTTATTGGAACGACGTTAACCTTGGATTTTCTCAAGAGCCAGACCGACACAAAATATTTGGCTCGGCCAAGGCTTCTGACCTTAAATAATGAAACGGCAGAGATCCGCATTTCCACGAAAGAGTCGATCGGCGTATCCACCACGACCACCTCTGCCGGAGGCACAACCGGGTCAACCACAGCCTCGGCGGAAAGAGCAGAAACAGGCGTGATCTTAAGAATAACGCCCCAGGTCAATTTGGAGACCGGCGAAATCACCATGTTTATCTATCCGAAGGTTTCAGAGGCTATTCAGGGAAGCACGATAACCATCGGTGGCGAGTCAAGCCGTTTCAGGGATCCGGAGGAGCGTAGCACCAAGTCTTTGGTGAAAGTCAAGGACGGAGAGACGGTTGTCATCGGTGGACTTCTGCGCGATGAATTCAGCCAGGTTACTGAGAAGCTACCTATTTTAGGGGATCTTCCCTTTATCGGAGGCCTCTTTCGGCACACGGGAGGCGATACCGATAAGAATAGGCAGCGTGAGCTACTTATTTTCATCACGCCCCGTATCGTAAAAGACTCGGGGATGAAACTTGCTCGAACAGAAAAAGGTACTTTCTCCGAAAGAGAGCAGAACACGGCTTCAGCGTTGAACCGGGAGGTAGCGATCCATTCCAGCCTGAACCGTTTTGATAAATAACCATGGCGAGAGAAAAATACATAAAATTAGGAGAACTCCTTGTTCAAGAAGGATTGATCGACGCGGCTCAGTTAGAAAGCGCCATCAGCACTCAAAGGCGTGAGGGGGGGCGCTTAGGAGAGATCCTGGTCCGACTGGGGTATATCCGGGAGGATCAGGTTGTGGCTATTCTAGGCAAACAGCTTAATGTTCCTTATTTTCCTTTGGGCACCGGAATGTTAAAGCCTGCTATGGACCAGGGCCTGGAACGCCTGATCACCCAAGATTTTGCCCTTAAGAATTCGGTCATTCCCTTATCGCGCACCTTAAGGTCCATCACGGTGGCGATGTCGGATCCCTTGGATCTTATCCTGATTGATAATCTAAAAAAACTGACGGGTTGCGAAGTCAACCCTGTCATCGCCACCAAATCGGATATCACCAGGGCGGTTGAGGAATTTTATGGTAAGTCCACGATGCTGAAAGAAGCGGTAGAGGCCAGTTATGACCTTTCAAAGGTTGAAGAACCGGCCTTCGATACGGATGCCCTTGACCAGGAACTTAGCCTTGATAAGCTTATCGCCCGCGCAGAGGAAGCGCCAGTGGTTAAATTGGTAGATTTAATTATTCGCCAGGCCATTGATGAAAGGGCCTCGGATATCCATATCGAGCCGTTTAGAGAAAGGATCTCGCTGAGATACCGTATTGACGGAAAGCTCTATGAGATCCCGCCTCCGGCTAAGCATCTGCACCTGCCTATCATTTCCCGTGTGAAAATTATGTCGAAATTAGACATCGCAGAGAAACGGCTGCCCCAAGACGGTGCCTTTTTAGTCAAGATAAGGAACAAACCGATAGATATCAGAGTCTCCACGATTCCTACCATATACGGGGAGAAGGTGGTTATGAGAATATTGGACCGCAGCGCCGTTATCCTGGATATTAATATCTTAGGATTCGGCGTCAAGCAACTGGAGGATATCCGCTGGGCTATTAAAGCCCCTTATGGCCTGGTATTTTTGACGGGCCCCACGGGAAGCGGAAAGACCACGACCCTCTACGCCATATTGAATGAGATAAAACATTCCTCAAAGAATATCTTGACCATAGAGGACCCGGTGGAATACAAATTAGATGGCATCAATCAGGTCCAGGTCAAGCCGGATATCGGGCTCACTTTTGCTGCGGCATTGCGCAGTTTCTTAAGGCAGGATCCGGATATCATGCTCGTCGGCGAGGTGAGGGACTTAGAAACAGCGGAGATCTGCATTCGTTCCGCTTTAACCGGGCACCTCGTGTTAAGCACCCTGCATACCAATGATGCGCCTTCAGCTATATACCGCCTTATGGATATCGGCATTGAGTCGTACATGTTGGCGCCATCTTTACTATGCGTGGTCGGGCAGCGTCTCTTGAGAAAACTTTGCTCTGACTGCAAAGAGGCTTATGAGCCGGCCCAGAAAGAGCGTGAGAGCATAAAGTTGAAAGCCGATTTGATTTATAGGCCGAAAGGCTGCGCGAAGTGCAATAATATGGGATTTAGCGGCCGAACCTGTATTTCTGAGGTGATGCTGATTGATCAGGAGCTTCAAGATTTGATCAATCAGAAGGCCCCTTTTCAGAAAACAAAGGCTGCGATCAAAGCGCACGGGATGGAGACGCTTTATGAAGCGGCTATCAAGAAGGTGGAACAAGGCATCACCTCCCTTGAAGAGGCCCTTTCAGTAACTCTGGGTGAATTTTAATGCCAAAATTCTTCTACATTGCCAGGGATAAGCTTGGCAAGAAAGACACCGGAGCCGAAGAGGCTGCAACGCAGGAAGAAGCCATTCTGCGGTTACAGTCCAGGGAGCTGGTGGTCGTTAGCATCCTGCCTGAGTTTAAGGAATCGGGGATCAGCTATGACGTTATATCCAAGGAGAAATTTAAACCCAGGCATTACCGTATCACAGGGGATGACCTGGTTCTCTTCTGCAGGCAATTATCCACGCTTTTGGGTGCCGGCGTGACAATACTAAAAAGCCTGAATATTATTTCCCAGCAGGTTTCCAGCCGCAGGCTTTTTGAGGTGGTTCAAGAATTACAGAGAAAGATGGAAGCGGGATTGAGCTTTCATGAGTCCATGTCAAAGTACCGTGATGTATTCTCTGAATTGTGGGTGAATCTTGTAGAGAGCGGGGAGGCCTCCGGTAATTTAGCCATGGTCTTGAGCCGCCTGGCAACCTATTTGGAGCGAAATGCGGCGTTTAAGAAAAAGATAGTCTCTGCCTTGATTTATCCAGCTATCCTTATGTTTGTGGGTACAAGCGCCCTCATGTTTCTGACCCTCAAGATCATACCGACCTTTTCAGCTTTGTTTAGGGGCTTTGATATCGAAATGCCTTTTTTGACCAAGGTCCTCATCGCCTTCAGTGTCTTTCTGAAAAAATACTTTCTCTTTATTATTGGAGCGGGAGTCGGCGGTTTTTTCTTTGCTAAGAAATATATTTCAACAAAACAAGGCAGAAAAACTTTTGAAACATTTTTGTTCAATCTGCCGGTTTTCGGGGAATTCTTTCGCGTCTTGATTGTGGAGCGCTTCACTTCTGAAATGGCCACTCTCGTGGAAAGCGGGGTGCCCATCCTGTATTCTCTGGAGATTACGGAGCACAGCGTCGGAAATCTCGTGCTGGCAGAAATCATCGGCCAGATCAAAGAGGATGTGCGCGAAGGAAAACCCTTGTCCCAGCCGCTGGATAAAAGCGGGTTCTTTGATCCGATGGCCGTGCAGATGGTAACGATCGGCGAAGAAATCGGTGAATTATCCAGCATGTTTAAGAAGCTGAATACTTTTTATCAGGAATACGTGGATACGTTTATGACCCGGTTCACCACCATGTTTGAGCCGGTGATGCTCATTTTTATGGGGGTGGCGGTGGGCCTGATGGTCGTGGGCATGTTTTTACCGATATTCCAATTGGTTCAGATCCGCTGAGGATGAGTTAAATTTATTTGACTTGATTCTTTTTTGTGGTACCCTAAAGAAAACAAGGCGGTGAGAGGGCAAAATTTTTAGCACTCACCCTTATAGCGTTTATAAGGATAAATATAAGAGGAGGAAGAAATGAAAAGAGGCTTTACACTGTTGGAACTGATTATTGTTGTTATCATCGTTGGTATATTGGCGACTTTAGGGTTTGTCCAATATACATCCATGCTTGAAAAAGGCCGTAAAGCTGAAGCCAGAAGCATCTTGGGAACATTGCGTCAGTTAGAAGCGATAAGGTATCAAGA
Source organism: Candidatus Omnitrophota bacterium (assembly GCA_043798795.1). Lineage (GTDB taxonomy): Bacteria > Omnitrophota > Gorgyraeia > Gygaellales > Profunditerraquicolaceae > JBDRKE01. The sequence continues at coordinate 63,593 of JAZDOJ010000052.1, forward strand.
GACAGGGGCCTATGGAAATCTTGCGGACCTAAGCACAGGTGTGCCAGATGCTTCTTGCGCGGCCACGCACTATTTTTCATACTCCTGCTCTAATTCTACGGGTACCTGCACCGGAACCAGATGTACTTCTGGAGGTAAGGCCCCTGATGCTGGCGCAGGATTTAACTATACGGTTTCCTTAGATCTCAACGGTACTTTTAGCGGAACAGGCGAGTGGCAATAGGCGTTTTCTCGCACCAGAGAAAAACGATGAAGAAAACAGGCGTGACTTTAATCGAATTAGTCATCACTGTTATGCTCATCAGTATTTTAGGTGCCCTAGGGTTTATTCAGTACGGGAATTACCGAGAAGAGGCCCTCGGCAAGGAAGCCCGGGCCAATTTGAGGTTGATCGTAGCGGCACAAAGGATTTATAAGATAAAGACAAGCGCCTACTTTCCCGTTGCTGGCGGTACGGAAAGTGACGTAGCATCCATTAATGATAACCTCAAAGTGATGTTGTCTACGGTAGGAGGCCCTAGCCGGGTATGGGATTATCTGGTAGATTCTTCAGCAGGAAACACCTGCGTTCAGGCCTCAAGAGTTGGTGGGCCTGCAAAAACCTGGAGCTTCCGTAATAACGATCCGGACGGCGACCCTGACCAAGATGGTACGTGCCCTTAAAGGAAGAAGGGGCTTCACCTTAATGGAGGCTTTGGTTTCTACGGTGCTCATTTCCCTGGTTTTGGTGGGGTTAGGGAGTCTTTTTCTGGGGGGAAAAAAATGGATGGGGCACCGTCGTTATCAGATGACGGCGGCCCAGGTAGCCAAGGTTTTTCTAGACCCTTTACAGATGGATGTACGACAGGATAATTGGGGATCGAACTGCTTAAGCGGTAACGGCTCGAATTGCTCATCCTACGGCACGCATCCTCCTATCAATGGCATAACGTATTCAGCTAATTACACCATTAGCCCACCGCCGGTTGATGGAACGAATTTGCGTCGCGTCCAGTTAAATGTCAGTTGGAATGAACCCTCCCCTTAGATGCCCACACGTAAAAGAAGTTTCGGGGTCACCCTCATTGAATTAACCATTGCCGTCGTTTTGATTTCATTTATTGTCTTAGGGATTGCCAATATCGACACCTTTTATCATTTCCAAGTCTTGGATGCAGACCGTCGCATCAAAATCCAATTTGAGAACTCCATTGCCTTAGAGCACATGACATACCAGGTGGGAAGGGGTATCGGAGATGCTGCCAATGCTGTCAATAAACCTGTGGAGTTGCTTCTACCCTCGGGCCCCAACTACCGTGGTGTGAGGGTCTGGGTCGATTTGAACCAAAACGGAAAGCGGGATGATTATCCTGAGGACCGTGAAATCGGTTATCTCTTTCAGAATACCTCGAAGGCGATCGAGTACTATAACCCCTGCCGGGGCCCGAGTTGCAATTGGGCAGGAAGCCTGTTGAATGATACCATAGCTGGTCAGATTGCCGAATGCACCTTTAGTTGGTCTGAGGGCACTGGAAATTTCGTTGATGTCAGCATCACGTCGCGCTTCAATGCGTCCATGGCCCCTTCTGTGGATAATCCCGAAATGAATATGTCCGCCCGAATTCAAATGCCCTCCGTATCTACGCATTAAATCATTCTTTCAAATTTTTGCGTCCTCAATAATTTATTTGCCCGTCTGCAAGAACTATGGTAAATTAATAACACGAAGGGCAAGATTTTCAGGGGCGATAGTTCAGTTGGGAGAACGCTACATTCGCATTGTAGAGGTCGCGGGTTCAAATCCCGCTCGCTCCACCAAAATTTTCCGACAAGGAAAATTTTGGTGGCACTGAAGCGAGCGTTAAACGCCCCGACAAGGGGCGTAGCGAGCGTAAGTGCCTTCATGTCATTAACAAGGAAAAATTGCGCCATGACAAATATATTCAGATTATTTCTGGCTCTTGTTTTATTTTCATCTCTTCTCATTGCCTGTTTTTATTTGCCGCTGATTTCAGCCGAGGCGCCTCTGAAAGAGGCCCTTTACTATGAAAAACTTGAAAATAAGAATGTCCAATGCCATGTCTGTCCCCGGCATTGTGTTATTCCTGAAGGTAAGCGGGGATTCTGCGGGGTCAGAGAGAACCGCGCAGGTACGCTCTTTGCCATATCGTACGGGAAACTTGTTTCTGCCCATGTTGACCCTATTGAAAAAAAGCCTCTGTTCCATTTTTATCCTGCCACCACCGCTTTCTCCATTGCCACAGCCGGGTGCAATCTCAGATGCAAATTCTGTCAGAACTGGGAGATATCTCAGAGAAAACCCGAGGAGGTCCAGTATAGTTATATAGAGCCCCGCGAACTGGTTCAAAAAGCCAAGGAATCAGGCTCTCCGACTATTGCTTACACCTATACGGAGCCCACGATATTTTACGAGTATATGCTGGAGACAGCCAGACTGGCCAAGCAGGAAGGCCTCAAGAATATTATGCATTCCTGCGGATATATCAATGAGGAGCCCTTAAGAGAGCTGATTCCGTACCTGGATGCAGCCAACATCGATTTAAAAGGTTTCAGCGATGATTACTATCAGAAACTCTCAGAAGCAACTCTTGCGCCTGTGTTGAACACGCTCAAAATTTTAAAAAAAGAGGGGGTGCATCTGGAGATAACCAATTTACTGTTGCCTGGATTCAATGATGACCCTGAAATCATAACTCAGATGTGCCTTTGGATAAAAGAAAATCTGGGCGTGGATGTGCCGCTTCATTTTTCCCGTTTTTTTCCGATGTATCAATTGTTAAGCTTAAACCCTACGCCTGTGGCATCTTTGGAAAGGGCACGGAAGATCGCATTAGAGAGCGGATTGAAATACGTCTATATAGGTAATGTGGCAGGCCATCCGGCTGAAAATACCTATTGCCCCAGGTGCGGGAAGCTCTTGATCGAACGCAAGGGCTATTTTATCCTGCAGAACAATATCCAGAATGGAAGGTGTAAATATTGTGGAGAGAGGATTGAGGGAGTCTGGGAGTAAGTTCAAAGTTAAAGCTCGAGGTTCAAAGCTTTTAATTTTAAGTTTCAGTTTTGCGCTTTGCGCTTTACGCTTTACGCTTAGCTGTTATGCCCAAGACATAAAAGAACCCAATGTGGCTGGCACTTTTTATCCGGATAACCCCGAGGCATTATCCCAAATGATAGACGGCTTCCTTGCCGCGGCAACACCTGAGCCGATCGAAGGGGATATATTCGCTCTTATCTCGCCTCATGCCGGATACGGGTATTCTGGCCAGGTGGCTGCCTACGGTTATAAATTGATTAAAGGCAAGACCTATAAAACAGTTATTGTCATCGGCACAAGCCACCAATACGGATTTATCGGTGTTTCTGTTTATCCCCAGGGAGCCTTCCGCACGCCCCTGGGGGATCTTTTGATAGATGAGGAGTTTACGCAAAAAATAATCAATAAAGACAAACAGATATTCTTTGAGCCGCGCGCTTTTGAAAAAGAACATTCTTTGGAGATCCAATTGCCGTTTTTGCAAAAAACCCTAACGGATTTTAAAATCGTTCCTATTATTATAGGCGATGGCACCCTGGCCACCTGCCAGAATCTGGCAGGCTTGCTTAAAAGCGCTATCGGAGGGCGCCGGGATGTCCTGGTGGTTGCATCCACCGATATGTACCACGGTTATGATTATGATGAGGCGGATAGCGTGGATCAACAGACCCTGTTCTTTTTAAAAAATATGGATGCTCAGGGTCTTTATGATGGCCTTCGCGGACGCAAATGCGAGTTGTGCGGAGGTTTTGGTGTGGTTACGGCGATCATGTTAGCCAAAGAATTAGGCCATCAAAAATTGAGTGTATTAAAACACACCAATTCGGCTTATGTCACGGGTGAAAGAATCAAAGGTCGGTGGACCGTAGGTTACACCAGCTGTGTCATCGACCAGGAAAAAGGAGGAGGGGCCTTGCTAAATAAAGAACAGAGAAAGAAATTGCTGGAGATTGCCAGAAGTTCTATCGAAACATTTCTAAAGACAGATAAGAAGTTGGAAGTAGCCGTTCAGGACCCTGCCTTATTGGAAAACATGGGTGCGTTTGTAACCCTGCATGACCGCCAGGGTTTGAGGGGGTGTATCGGCCATTTAATCGGAAAGCAGCCGCTTTATCTGACTGTCAGGGATATGGCGGTTGAGGCAGCCGTGGATGACCCGCGTTTTTCACCTCTTAAGCTAGCGGAACTTAAGGAAGTTGAGATCGAGATATCGGCCCTTTCTCCTTTAAAGAGGGTGGATTCGGCTGACCAGATCCAATTAGGAACTCATGGTGTTTTGATTATCAAAGGCCCAAATAGTGGCGTGTTCCTGCCGCAGGTCGCCACAGAGACCGGTTGGTCTAAGGAAGAATTCCTCTCTAGCCTCTGTGCTCACAAGGCAGGTCTTCCAGCCGATGCCTGGAAGGATAAGGCCACTGAAATCTACATATTTACGGCCGAAGTCTTTTCGGAGAAGAGTTATTAGATTGGGCCTATAGTCTATGGTCGATTGTCTATGGTTTTGCGGATTGAATACTATCGACTATGGACTATCGGCCCATAGGTTCGTTCAATAAAATCTCGATATTAAAAAGTTAAATAAAAGATTAGTAGATATTTATCTAAGTTAGGTATGACAAGAAATAAACAGGGCAATATCCACATTGTGCTATTCTGGCATATGAACGATTGGGGAAAGTATGGACGTGCTTACGAAAAAATAGCAGAGAATCTGTCCAGCTTATCAAGTATAAAAAAAGTGCTTTGCGTATTTCCTCCGAGATGGCTTGGGTATAGCCGTCTGCTACAGCCTTTTCTGCTTAGTAAACTATCAAAAAAACTATTTCTCTTGACAATTAACGCTCAATTGATTCCCTCTGGATCTCACAGGAGTCGATTAATACTCAGGATAAAGGGAACAATTTCAAAATTTGTATTGGGTCAACTTCTAAAATCAATGGGCTTTAAGAAACAAAATACGATTCTCTGGCTGTTTCCGCCCCATCAATTTATAAATCAGTTGCTGCGCTTGATTCCCCACCATTTATTAGTTACTCAACTTGCTGATAATAATACATTTAGAGAAGACGATAGCGAGGCCAGGATTTCTTTTGCAAAAAAGCAATATGGGACACTTACAATGAGATCCGATATGATTATAACTTCTTCTCAACTTAATTATAGATTGTTCCATTCACAAAATCCAAACTGTTATCTTTTTGAAAATGGTCTTGATCCTATATTTGTAAGCTGTCCATCAAAACTTCCATATTTAAGGAATCATGCCCGACCTTGCCTTGGCTATGTCGGTTTTATTTCACAGAGAACAGACATCAAACTGTTAGATTATATTGCAAGAGCCAGGCCTGAATACGATTTAATAATTGCCGGCCCTCAGGAAGAAAAACTAAATGAATATGGGACATTAAATCTTCCCAACGTGACCTATGCAGGGGTTATTCCTTATAAAGAGCTGCCTAGGCTTCTCAGCAATATTGATGTTTGCCTCATGCCACACAAAGATACGCCTTATTCTAACTCTATGAGCCCTTTAAAGTTGTTACAGTATCTTGGGACTGGCAGGCCCATAGTTTCAACCCCAGTGGACGGAGCTAAACGATGGGATGGATTGATTTCAATTGCCAACGATTATCAGGATTTCTTAAAAAAAATAGATACAGCATTAAATGAAGACCATGAAAACTTAAGCTCAAAACGGATTGAAGCAGCCAAATTGGAAACTTGGGAAAAGTGGGTGGGTGATGTTTTTGAAGTTGTTGTGAGACATTTTAAAGAAAGAAAAGCATATTAGAGAAATGGATAAAGTTCCTGATGTTTCAATCGTAATCCTCACAAAAAACGGAGGAAGTTCACTAAGAGAATCAATAAAAAGGATATTTTCTCAAAAGGTTCCTTTTGTATATGAGGTTATAATTATCGATTCGGGTTCCACCGATGACACACTGAATTTTCTGAAATCTTATCCGGTAAGATTATTTCAAATTGAGCCTAAAGATTTTTCTTTTGGGCCGACGCGTGACTTTGGATTCAGCCAGGCGAGGGGGGAATATATTGTTACCGTATCGCAAGACGTTGTCCCTGCGGATAATAACTGGCTGCAAAACTTAGTCATTCCACTCATCCATGATGAAGCTGACGCAGTCCAGGGGGAGAATATCGCTCCCGATGACGAAAAAACATTCTTCTGGGAGAAAATCGACTGGTTTTATTTCACAAATGAAAGCACTGAATTTAACAAATCCAACGGAGGTATATTTTTATCATGCACTCATTTAGCTATCAAGAAACGGGTATGGGAAGAAGCCCATTTTGGCTCATGCCCGATGGGCGAAGACAAAATTTTACAAAAGAAACTCCATTCAAAAGGTTATAAGATTATTTTTCGAAGAGAGGCGGTAGCGTATCATGGCCACCATTATAACTTAAAATCTTTAATTAAGCGTTGCGAAAATGAAGGTTTTGGGTGGAAATATGTAGGTGTAAAATACTCGTTTGCTCAAATGCTCAAAGATCTGAAACAACCCATGTGGGTATATGGCAAGTTAATAAGAGGAATACTAAAAAGAGAGATCAGGAATTCAGCTGAGTTGCTGTTTTTATTCGTAAGGCCGATATTCCTATATAAAGGCAATTTATTAGCAAGAAATTATAAATTCTGATTATGTCATAACAGAACGACCATCCCCAGGCTTTAGCCCGAAGGTAGTAAAGGCTTAAGCCTTCAAGGACGATTTGAAGCTTTTGCTGTTATATTATGTTAAATATTGCATCCGGTCTCTTCCTAACGGGTCTGCTATTTGGTTCAGGGCCGTGTCTGGCCAGTTGCGGCCCGATTCTCCTTTCTTATATTGTGGCTACGGGTAAAGATATCCCCAAGGGCCTTAAAGATTATCTTCTTTTCTCCCTGGCCAGGCTCCTGGCTTACCTTGTCTTGATTCTGGCCGTCTTCTTTTTAGGTAGCTACACCCTCCAGCGGTTGATGGGAGATTACACACGGTATCTCTTCGCGCTGGGAGGCGTCTTTATCGTTTTCGTGGGCCTGATGATGATGCTAAGAATCAGACTGGAGCTTCCATTCCTGCAGCGCCTCCAGAAAAATATGATGAGCCGTCCTAAACAAAATTTGCTCTTGATAGGTCTCATCATCGGCCTGCTGCCTTGCGCGCCTCTGTTAGCCGTATTTTCCTACATCGGCCTGATGTCTAAAACATGGCTCCAGAGCATGCTTTTTGTCCTCAGCTTCGGCCTGGGTACACTTTTATCCCCCCTGATCCCCCTGGTTATTATCGCAGGATTCATCCCCAGCCTTTTAGGGTCCCGCAAGCCTCTTTATGAGCGCTTGCTCTGTTTCATCGGCGGTTTTATCATCCTTCTTTTCGGGCTGCAATTGATTGTACGCGGCTTTATAAAATGACACTAAGGTTGTTTTCTGAGATACAGGACGTCTCGTATGGCCGGTTAATGTTATCCGATAAAAATAAGGTGCATCATATCAGGAATGTCCTGCGCATGAAAAAGGACGATCCCCTTATCATCTTTGACAAAACAGGTTGCCAATATTTGTGCGAGATAGAGGGATTATCCGAAGAACAGGTCATCTTACGCGTGAGAGAGAAACGAGAGAAGGGTGCGCCAGAGGGTCTGCGCTTAAGCGTGGCTTGTGCTATTCCCAAGAAGACCAGGATGGATGATATCATAGATAAGCTTACGCAGATGGGTGTCGCACGAATCATACCGTTAAAAACAAAACATACGGTAGTCAAGTTCGATAAGCGCAAAGAGGCCCTGCGGCAGGAGCGTTGGAACAAAATTGCGCTTAGCGCCAGCGAGCAGTCCAAGAGAAATTCCCTGCCCCTCGTTGACCCGGTGAGGAATTTCAGGGAATTCATCTTACAGGCAAGAAATTTCGACCTGAAGTTAATCCCTACCTTAAAGGGTGAACGCCTATCCCTTCAACGTGCTTTAAGGGGTAAACGGTCGAAGAATATTTTGGTGGCTATCGGGCCAGAAGGAGATTTCAGCGACGATGAGGTCGCTTTAGCCAGACGTATGGGTTTTGTCCCCGTGTCCCTGGGTGAGCGCGTCTTACGCGTTGATACCGCCGTGTTGGCCATTACCAGCTTCATCACGTTAAGATATGAAGACCGTTAAATTCTATACTTTAGGCTGCAAGGTGAACCAGTATGACACACAAAACTTAAGGGAGCGTTTTGAGGAAGCAGGGTTTAGGGAGGGAGAAGAGGGTAGACAGGTAGATGTGTGCGTCGTGAATACCTGCACGGTTACACACCGGGCCGATGCGAATTCCCTGAACATTATCCGTCGAGCCAGAAGACTTAACCCAAAAGCCGAAATCATCGTCACAGGGTGCCTTGCGAAATTTGATAAACACAGGATCCTTGATGCCGCAAAAGGCCTGCTTTTTTTGAAACGCTCCTCCTGGCCGCAACATAGCGGCATTTCATATTTTAAGGGCCATACGCGGGCCTTTTTAAAGATTCAGGATGGATGTAGCAATCTGTGTTCTTATTGCAAAGTTCCTCTGGTCAGGGGTGCGTCTAGAAGCAGGCCGCTTGAGGATATTGTTCAGGAAACCGGCAGGTTGGTGGCAGGCGGCTACAAAGAGATCGTGCTTTGTGGCATCTGTTTAGGCGCTTATGGAAAGGACCTTAAAACCAAAATAGGCCTGGCGCAGGTCATAGAGGCCTTAGAGGAAAAAGAAGGTCTTGCCTTCATCAGGTTGAGCTCTATCGAATTGAATGACATCACCGTTTCTCTCACGAGCCTCTTGCGTCGCTCCCGCAAATTATGTCCGCATCTGCATATCCCTTTGCAAAGTGGAGACGATACGATCTTGGAGAAGATGAACAGAAGATATACGGCAGGCCATTTTCTGGACAAAGTCATGAAGATTAAGAAAGAGGTTCCCGGTATCGCCATCACCACGGATGTCCTGGTGGGTTTTCCCACAGAGACAGAGGAGCATTTTAAGAATACTTTAAGAGTCATCCGTAAGATTTCTCCTTTGAAGGTCCACGTGTTTCCTTATTCTCATAGAGAAGGGACCAAGGCTTTCTCGGCATTTGGTGCCCGGATAGAGGCTGACATGATGAGGAGGCGAATCGCACAAATGAGAGCGTTGGCGCAAGAGCGTTCCCGAACTTATCGAATGAGTTTTGTAAACAAAACCTTGGATGTGCTTATCGAAAGACGCTGGAAGCAAGACCCTGATTTCTGGATGGGCCGTACACCCAATTATATGGAGGTTCTGGTTAAATCCAGGCTCGATATAGAAAAGAGGCTGGTTCGGCTAAAGCTAAAAAAGGGTCCCGCTCCCTTTTTTTTAGCAGGAGATTTTTATTGATTCATATCTCTTTTGTTGTATAATAAAAATAATATTAACCAAGGAGGATAGATGCGTCACGCCGTTAGATGTTCTGGTTTTGTTTTATTCCTTATTTTATTTCTTAGCCCATCCGGATTCACTCAGGAAACCCTCACCATTACCACCTACTATCCTTCGCCCTACGGCAGTTACAATGAGTTAAGGGCTAATGAGTTAAGGGTCAAGCAGATGACCGTCGGGAGCGCCTATCAGTCAGAAAGCCTAGCAGACGGAGAGCTGCTTGTCTCCGGAAGCATCGGTATCGGAACCATCACTCCGCGCTCCAAGTTGGAAATCGTTGGCGGCGGTATTCAGATCGACAATGATGCAGCTGCCTGCGATGCTACAAAGGCAGGGACCATAAGGTATAATAGCGGCGTATTGGAATATTGTAATTCAAGTAGCTGGTCTTCGTTACAGATTCTTCAGGGGACTCTGTGCGGTATGGCTGTTGATGGTGTTCAACAAATGTCTTGTTTAGGATTTAACCCTGCGGTGGATTGTCCGTCTGGGTATACATCGTTCTGTTGGGCTGGAGCAGGGATCACGTCATGTTTTTGTAGCAGGAATTAATTTTTCCGGTGCAGAAAGGAAATACTTAAGGAGATGTTTAAGACAGCGTTTTTCAGGTATTGAATAGTGCCTGGAATATGCTATACTTATTTTAGAGACTCTAGAGAAGGGGATAGGCAGGTAAAAGCGGCATTATAAAATTTTTTTAAAAAAAGATAGCAAAAAGAAAGATTTATGACCTATTCTCCCTTTAGAGAATAGGTTTTTTCATTGAGGCCACAACTTACGGAAGCGAGCTCCTTCACTTCGTTCAGGATCGTCCTGAACATGGAGTGACGAAGGACGAAGCGACGTAAGTTGTATGGCCGAAATAATCCTTGACGCACAAGGTTCGAAGTTTTTTAACATGGATTTTGCGTCAAGGATAAAATTCGCACATAAACTTATGTCGTGCTTTCGCACTCCATAAGTTTAGTGCTCATTTTACTTGACAAACAGGAAGGGGGGTGATAAAATATAAAACTAATTAGAAGGGGACAGACGCAACGGAGAGTTTCGCCTCTTTAATTAAAGCAGAAGTTATAATACATAAATAAAAGAAGAGAGGCCGAAAAGTTGCGGCTAGTCAATCCACCCTTAGAAAGGAGGCTTTTTTAGAATGAAAAGAAGAGGTTTTACGCTCGTTGAAATTATGATCGTTGTGGCCATCATTGCTTTATTAGCTGCCATTGCCATACCGAACTTATTGACGGCAAGAAGAACAGCCAACGAAGCAGCAGCCAAAGCTACGGTGCGCAGTTTCTCAACTGCGGCAGAAACATTCGCGACGTCTCACAGCGGCGTGTATCCGACGGCAGTGGGCGCAGGCGGTTTGCTGGATTTTATCAGTTCAGCGCCTAACTATTGTGCGGATGCAGCAGGCGCTGCCACACCCATCCAGGGTTACAATTACAGATGCACCTTGACTGCAGGCGGTTACACTTTTGTGGCTGAGCCGATGACCGTTGGCACCACCGGAAACGTCACCTATACAGCGTCTACAGGAGGCGTGGTCACACCTCTGTAAGAGGAGTATGGTTTTTTATGGCGCTGATAAAAAAGGAGGAGAGTCAAATCTCCTCCTTTTTTATATAGTGTCCCGATAAATAAATGATGATACCGGTTTTAAAAGGGGATAAAACGAAGCGCAGCAGAAAAAAATTATTCATTCTAAGTTTTATTTTAATCGCGGTCTGCGTTTTTCTTGCCTATTCCAACAGCCTGACCAATCCCTTTATCTGGGATGACGCGGCCTTAGTCGTCGGGAACCCTTTGATTAAAGAAGGGGCTTCCCTGAAAAAGATATTTACCAGCGACCTCTACTACGGGACAACCACCGGCTCCAATTTTTACCGGCCCCTCCAGACTCTCTCCTATCGCTTCGATTATTTTTTCTGCCAGTTAGAGCCTAAGGGATACCATCTGACCAATATCTTTTTGCAAAGCCTTGTCTCATGCCTCGCCTTTTTATGGGCTTATCTTCTTTTGGGAAACCTGCTGGTTGCTCTGGCCGCAAGCCTACTCTTTGCCGTCTGCCCCTTGCACACAGAGGCCGTTACCTATATTTCCGGCAGGGCTGAGATGCTCATGGGGATATTTTTGTTATCCTCTTTTATTTTGTTTATAAAAAGTGAAAATGCCTCAAAAGGCAAGTTCATTCTTACCCTCTTTTCTTTGTCATCATTCATCCTGGCCCTGCTATCCAAAGAACTGGCTACTGTTTTTCCCTTTGCGATTTTTTCCTACTCGTTTTATTACGCGAAAGAAAACCACAAAAGGTTTGTGTATTTTTTAAAAATCGTCCTGCCGTTTTTTGTCATTTCAGGGGTCTACGTTTTTTTGAGGTTATGGCTTCTAAGGTTCATGACGCTTAGGCCTGCGGCCTTAACCAGGATCCCTTTTTTGATCAGGATCACGGTTTTTCCCAAGGTCCTCTTGACGTACCTAAAGCTTTTGGTTTTTCCGGTTGACCTGCACATGTCGCGCGAACTCATCCGGCCGACCTCTTTCATCGGTACCTTTTTTGCCTGGTTTGCCCTTGGGAGTATCGTCGTATGTATCTATTATTGCTTACGCAACAAAAAAGGATACAGGAAAGCGCCTTTTTTGCTGTCCTGGTTTTTGATTTTTCTTCTGCCCCAATCCGGTTTATGGCCCATCAACGCCTTTGTCGCGGAACATTTTTTGTATCTATCCTCCTTAAGTTTTTTTATAGCCGTCGTTGCTTCCCTGTACCGGTTCCTGAGAAAGCCGTTGTTTATTCTGACGGTTGCCAGCCTTTTGTTTTTCTACGGGATCCTCACCTTCTCGCGCAATTATGAATGGTCAGACCCCGTGGTTTTTTTCCAGCGCATCATCAAATTTTCACCCAGTAGTTTTCAGGCACATAATAATTTGGGGTTGCACTATCAGCGCCTCTTCCTTTACGGGCCGGCCATGCTTGAATACAAAAAAGCCTTAGAAATCATGCCGGATCTCCTGGAGGCCCGTTCTAATTTGGCGGATCTTTATTTTAAGATGGGACGACTCGAGGATTCCCTAAAAGAATACGCTGTCGTTGAAAAATCAGCGCCGGGTAGCAAGGCAGGTGAGGTCCAGAATAACATCGCAGCTGTTTATGAGATGCAAAAGGCATGGGATAGAGCCCTTGAGAAATACAGGTTGGCTCTGCGTTTGGACCCGGACCTGGATTTTACCCATTTTAATCTGGCCAGAATCTACTTTGCGAAAGGTCAAGTTTCTGAAGCAGCTCAAGAGGTTCTGAAGTCCCTTTCAGGATTAGATCCGAGCGCAGAGGAGGGCCCTCTTTTTCTGGAATGGATTGAGGGGTATCTGGGTTCAGGCAAGCATCATGCTTGCGCCATGACTTTTTACAATGACCTGGGCGTGTTGTTTGCCAAGGAAGGGTTTTTTGATGCGGCCATTGTCGCCTTTCGAAAGGCCCTGGAATTAGAGCCGCGCTATAGCGATGCCCATTTCAATCTGGGTTTGTCTTACTGGAAAAAAGGTCTTAAGGCCAGGGCAGCCCAGGAGTTTAAAGCCACCCTCAAAATAAATCCAGGCCACTTCCAGGCTAAAGCCATGATAGCCAAAATCAGAAAAGAGAAGGCCCTCTGTAGGATATTCTACTAACTCGCTTGCCTTCAAGCTGTTATCCAGATTCCTTTAAAAGATTTCCCTTGTACAAACTTTGCTTTTGTGATAGAATCCACACAGAAAAAATGATGGAAGGCCATGGCGCAAAAAGTTTTGTAACCATTATGATCGCGATTGCTGTGTCATCGTTAGTCATTCGGATCGTGGTAGGGGCCCTCATCAACATGAATATGGGCCAGAATGAGTCCAATGCCGAAGGGACACTGAAGCTGATCGCGGCTTCTTTGGAGAATTACGCCAATGACCATCGTGAGAAATATCCCTCTGATTTCTCAGCCTTGACACAGTCAAAACCCCCCTATCTAGATAAAGATTACGTTACTCTGTCCTCCCTAAAAGGTTACCTGTACGGTTGCAGAAAGCTTGAGCCTTCTGGATACAATTGTTTTGCCCGCCCCACCCATTGCGGTCTTACGGGAAGGACGACTTATAGCGTGACTACAGGAAGCCAAGTGGCTTCAGAGAGTTGTCAAAAAAGCGAGTGAGGCTATATTCATGAAGTTTTCTTCTAGGGCCTTTTCCCTGGTCGAATTAATGGTCGGTGTCATCATTCTCCTGTTTGTTATTTCAGGTTGCCTGATGACTTATATTCACTGTGTCGTGTTAAACGATTCGAGTCAAAATCTGGCTGTGGCGATTAATGATGCGCAGTATGTCTTAGAGCAGATGAGGAGCTTAGCGTTCGGCAATATCGCTACCTACGTGGCTCCGGTGTTTAGCAACTTGCCTAGTGAGGCCATCACTTTAAACCGTATCATCGGTGCATCGATGGCAACAATCACCGTTCAAGTGAGTTGGCAGGAGAGGCAGCGTTCGAGGACCTTCTCCATAACCACCTACGTGGCGAAATGATATGAAAAAATACTTATTTTCGAGTAAAGGATTCACCCTTGTGGAGGTCTTCTGTTCCGCTATCGTCATCAGTTTTATTGTCGGGGTTCTTTTTTATGCCTTAAGTAGCGGGGAGTATTCCCGGTCTGTCAGCGCCGCTAAAATCGATGTGCAGTCCGAGGTCAGGCGGAGCATGGATTGGATTACGAGGGATGTGCGTCAGGCTGTCAGTTGGGATATTGCGGACGCCAGTAACAGCCCGTCGGATACGCACATAAAATTCAGGCGGGTTGAGGGCTGGAATTTGACCTCAGACTTACTGCTTTTAAGCACTAATTTTACCGAATACACGTATGATTCGAGCAACTATACGGTTACACGCAGGATGAGCGATTCAAGCAATAATACGATTCAGACGTGGATTCTCAACAATATCCAACAAGCCCCCTTTTATACCTTGGACGGTTCGGGCGGCATTGTTTCCCTGAATGGCGGGGACCTGCTCACCAGCAGAAAACTCATCGTCCTTATTAACGGGAGCAAGCCAATCAAGGGTTCTTTAAACGCCACATCTGTTCTTACTGAGGAGGTGAAGATAAGAAATGAATAAACATAAAGGAATCGTTTTGATTTTTTCTCTCATGGTCATGCTCGTGCTTTCCATTTTATTGGCTTCCTTTTATTTTCAAAGCGCTAACGAAGGAAAGCAGGCTTTGGTCTTTGAGAATTCAACGCGCGCTTTTTGGCTGGCCGAGGCAGGAGTGGCCCAAGCCTTAAGCACTTTTAGCGGGCCGACCACCTTAAGCGGCTTTATTGACGATGCCAACCATACCTACAGCGTGCAGGTGAATCTTCTCTCAGGCGTATATTATACCATCGTCTCAACCGGAACAGTGACCTCCCCGGCCACGGGAACGATCTCAAGGACGATAAGTGCGACGGTAAAGACAGGGGTGGTGGACCCCCTGAAATTTAAATACGGGATTGAGACAACCACAGACCTTGTCGTGAAGGGGAGCGTCGATATTAATCCGGATGACAGCTGGAATGAATACTCGACGCTTGATTTTGCGGACCTCTTCGGTATCACAAAGGCCGAGATGAAGGATAATGCCACGCATCTTTACACGGACGACACTTTTGAGGGTCAGCCGGTGGATGGGATCACCTGGGTTGATGTCGATGGCTCCATGAACATAGCGGGTAATCTGGCTGGCAGCGGCATCCTCGTCATTAACGGGGATGTGCATTTTTCCGGGACCGTTGATTTTAACGGCATCATCTATGTTATCGGCGAGTTGACCATTACAGGGACTGTGAACACTTACGGATCGGTTCTGGCGGAGAGCAGCACCACGGTGGATACGGAACTTAAAGGAAACGTGGAGATCAATTACAGCGTCTCGGACATAACGGATGCCCTGTCTTTCGTCCAGTTCATAACGAAAGAAGTGGTTTCCTGGAAAGAAATTTGAAGCTCATGAAGATCAAGGGACTCAATGGGTTTTTTAAGGACAGGCTCGCTAAAGAAAGATTTACGTTCGGGCTGGATATCGGCAGCCGGCAGATCAAGATCGTCAAGCTGAAATTATTCAAGGATACGATCGAGCTGTGCGGCCTTGAAGTCGCCAGCGTCCAGTTGGATGTGGGTTCACTCCTCAAGAAGTTCAAGCACTCTTTGGACATCTCCTATGCCAACGTGGGCGTATGTGGCCCATCTGCCGTGATCCGATACGTTGATTTTCCTTTGATGAGTCCAGCCGAGCTCAAGCAGTCCCTTCGGTTTGAAGCGCAAAAACATGTCCCCTTTTCCCTGAATGAAGTCATTATAGACGGTTATACCTTAAGAGAAAATGTCAAGGATAATAAAATGCTCTTGCTGATAGCCGCGGTCAAAAAAGACCTGATCCAGCAGCGCCTGAAATTGCTGGACGAGGCAGGATTAAAAGTGAATATCATTGACATTGATTCGGTGGCGCTGGTCAATGCCTTTAATCATAGTTATGCGCAGGATGAATTCGTGAAGGATAGAAGCGTCGGGCTCCTGAACATCGGCGCGGCGCTGAGCAGCCTCAATATACTGGAAAACAGCGTTCCCCGTTTAAGCAGGGATATCCAGATAGCCGGTAATAATTTTACCCAGAAAGTCGTCGAAGCTTTCGGGATTGATTTTAAGGCGGCCGAAGAATTAAAGCTCAATCCGGATGACGAAAAGAAGAGCAGGGTCTCATCCCACATAGAGACGATACTCACCCATCTGGCAG
Source organism: Candidatus Omnitrophota bacterium (assembly GCA_043798795.1). GTDB lineage: Bacteria > Omnitrophota > Gorgyraeia > Gygaellales > Profunditerraquicolaceae > JBDRKE01. The sequence goes on from JAZDOJ010000052.1 coordinate 79,818, forward strand.
GAGAGGTCAGGGTGTCTTTCGATTACTATGAAAGCCAAAGCGCTGCTTCCGTCTCACGGATTTTCTTAAGCGGCGGCGGCAGTCAATTGAGTGGGTTGAAAGACAGGCTCTCGGACCTCCTGGGGATTGAGGTGCAATACTGGGACCCCTTAAGACGCATAACAATTTCCGGTGACATGGATTCTCAGAAAGCGAGCAGCCTCTCGACCCAGATGGCGGTTGCCGTAGGCCTGGCCTTGAGGGAGTAAGGCCCAAGGTATGATCGAAATCAATTTATTGCCAGAGGAATTAAAGGCAAAGGCTTCAAGCCGTAAAAACAGGGTTACGATCGAAGTCAAGTATTTTGCGTGTCTTATCCCTTTAACCTTGGCCCTTCTGCTTTTGGTCCATATCTATTTAGGTGTTTTGCTGGCAGCCAAACATAATCAGATAGCCGGCCTTAATAAAAGATGGCTCAGCCTGGAACCAGAGAAAAAGCAGTTGGAGATTTTTAATAAAGAGAATTCTTTGCAAACGCAGGATTCCTCCGCCATTAAGGCATGGATGGATGAGCGGGTTGTCTGGTCTGAAAAATTGGCGGCCCTGAGCAACAGCCTCTTGCCCGGCATCTGGTTTACCGAACTCTCCGTCAATACCAAAGATTTTACGTTAAGGGCCTCGGTTGTCTCTTTGCAGAAAGAGGAAATGGACATCATCAAGGAGTTTATTGATCTTCTAAAAACCGATACGGCTTTCTTTAAGAACTTTAGCAGCCTGGAATTAGGTTCCGTGCAGAGAAGGACGATTGGCAGTTTTGATGTGCTGGATTTCACATTGGCAGGGACATTAAGATGAAGGTAGAGCAATTATTGAATGAGCCGCGCTTCGTGGCCTGGCGGGATAAATTACGCCTTGACGACAGAAAGCTCTCTTTGATCATTGTTCTTCTCTTAACCTTCGTCGTTTATTTGGATGTGCGAATCCTTATGAGGGGGCAGCTGGAGAGCTTAAGGCGACTGGAGCCTGAAAAGGTTAGGCTTAAGACAGAGTTTGAGTTTTTAAATAAAAATTTAGCGATCATGCAAACTCTGAAAACTAAACCAGGCGGTTCGCAGGAACCTTTCAGGGCGAAGGCCAAAAAGCTCATTAATGAAGAAGAGATCCACGTTTTGTATCAAGATATTTCCGTGCTGGCCAAAAAGAATGATGTGAAGATTGTTTTGATGAAGCCGACGCGTGAATCCCCTGGTTCCAAAGCGCAGAAGGCTCATCCCTCGGAGAAATTCACACCGCTTTTACTTTCTTTGGACCTGATCTGCGATTACCGTCATCTGACGGCCTTTATCCATGACTTAGAAAACGCCGAGGCCCTTTTGATAGTGCACAAGATTAGGGTTTCGCCTCAGGAGAACTCTTTACAACAAAAAGTGGACCTTGTGTTGCAGACCTATCTGGGAAAATAGCATGCGAGCGTTCAAACTAAAAATATTCGTGGGTGTGCTGGCGATTATTTCGGTAAGCGTTATTCGTACTTCGTTGATCGCCTATGGCCAGGAGAAGAATGAGCAGGCCAAGGCGTCGCGAAACCCTTTTATGCCCCTGGTCACATCCGACGGCAGGTTGATCAGCCTTGACAGAGAAAAGGCAAAGTCAGATTTGATCGTCGAGGGTACGGTCTTTGACAAATATGGCCGCTCCTACGCGGTTGTCAACAGCCTGGTTGTAGAAGTCGGCGATACCATAGATGATTTTAGGGTCTTGAAGGTCGAACAAGGAAAAGTTACTTTTATGAAGGATGGCCAAACCAAGGTCGTAGAGGTCCAAGAGTTCAAGGATGAAGCCAAGAAGGAGGAGAAAAGGTGAAAAAGCTAAAGTTTTTGTATCTCGGTGTTTTGTTTTGCCTGGCGGCATCAGGTTTTTATTTTTACTCTTTTGCCCAACAGGACGTACCTCCCAGCGATCCTGCCATGAAGAGGAGTCTGCCAGAGGCATCGGAAGTTAATCAGGAGCCTTTTGCGGGATCCGATCCCGATCAGGATTTTGCCGAAGGAAGTTTATCTGCTTCTGAAAATGTGACCTTAGACTTTAAGGAAGCCGACATCCAGAATGTCCTGAAGATCATCTCCTATAAATCGGGGGTGAATATCGTCAGCACCCCTGATGTGATCGGCAATGTCACTATCAAACTTGTGGATGTTCCCTGGGAGACAGCGTTGGATGTGCTCCTGAAGACGTATGGCTTTGGTTACCAGAGGCAGGGGAATATTATCCTGGTCACCAAAATGGAGAACATATCCAAGATCCAGGCTGAGGAGGCCTTGCAGACAGAGATTTTTACACTCAAATTTCTGGACGCTCAGGATGCCCAAAAGATTCTCATTCCGTTGCTCTCTCCGCGAGGCAAGATCTCTGTCCTTTACTCCCGTGGGTTGAAAGGATGGCAGTTTGGCACTTTCAAAATCGGGAAGGAATCAGTGTCTTCGATGGGCTTATCCAGAGAAAGGGAGGAGTCGGCTAAAGCCGAGACCATTTCCATTGAGAGGTCGGCGACGGGTGATACGGTTTCTCGCAAAGCCGAATTTGAATCTTCCATCAAATCCAAGATATTAGTCATCACGGATACAGCGGCTTCTCTGGACAGGATCCGCAATGTCATTCTTCCTGTGATTGACAAAAAACCTCAACAGGTGCTTATCGAAACCAAGCTGATAGAGGTCAACAGGAATAAGTTAAGAGATTTAGGCGTTGACTTTGGGACAGGTTCCACTGGAGCCGAAACCAACACTCCAGGTTTTGTGACCGCCTCGAGAAAGAGCGGCGGGATAGATTCCTCTACAATAGCGGCGCAGAGCGCGGTCCCTTTGGTTAAGCCCTCGGTTTTTGGAGCTCTTGAGTCGTCCGTTACAGGTATGTATCCTTATCAAATGGGTGCTGAGTTTATATTTAGAAAATTGACAGGAACAAATTTTGAGGTCATCTTGCACGCCCTTGAAGAGGATGCCAGCACCAACACCCTCTCCAGCCCCAAGATATTGACACTGGATAACCAGGAAGCATCCATCCTGGTCGGTTTTCACACGCCAATCCTGAGCTCTACCGTGACCGCAGGTTCTGCTACCGCAGGGACAACAGCGACCGTGACGCAGACTTTAGACTATTATCAGGAAATAGGCATCCGCCTCAATGTCGTGCCTCAGATCAGCGAGGAGGGTTACATCAACATGATTATTCATCCCAGCATCACCTCCACGACCTCTAGCATCGATGCAGAGTCTAGGGACGGCGCAGGCACTCTCCTCACCAGCACTAGCTATCCTGTTATTGATGTGCGTGAAGCGCAGACCCAGGTGCTTTTGAAAGACGGGGAGACGATCGTGATCGGAGGCTTGCTTAAGGATGTCAAGAGCAAGCAGATAATAGGTGTTCCTTTATTAAAAGATATTCCTTTTCTGGGAGCCTTATTCAGGAGGGAAACCTATGATACAGAAAAAGTAGACCTGTTGATCTTTATCACTGCCCATATCGTCAAAGAAGGCGAGTTCTCTCAGGAAGAGATTACGAAATTGGAAAAGAGCCTTAGCCCCATTGAGGGCGAGGCCGAAGAAAAAGCTGTTGTTAGAAATAAGAAGAAAAAATAGGCTACAACAAGAGTTATGTTTTTCTTAGGACACCTTTTCAGGGTGTGACAAGAAGAGGTGTCCTTTGTTTTTATGATGAGAATAAACTTTGTTTTTACAAAAAAAGGAAATATGAAATATATCTCGCATCTGGACCTGATGCGCCTGTTGATGCGAGCGTTTCGCCGAAGCGGCCTGCCTCTTAAAATGACGCAAGGATTTAATCCCCATCCGAAACTCAGCATGCGGCGCGCTCTAAAGTTAGGGCTTGAAAGCGACCGTGAAGAGGCAGCCATCGTCTTAAGGGAAGAGGTGGGGTTGGAAGAGTTCCGGGAATGGTTGTCAAAACAGTTGCCCGAAGGAATCCATATAAAAGAGGTTGAAAAAAATGCCTAAAGAAATTTTTATAAACGTTGAGCCTCAGGAAAAACGCGTTGCGGTCATCTCCGACACTCGGCTTGAGGAGTTTTATATTGAAAGGCCCCAGGACAGGACGATTGTCGGCAATATCTATAATGGCAAAATTGAAGCGGTGATGCCATCCATTGGGGCTGCGTTCGTTGATATCGGTTTGCCCAAAAAGGGGTTTCTTTATCTGTCCGAAATAGAATCGGCTTATGAAGGCCTGGAGCAGCCCAAGGCGGCAGTGCGTCGCGAGGTGAAAAAGGGCCAGGATATCCTGGTGCAGGTGGTCAAAGAGTCTTTCGGGACAAAGGGGCCCCGGCTTTCGACGCAGATTGGGCTAGCTGGCCGGTGTCTCGTGCTCCTGCCTCAGGAGAACCAGATCGGCGTATCCAGGCGCATAGAGGATGAGGAGGAGAGAAAACGCCTGAAGCAGATGCTTCGCGAGATCAAACTGCCTAAGGATGTCGGGTATATCGTGCGAACAGCAGCCAGCGGCAAATCCAAGAAAGATATTGCCCAGGATGCCCAGTTTCTCTTTAAGTTATGGAAGAGGCTGGAACGCCTCATTGCGCGCCAGAGTGCACCCCACCTCATCTATGAAGAGTACGATCTGACGCTACGGGTGATCAGGGATACTTTTACGGATGAGGTCACCAGGCTCATCGTTGATTCAAAGCCCGAATATTATCGGATCCAGAATTTCATGAGGCACTTCTTAAGCCACATGGCAAAAAGGATCGAGCTCTACAAGGGGGATAATCTATTCGAAGAGAAGGGAATCGAGAAGCAGATCAACAGGATCTTTGAAAGTCACGTTTATTTAAAATCCAAGGCCTACCTGATCATAGAGCCTACGGAAGGCCTGGTCGTGATTGATGTCAATAGCGGAGGCTTTAAGAGGAAATTCGGCCAGGAGGAGACTGCTTTTAAAGTGAATTGCGAGGCTGCCGCAGAAGTCGCCCGTCAATTGGTTTTGCGCGATTTAGGAGGTATTATCGTTATCGACTTTATCGATATGGGGAGGGAGCATCACCGCCGGGAGGTCTTGAATATCCTCAAGAAGGCTTTAAGCGGCGATAAAGCCAAATACGATATCTTAGGTATCTCTAAGTTCGGCCTGGTTGAGATGACGCGGGAGCGCGTGCATAAGACCGTGCACATGCTTTCTTATCAGACCTGCCCTTATTGCCATGGCCGGGGAAAGGTTAAATCGCCGACGACAACGGCCATCTATGTGCTTAAAGAGCTCAAGAGGTTTTTAAAAGAGAAAAAGGCATCCCAGGTGAACCTCGATTTAAATCCTGTCGTGATAGATGAGATCTTGAACCACAAGGAAAATCTAAAGGTTATCGAGACAAGATTTAAGACCAGGGTCAATCTGGTTTCAAACCCTCAGGCCCACATCGAAGATATAAAAATCTCCTGACTCAAATCGGGTTATTTTCCTTGATTACCCAAAAAATTGTGCTATTATAATGATTTCAAGCGTTTTTACGGGGATAATCGTGTACTTTTGAAAATCAGCCATTTCAGGAGGAAGGCAAATGTATGCAGTCATTGAAGTTGGAGCAAAACAGTTTAACGTAAAAAAGGATGATGTGATTGAAGTCGAAAAGCTGTCTGCTGAGGAAGGAAAAGAGATCAAGCTGGACAGGGTCCTGCTTTTGTCCAAGGAAAAAAAGATCGAGGTGGGTCGTCCATATCTTACGAATGCCACTGTCCGGGCCCAGGTTTTAAAGCAAGGCAAGGGCGTTAAAGCGATTAGCTTCAAATACTGGCGAAGAAAGTCTAAGCATTGGACCAAGGGGCACAGGCAGACCTTCACCCGTCTTAAAATAACGGATATCACCACGCAATAGCCGGTTATGTTTATCGACCAGGCGAGGATTTACGTTAAAGCCGGCTCAGGGGGAAACGGCTGTAACAGTCTTTATCGTGACAAGTATTGCCGTTTCGGGGTGCCGGACGGAGGAGACGGAGGCAGGGGCTCTGATATCATCGTAAGAGCGCAAAGAAATCTGCATACACTCCTCGATTTTAAGTACAACAGGCATTTTGTAGGCAGCCGCGGAGGCCATGGGTCAGGTAAGAAAAAGAAAGGTAAAGGAGAGAGGCCCGTCTATATCCGTGTTCCCTGCGGCACCATGGTCAGGGATTTAAAGGCGGATTGCCTCTTACGTGATTTAGATAAAGACGAGGAGCAGTTTGTCGTTGCCCGAGGTGGTGCGGGAGGTAAAGGCAATAGGCACCGCCGGGAAGCAGAGGCGGGTGAGCCTGGAGAAGAAAGGGAGCTTCTCCTGGATCTAAGGCTGATAGCGGAAGTCGGCGTGGTGGGTTTTCCTAACGTCGGCAAATCAACACTGATCTCCCGTATTTCCAATGCGAGGCCGCAAATAGCCCATTATCCATTTACAACGAAATCTCCTGTGCTGGGCGTGGTGGCCGCCTTGGACAGAAGTTTCGTGGTTGCGGATATCCCTGGCTTGATAGAAGGCTCTTCCCAGGGAAGGGGATTGGGAGATAAATTCTTAAGACATGTCGAGCGCACCAAGATTCTGATTCATGTCGTAGATATGTCAGGACTGGAAGGAAGGGACCCGCTTGAGGATTACAAGGTTATCAACAGGGAACTTAAAAGCTATGCCAAGGGCAAGGGCCTGGACATGAAGCCACAGGTTATCGCAGCCAATAAGATGGACCTGGAAGCTGCCGCAGAAAACCTAAAGCGCTTCCTTAAGGCCAAAAAGAGGAAAGTTTATGAAATATCAGCCCTGAAAGGTGAAGGGTTGAAGGAGCTCATGGAAGGTGTTGCACGAAAACTATAAGAGGATCGTCATTAAGGTAGGTAGCAGCCTTTTTTATTCTCAAGAAGGCGGCTTTGACTCCCGCGATTTGCACAAAATCGTCCGGCAGGTGATCGCCCTGAAGAAAAGCGGTAAAGAGGTCGTGATCGTTTCATCGGGCGCCATTGCTTTAGGCATGCATATCTTGAAGTGGCCGAAGCGGCCGAGACAATTACACCGCTTACAGGCCGCAGCCTCCATCGGCCAGAATGAACTGATCGATACCTATCGTGATTTTCTCAAAGGAGAAGGTATTCACATCGCCCAGATCCTTTTGACCTGGGATGATTTTAACGACCGGCAGCGCTATCTCAACGCCAAGAATACGTTCCTTGAGCTTTTAAAGCCCCATTTTGTGCCTATTGTCAATGAAAATGACACCGTATCCACGCAGGAGATCCAGTTTGGCGACAATGACCGGCTATCCGCTTTAGTGGCGGGTCTCATTTCGGCCGATATCCTGATCATACTTTCTGACGTGGACGGCCTGCTGGAAAAAGATAAAAAGACGATCGTCAGGCTGGTGGATGAGATTAGCCCTTCCATAAAAGCTTTGGCGTGCCCCACTCTTAAGAAGACCTGCAGGGGTGGCATGATTTCTAAGCTGGAAGCGGCCAAGATCGCTACGGATTCAGGTATACCCTGCGTGTTGGCCAATGGCAGGAAGAAAGATATCATCTTGTCTGTTTTAAAAGAGCCGCAAGCATCTGGGACTTTATTTTTGCCCAAGAAGGGAATGGCCGCCCGTAAGCGCTGGATCGCCTTTAGCTCTAAGCCAAAAGGGAGGATCACCGTGGATGAAGGTGCCCGCACAGCCCTCATGCGAGAGAAAAGCCTGCTTTCCGTCGGTATTACTGCTTGCGAAGGGGATTTCTGCCCGGGAGATATTGTGAGCCTGGTGGATAAAGAGGGATGCGAATTTGCAAGAGGAAGGGTAAGCATTTCTTGCAGAGAGCTGGAGAAGGTTAAGGGCGCGCGTTACGCCAAGGAGATTATTCATCGGGATAACATCGCGATTCTTTAAGAGCATGCATAAAGGTTAAAAATGAATCTGAAACAGCAAATCACAGAGATAGCCAAAAAGGCGAAGGCCGCATCACGATATATGGCCCAGGTTCCCTCGTCAAAGAAGGACGCTCTTCTTAAGGAAATGGCGGCCTGCCTCCTTAAGAACAAAGACCTTATTTTGCGAGCCAATAAAAAGGATATTGTTGAGGCTCGCCGCAGGGGTCATCCAGTAGCTTTTTTGGAAAGACTCACCCTTAATGAAAAAAAAATCAGGGAGATGGCCGAGACCCTGATTCAGATATCCAGGTTGAAAGATCCTGTAGGCGGGTTGATAAAAGCGTGGGCCAGGCCCAACGGTCTCAGGATCCGCAAGGTGCGTGTTCCTATAGGGGTGATCGCCATTATTTACGAATCGCGGCCTAACGTCACCAGTGACTGTATGGGACTTGCGCTTAAGTCAGGCAACAGTGTCATCTTAAGAGGTGGTCGTGAAGCCTTAACTTCAAACCTGGTCCTATTTAAGACCCTCAAGGCCGTGATGGCAAAACACCGTATTCCTGAAGGCGCTGTTTCTTTGTTAGCCACGGCGGATAGGTCCGCTCTCGATGTCTTGCTCAAACAGGATGCCTTTATAGATCTGGTCATGCCGCGTGGTGGAGAGGGATTGATAAAGCGCGTCATGAAGCTGTCGCGTATACCCGTTATCAAGCATTATAAAGGGATATGCCATGTCTATGTCGACGAAGAGGCGGATTTGAATATGGCGCAAAGTATCTGTTTTAATGCCAAAGTCCAGAGGCCCGGCGTCTGCAATGCCATGGAAAGCCTGCTCGTGCATGAGGGAGTGGCTCGACGATTTCTGCCTGGGATGTTAAAAAGATTTAAGGAGGCCGGCGTTGAGATTCGCGGGGATGACGTTACGAAGAAAATCGCAAAGGATATCAAAAAAGCCAAAGACAAGGACTATCGCACAGAGTATCTTGACCTGATCCTTTCGGTGAAGGTGGTGAAGGATTTAGAGGAGGCTATCGTTCATATCAATCATTTTGGCTCCCATCATTCGGATACGATTGTGACGGATGATGCCTCATGCGCCAAGCGGTTCCTGAATGAAGTGGATTCTGCCTGCGTTTACCTGAATGCCTCGACACGTTTCACCGACGGAAATCAGTTTGGCCTGGGCGCTGAAATCGGCATATCCACGGATAAGCTGCATGCGCGCGGCCCTGTGGGGTTGGAAGAGTTGACGACGTATAAATACGTCGTCTATGGCAGTGGACAGGTGAGGAATTGAAGATAGGTCTCTTGGGGGGTACTTTTAATCCGATCCACATCGGTCATTTGATTCTGGCGGAAGAGACAAGAGAAAAACTGGGCCTGGATAGAATCATATTTGTTCCGGCGTATCTACCCCCGCACAAAGAAGATCTTGGAATTGCCAAGGCCCAGGATCGAATCGCCATGGTAAGGCTTGCCATCGAGAACAATCGTTTTTTTTCTGTTTCGGACAAAGAGATTAAAAGAGACGGCCGCTCTTATACGATCGAAACCGTCAGAGAGTTTAAGAAGGAGTTCCCCCTGGATGAGATTTACTTTATCATCGGTTCAGACCTGCTGAAGTACCTGGAGGATTGGAAGGATTTGAGCGAAGTCGCCAAGCTCGTTAAATTCATTGCAGGGACAAGGCCCGGGTATCCGCTCGAGGATATACCTTCTTATATCGAAACAGTGGCTATACGCGCGGTGGATGTTTCAGGTTTTCAGATCCGTGAGTGCATAAAACAATCCAGGTCTTTCAGGTATCTGGTGCCTGAGAGCGTCTATAGCTATATAACCGAGCATAAACTTTATGAAGATTAAAATAGCGCCTTCTATTCTGTCGGCGGATTTCAGCTGCCTGGCACGCGAATTAAAGAGGATCGAGAGGGCAGGCGCGGATATGGTCCATATCGACGTGATGGATGGACATTTTGTGCCGAATATCACCATAGGCCCGTGTGTCATCAGGTTCATGAGGCAGGCGACCCGGTTGCCGTTGGACGTGCATCTCATGATTACCAATCCTTTGGCCCTGGTTGACGATTTTCTGGCTTGCGGCAGCGATATGATTACGGTGCATGCCGAGACGATATCAAGACAAGAGCTCATGACTCTCAAATCCAAGTTGAAAGCGAAAAGGAAAAGATTAGGGATTTCCTTGAATCCCCATACGCCTTTGAAAAAAATCGAAAGGCTGCTTAAATATGTTGATTTTGTCCTGGTCATGTCGGTGGTTCCCGGTTTCAGCGGTCAGCGGTTCATCCCGTCGGTGTTGCCCAAAATTAAAAAGCTTCGTTCTCTCTTTAAGGGAGATATCGCGGTGGATGGGGGCGTCAATGACAGGACAGCCAAGTTGTTAATCAGCGCTGGAGCCAATGTCCTGGCTTCAGGGTCTTTTATATTCGCTGCCCCCGATACGCGCAAGGCTATAGAGAGATTGAGGTTTGCAGAAGATGGAACAAGAGATTAAGTTCGGAACAGACGGATGGCGAGGCATCATAGGAGATACCTACACCTTTAAGAATGTGAGGATTGTCTCTCAGGCGGTCGCCGATTATCTGGGGACAGGCAAAAGGGTCGCCGTCGGATTTGACACCCGTTTCCTGTCAGGTTCTTTTGCCAGGACCTGCGCTGAAGTCTTGAGTCATAACGGTATCGACGTCCTGCTATCTGAGCGGTTTGTCTCAACGCCCATTTTAAGTTTTGCCGTAAAATCAAAAAGGCTTGATTTGGGCGTGATGATAACGGCATCCCACAATCCTTGTGAATATAACGGTTTTAAAATCAAAGACCCTACGGGAGGCTCAGCCTCCCCGGAAATAACCGATGCCATCGAGAGCCTTTTAGGTAAAAGTCCGGTTAAAGAAGTTCATCCTGCGGCGACTCGGATAAGAACAGAAGACCTTTCAGCCGGCTACATCCGTTTTATTCGTTCCTACATTGATTTAAAAAAGATAAAAACCAGAAAATTCAAAGTCCTGGTCGATGCCATGTACGGAGCCGGAAATAGTTTTATCGCCGATATTCTTAAAGGGACGGGGATTCGAGTTGATTTTATACACGACGAGATCAATCCTTCCTTCGCAGGTATACGTCCCGAACCCGTTGAGGAACATCTGGAGGAACTCAAATCAAGGGTCAAAAAAGGAAAATATGATTTAGGTATTGCCCTGGACGGAGATGCGGACAGGATCGCGGCTGTGGCCTCCCAGGGAGTTTTCGTCCATCCGCAGAAGATCTTAGGGATGCTCACCCTTCATCTTCATCAGGACCGAGGATGGAGGGGTGGCATTGTCAAGACTATCGCCGGGACGACCATGATCGACCATATCGCCCGATTCCTGAAAGTGAAACTTTATGAAACGCCCGTGGGCTTTAAATACATTTCTAACCTTATGGAAAAAGAAGAAATTCTTGCGGGCGGTGAAGAGGCCGGAGGTATCGGGGTCAAGGGGTACATCCCGGAGCGCGATGGTACGGTAGCCGGCCTCCTGCTTCTTGAGATGATGGCCTACCGCCGTAAGAATATCCAAAAGATCCTGGAGGAGATTGAAAAAAAGTTCGGCCGCTACTATTACCTGCGCGATGAGGTAAAATTGGAGGCCAGCATCAGGATTAAAAGTGAGAAACTCCCCTCTCGTTTGCTTAAGAATGAGGTGGTAGAGGTCAAGGATTACGACGGAGTCAAAATGATCTGTGCGGATGAGAGCTGGCTGATGCTGCGCGCCTCCGGCACAGAGCCGATTGTGCGCATTTATGCGGAATCAAAGAAGCCGCGTCAATCGCAGAAGCTGATTGAACTGGGTAAGCAATTAGTCAGAAGGCATCTTTAGATTGAATTTTAAGAGTTATGATACATTGGGTTTCGCGCTTATTATGTTTCCTCTTTTTCAAGATCATGTGTCGATTGGACGTAAAGGGAAAAGAAAATATCCCACGTCAGGGAGGATTTATCATTGCCGCCAACCACGTCAGCTTCCTGGACCCATTGGCCTTAGGGAGCAGTTGTCCGAGAGCCTTAAGTTATATGGCACGCCATGATCTGTTTTCTCATCGAGTGCTTCGGTGGTGGCTGTCGCACGTTCATGTCTTTCCCGTCAAGAGAGAATCGGCTGATCTGTCTGCTATAAAGGAAGCGATGAAACGCGTTAAAGGCAACATGGGCCTGCTTTTATTTCCCGAAGGCACACGGCAATCTCAAGGCCAAGCGGGGCCGGTGCAGCCAGGTATTGGTTTTTTGGCGGCTAAACTCGATTGTCCGGTGATTCCGGCCTTTATCAAAGGTTCTGAAGAAGCCTTGCCCAAAGGAGCCAAATTTATAAAGCCCGCTAAGATAACCGTGTGTTTCGGTCAGCAAATTCTTATAGAAAGGAGGATGCCTTATCAGGAGATCGCGCAACGCATCATGGCAGGCATTAGGCATCTTTCATGTTAGGCCCTCAAATCTTACCATCCGTTTTCCTTTCGCTTTTATCTCAGTTTCAAAATCTCTTGAGGAAGGGGGTATTTATTAGTTCGTAGTTCATAGAATAAGCAAAACATTAAAGTCCAAAACATTAATCATTAAGGAGAAGGAAGAATGGAACAAGCCAAATCAGAACTTGAGGAACTTTACAATCAAAGCATCAAACTCATTAAGGAAGGCCAGGTGGTATCAGGCCGGATCGTTGCGATCAAGGCCAAAGAGGTGCTGGTGGATGTGGGATTTAAATCCGAGGGGATCGTTGCGATCGCGGAATTCAGTTCGCAGGACTTAGAGGTCGGCAAGGAACTTGAGTTTTTTGTCGAGTCCATAGAGAATGACGCTGGCAATATCGAGCTGTCGCGTGAAAAAGCCATGCGCATTCAAGGCTGGGACAAGATCGTGAAGTTTTCTCAGACAGGCGAGTTGGTGGAGGGCCGGCCCATTAAAAAAGTCAAAGGGGGATTCCTGGTCGATGTAATGGGTATCGAAGGGTTCCTGCCCTCTTCGCTCTCTGCCTTTAAGAACGTTTCCGAAAGAGAGATCATGTACAAGCCTTTCAAGTTTAAGATCGTGAAGATCAACAACTTAAGAAGAAGCATCATCGTCAGCCGCAGAGAGGCTGTGCAGAAGGAGAGGGAAGAGGCCAAGGATAAAATATGGCTGGACCTGAAGATCGGCCTCGTTTATCCAGGCAACGTCAAGGCGATAACGGATTTCGGCGCCTTTGTGGACTTAGGGGGGGTGGACGGGCTTTTGCATATCACGGACATGTCCTGGTCCAAGATCAGCCATCCTTCGGAGATCGTGGCTTTGGGAGACAAGATTGAAGTCATGGTGCTTAACCTGGACAAGGAGCAAGGTAAGATATCGCTTGGATTAAAGCAGAGGCTTCTGGACCCTTGGCAGGATATAGAAAACAAATTTGTCGTCGGTTCCAAGATCAAAGGCAAGGTCGTTAATATCCTGCCTTACGGGGTGTTTGTGGAACTGGAGAAAGGCATCGAGGGCTTGATCCATGTTTCAGAAATCTCTTGGACAAAAAGGATCAATAATCCGAGCGAGCTGTTTGCTATCGGAGACATGGTCGAAACTCAGATCCTTAACGTGGACAAAGAGGCCCGCAGGATATCCTTGAGCCTCAAGCAGCTTGAACAGAATCCGTGGCTGGAGGCCGAAACCAAGTATCCGGCCGGTACCAAGGTCACCGGAAAAGTGAGAGGCTTTACGGATTACGGAGCCTTCGTCGAGTTAGATAGTAATCTCGAAGGGATGATCCATGTATCAGATATCTCCTGGACAAAAAGGATAGCGCATCCTCAAGATGTGCTCAAAAAGGGCCAGAAGATCGACGCGATGGTGACCTCCGTGGACAGTCAGAATCGCCGTATTGTGTTAGGCCTGAAGCAACTGCAGCCAAGTCCCTGGTCCGAGATCGCGACCAAGTATCCCTTAGATACCGTCTTGGAGGTTGAGGCCGTCAGTATCACTGACTTCGGGGTGTTTGTCAAAATAGAAGAAGGCCTGGAAGGCCTGGTGTATGCAAGCGAAATAGACAAGGAGGCCGTCTCTCAGCTGAAACCCGGAGATAAGTTCAAGGTCAAGATCATCAAGGTGGATGTGGAGCAGGCTAAAATCGGACTGTCGGCAAAAATATAGATGGTTAGATTCCAACAGGCGAGGTGAGGGATGGATATCGACAAACAATTAGCCATCATCAAGCGCGGCTGCGTCGATTTGATTTCCGAGCATGAGCTTAGGACAAAGCTGGAAGGGTGCGCCAAAACAAAAAGGCCCCTGGTGGTCAAGGCCGGATTTGACCCGACAGCCCCTGATATCCATCTGGGCCACACCGTCCTCTTAAGGAAGATGAGGCAATTCCAGGAGTTGGGTCATCAAGTCATCTTTTTGATCGGTGATTTCACCGCCCGAATCGGCGATCCCACAGGAAGGTCGGAGAAAAGAAAGCCCCTGACGAAAGAAGAGATCGTTCGTAACGCCTCCACCTATAAGAAACAGGTCTCTAAAATACTTGATTTGAAGCGCTTGAAGATTGTTTTCAACAGCGCCTGGTTCGAGAAGTTGACTGTTGTGGGCTTCTTAGAGCTCACGCAACAGGCGACCGTTTCCCAGATACTGGCCAGGGAGGATTTTAAGAAGAGACTGTCCAGGCAGGAGGACATTTCCCTATTGGAATTTATGTATCCGCTTTTACAGGGCTATGATTCCGTGGTATTAAAAGCGGACGTGGAGCTGGGAGGAACGGATCAGATCTTCAATCTTCTCATCGGCCGGGATATTCAAAAAGATTTTTCATTATTGCCTCAAGTGGTTTTGACCATGCCGCTTCTGGAGGGTATCGATGGAGTGCAAAAGATGAGCAAGACCTTCGGAAATTTTATCGGCATCCATGAAGCTCCTCAAGAGATGTTCGGTAAGATTATGTCCATCTCGGATGAGCTCATGCTTAAGTATTACGAGCTGTTGACGGATGAAGACATACAGGCCGTTAAGGAGCAGCATCCCCGGCAGGCCAAAATGAATCTGGCGAAGCTCATCATCGCCCAGTATCATGGGGAGAAAGAGGCGCGTTTGGCCGCAGAGGAGTTTGAAAGAGTGTTCAGTCAGAAGCAGGTTCCTCAAGAGATCCCTTCTTACCTCCTGGGCTCAGGAAAAAAGAATATCCTGGATATCCTCGTTGAGAGCGGTTTGGCGGCCAGCAAAAACGAAGCCCGTCGACTGATCGCGCAAGGGGGAGTGTACCTAGGGAGCGAAAGAATCGATAAAGAGGAAGCTCTTATAGAAAGAGAAGGGATTCTTAAGGTCGGCAAGAGGCGTTTCTTGAAATTGGTCAAGAGTAAGGAAGCCAAACAATGCCCTGGAGATTGATCGGCACTTTAGCAGCAGTGCTAACCATGTTTTCCTTTGTCCCGCAGATCATCAAGGTGATCAAGAACAAATCCGCCAAAGACGTAAGTTTGATGATGATCGTGCAGCTTTCTCTGGGTGTGTCGTTATGGATTGTCTACGGTTGTCACCTCAGAGACCCCATCATTATAACGGCAAACAGCGTGACGTTAACGTCCCTGGTCATACTATTATTTCTGTATTTTAATTACGGAGGGGCCCATTGATGAAAGGGATTATTTTAGCCGGAGGAAAGGCCACGCGACTTTACCCGATTACCAGAGGGGTATGTAAGCAACTGCTCCCTGTTTATGATAAACCCATGGTTTATTATCCGCTATCGACCCTGATGCTGGCCGGTATAAAGGATATTTTAATCATTTCCACTCCCCGGGATTTAGAGCGGTTTAAGGACCTGCTGGGAGATGGGCGGGAGATCGGGATCAGGCTCACTTACTTGGAGCAACAGAGGCCCGGGGGCATAGCGGAAAGTTTCCTCATCGCAGAGAAATTTATCGCAAAGGAATCCGTCGCCTTGATCCTCGGAGATAATATTTTTTACGGGCACAACCTCACGCAGATCCTAAAGGAAGCTTCGCGCCTTAAGAAGGGGGCTATGGCGTTGGGCTATTACGTTAAAAATCCGCATCGCTACGGCGTGATCGAGTTTGATAAAAGAGGCAAAGTCACCTCCATCCAGGAAAAGCCCAGAAAGCCCCAATCGAACTGGGTGGTGACCGGGCTTTATTTCTATGACCCCAGCGTCGTTTCTATCGCAAAGAAACTTAAGCCCTCTGGAAGGGGGGAGCTCGAAATCACGGATATCAACAACGCGTATTTAAAAAGAGGTCAGTTATCGGTAAAGTTGTTAAACCGCGGGTTTGCCTGGCTCGATACGGGGACTTTTGATTCTCTGATCGATGCCTCTATTTTTATTAAGACCATAGAAGAGAGGCAGGGGTTGAAGATCGGGTGCATTGAAGAGGTGGCTTTTCGCATGGGTTTTATCGGCAAGGCCCAGCTGAAGAAGCTGGCCGAGTCCATCGAAACCAGCTACGGAGAGTATCTCGGCCTTCTTTTAAAAGATGAAAAATAAGATTTTGATCCTGGGAAAAGGTTTTATTGGGGAGAGGTTGCAGGAGGCCTTTCAATGCGCTTTGAGCGCAAAATTCATCCGTTCCTTTAAAGATGTGCAAGGCGAAATCAACAAGTATAAGCCCCATATCTTAATCAATTGCATCGGACATACGGGTGCGCGTAACGTCGATGACTGCGAACGCGATAAAGATAAGACCCTTTTTGCAAACACCTATATTCCGTTACTCCTGGCAGAGGCAGCCCTGAGAAACAGGATAAAATTAGTTCATATCAGCAGCGGCTGCATCTATCATTTCGATTATGCCAAGGATAAGCCTATAACAGAAGAGAGGCCGCCTGATTTTTTTGATTTGTATTACAGCCGGACCAAGATTTATGCGGAGAAGGGCCTTGAGGCTTTGTTCAAGGAAGCCGACATCCTGATCTTAAGAATCCGCATTCCTTTGGATAACCGGCCGCACCCCAGAAATATCCTCAGCAAACTCATCACCTATAAAAAGGTCATTGACCTGCCCAATTCGCTGACCTATATCCCTGATTTTATAAAAGCCTTAAAACACCTCTTGCGAAAAGACGCTAGCGGCATCTATCATGTCGTCAATCAGGGGGGTTTGAGGTACCCTGACCTTTTAGATGTCTATAAAAAATATGTCCCTGGTTTTCAATATAAAATCATCGACTACAAAAAACTGAATCTGGTCAGGACAAACCTGCTTATGTCTGTAAGAAAACTAAAAGACTCCGGTTCTCCTGTCAGGAATATAAAAGAGGTACTGGAAGAATGCGTAAAAGATTACGTAGGCTTTTGATCACCGGCGGTGCTGGTTTTATCGGCAGCGCGTGCGTCAGGGAGGCGGTAAAAAAGGGTTACAGGGTAGTTGTCATCGACAAACTGACTTATGCGGCTGACCTGGAAAGACTAAGGGAAGTCAAGGGGCGGTATCGATTCTATAAGGCAGACATTTGCAACAGGAGGGCCGTTGAAGAGATCATAAGAAGGGAGAAACCAGAAGCCATCCTCCATTTTGCCGCAGAAACTCACGTGGACAGGAGCATCGTTAATGCCGATCCCTTTCTGGACACCAATATCAAAGGCACCCATGTCCTAATAGGGGCGGCAAAAAAATTCCGGGTCGATAGATTCATCCAGATTTCAACGGATGAGGTTTACGGAGATATCGAAAAGGGGAGTTTCAGCGAAGATTCGCCTCTTAAGCCTAACAGCCCCTATGCCGCCAGCAAGGCTGCAGCAGATTTACTGGTCAAGGCCACCATGAGGACGTATGCCTTTCCTGCCCTCATCGTGCGGCCCAGCAATAACTATGGCCCCTGGCAGTATCCGGAAAAACTGATTCCCCTGGCCATCTTGAAAGCATCGCAAAATAAAAAAATCCCTATTTATGCCAGGGGAAAGAATTCCAGAGAGTGGTTATTTGTGAGCGACTGCATCAGGGCTATCCTTTTGATTCTGGAAAAAGGCAAAACAGGAGAAGTCTATAATGTCGGAAGCGGCCAAGAGAGAAAGAATATCGAAGTGGCGAAGGCAATTCTTAAGAATCTGTCAAAACCTGAAAGCTCCATAAAGTTCGTAAAGGACAGGCCCGGCCATGATTTAAGATACTCCCTTGATTCAAGCAAGCTTAAGAGGCTGGGATGGAAGGCCAAGATTGAATTTACGCAAGGTTTAAAGAAGACCGTGGAGTGGTACGGCCTCCACAAATTGTGGCTAAGGAAACATCAACATAAGAAACTCTCCATAAAGTTTTAAAGAAGATGAAAAGGGTTTTAGTCACCGGCGGCGCTGGTTTCATCGGCTCCCATCTGGCCGAGCGCCTGATTCAGGAGGGCCATCGAGTTACGGTTCTAGACAATCTGGCCACAGGCCGGCTGAAGAATCTCGAAACCATAAGAAAAGAAAAGAATTTCGTTTTTATTAACGCGGATATTACGCAGGCGCATGGTATCCGCAGGCATTTTAAAGGCATAGATTGGGTTTTTCATGTTGCAGCCCTTGCCGATATCGTCCCTTCTGTCGTCGAACCCTATAAGTATCACAGGGCGAATGTGGATGGGACGCTTGCTGTTTTGGAAGCGGCAAGGCAAAACAGGGTCAAAAGATTTATTTATACAGCTTCTTCTTCCTGCTATGGGATTCCCAAGAAATATCCGACTCCCGAAACAAGCCCCCTGTGTCCCCGATACCCTTACGCCCTTACTAAATATTTGGGTGAATATTATGCGTTATTTTGGTCCAGGCTTTATAGATTACCCGTCCTCTCTTTGAGGCTTTTTAATGTCTATGGTGAGCGCGCCAGGACCTCGGGGACATATGGCGCTGTCATCGGCGTGTTTATCGCCCAGAAATTGGCGAACAGGCCCTTTACGGTTGTTGGATACGGAACGCAAAGAAGAGATTTTGTCTATGTCAGCGACGTGGTCGATGCCTTTATAAAAGCGGCCCGCTCTCCCATAACAAATGACGTCTTTAACGTCGGAAGCGGGAATCCGCAGACCATTAATAAGCTGGTCCGATTGCTTGGCGGCAAAAAGATCCATATCCCCAGGAGGCCTGGTGAGCCTGATTGCACCTGGGCGGATATCTCTAAAATCAAAAGGGCCCTTGCCTGGAACCCTAAGATTTCTTTTGAGCAGGGGATAAAGAAGGTCCTGGAAAACATCAACTACTGGAAAGATGCGCCTGTCTGGACGGCTGCGCGTATTAAGAAAGCCACAAAGGAATGGTTCCGTTATCTTTCCAGGACGGGCTTTGAAACTGCCCCTGAATCATGAGGTCAGATGATGAAGCGAACGAATACGAATTCTAAGATTAAGAGCCTTGAAGAATTGGTTAGTATTTTAAAGGATTTAAGAAAAAAAAATAAAATCATTGTCCTGTGCCACGGTGTTTTTGACCTGCTTCATCCGGGCCACATCAAGCATTTTGAAGCGGCCAAGAAAGAAGGGGATGTTCTGGTAGTTACTCTGACCAAGGATGAATTTGTCAACAAGGGGCCGGGAAGGCCCATTTTTAATCAAATCTTACGCGCGGAAAGTATTGCGGCCATCGGGTGCGTTGATTTCGTGGCGATTAACGACGGACCTACGGCCGTTGAAACCATAAAAAGGCTTAAGCCGCACCTTTATGCCAAGGGAAGCGATTATGTCAGGAGGAAAGCGGATATTACGGGGATGATCCTTGAGGAGGAACAGGCGGTTAAATCCGTCGGCGGAAGGATCCATTTTACGGACGAGGTTTCCTTCTCATCCACCGCCCTGATCAATACGCATCTGACCCCCTATCCGCCGGAGGCCAAGGATTATTTTCTAAAATTCAGAAAACGATATGTAGGCTCTGATCTCATAGAGGCGCTTAAGGGTTTAAAGGATATCAGCGTCTTGGTCATTGGGGATATCATTATCGATGAGTACCATTATTGCTTTGGCATGGGCAAGTCTCAGAAGGACAATATCCTTGCCTCCAAGTTTTTAAACGAAGAGATCTTTGCCGGAGGTGTGCTGGCCGCCAGCAATCATATCGCAGGATTCTGCAAATCAGTAACCTTGGTCAGCGTCCTGGGCAGGCTCAATGATTACAAAGATTTCATTCAGGCCCACCTGAAGCCGAACGTCAAGACGCAACTTTTTGAGCGCAAAGACGCACCCACGGTTGTCAAGCGCCGTTTTGTCGATCCGCACTTTTTGACTAAACTCTTTGAGATCTGTTACCTGCCGGACGGCCCCTCTTTACCCGGCGATTTAGAGGATAAAATCGTCGCGTATCTGGAATCCAACCTTAAAAAATTCGATATGGTGCTCGTCGCTGATTTCGGCCACGGCCTGGTCACGCCCAGGATTATCCAGACCCTTTGCCAAAAAGCGAATTTCTTGGCAGTGAATGTCCAGACCAATAGCGCGAATCTCGGGTTTAACCTTATTACAAAGTTTAACCGTGCCGACTACATATGCATTGATGAACCGGAGATCCGGTTTGCCTGCCATGACCGCTATGCCCATCTGGAAAAGCTGGTTTTAAAAATCAGTAAACAGCTGCATTGCTCCAAAATCATAATCACCCGGGGCCACCAGGGGGCTTTGGCCTATTCCCGTAAAGGAGGTTTTCATAAGATCCCCATATTCTCCAAGGAAATCGTTGACAGGATCGGAGCGGGTGATGCCTATTTTTCCATAACCTCTCCTTGTGTTTTCAAAAATCAGCCTATGGAAGTCGTTGGGTTCATCGGAAACGCGGTGGGCGCGATGAAGGTTTTGATTGTGGGGAACCGTTCGGCCGTTGAGCCTGTCCCTCTGTATAAATACATCTCAACCCTGCTTAAGTGAAAAAAACATATTTTCAAAATCTGAATGGCCTTTTTTTAAGGATCGAGTGTAAAGATCATGCGGGCCAGGCCCTTTCTTTTGATAAGGCAACCCAGAGGGTCATTCAAGGAATCAGGCGCCTCAAGAGACAAGGAAACAAGGTTTTCTTGATTGGAAACGGAGGCAGCGCCTCCATTGCCAGCCACGTCTCAGTCGATTTATTAAAGAATGCAAACGTGCCGTCGCTCGTCCTTAATGACGCCAGCCTCTTGACCTGCCTCAGCAATGACTTAGGGTTCGAGTTTGTCTTTGAGACACCCATCCGCCTTTTGAGTGAGGCAGGGGATATCCTGTTTTCTATAAGCAGCTCCGGAAGATCAAAGAATATTCTCAAGGCTACACAAAAAGCAAGGCAAAGAGGTTTATGGGTCGTCACCTTTTCCGGCTTTTCCCAAAATAACCCCTTAAGAAAGCTGGGAGACATCAATTTTTACGTTCCTTCCCCTTCCTATGGTTTTGTAGAAATCA
>JAZDOJ010000008.1:0-27887 GCA_043798795.1 Candidatus Omnitrophota bacterium
GCCCATGTCTTTTTCCCCACTTTGCCATCTACGGCCAGGTTGTGGGCTGACTGGAATTGCCTAATAGCGCTGCGCGTCTGCTTGCCCATACGGCCGTCAATAGGCCCGGGGTTGTAACCTGCGCCTTGCAGGGCCATCTGGATCTGTTTTACGTTAGGCCGGGATTTTACCTCACCGACAACCTTCTTGCTTGACTTAAACTGCTCACCCTTCATCGAAGCTTCTTTGAGGCCGTAGATCTCATCCTCCTTATCCTTGAGCTTTTCTTCCAAGAGTGAAATCTGATTCTTCAAGCTTGCGATTTCAGAATCCGAGTATTTACGGGTGGTCGCACAACTGCTCAGAAAAACAGTAAAGACACCCAAGAGAAACAACATAAATACTTTTTTTACCATATCCCTCCTCCTTTTAATGAGCGCATCATTTACGAACACGCAGTGTGAGTAAATGATATGCGCTAGATTCTTCACTTCGCTCAGAATCGCTTATGGAATCCTGAAGGAAGCGAGCGAGAATTAATCCTGAGCTCGCGCAGAAAATTTCAGAAAGATTTTCAAGCGTTTAAGCTCAGGATCTCCATATCTATCATACTCTTAAAGCCTGCGACAAGGTCATTTTGCCTTCATACAGGGCCTTGCCAATAATAACGGCCTCTAAACCTTCTTTTTCTAATCGCCGCAGTCTATATATATCGTCCAAAGAGGATATCCCGCCGGAGGCTATCAGTTTTAAGCCAGCTTTGGACAAAAGATTTTTTATGCCTTTGATGTTAGGGCCGGCTAGGGTCCCGTCCTTCAGCGTATCCGTGTAAATGGCGCGCTTAAAACCGGTTTTCTTCAGGCGAAGGCACAAGGCAAGAGGATCCATCCCCTTCAGGTTCCTTTTCCATCCGGCAATTTGCACAGAGCCCTGTTTGGCATCTATGCTCACGATCACCTTATCTTTGAATCGAGAAAAGGCCACTTTCAAAAAGCGCTCGTCGGTGATGGCCTTCGTGCCTAAAACCACGCGATAAAATCCTGCATCCAGCAGCTCTTTGATACCTTTGAGCGTCCGAATGCCTCCTCCGAATTCCACGGGCACCCGCACATTTTTGACTATGTCGGTAGCCAGACCTAAATTTTTTGGCACGCCCTGCATGGCACCATCCAGGTCAACGACGTGTAGAAAGGAAGCCCCTAATTTGACCCAATGCCTGGCTGTTTTAACAGGGTCTCTGGAGTATATCTTTTTCTCCTCAAGCTTGCCCTGAACAAGCCTCACCACACAACCATCCTGGAGGTCAATAGCCGGAATTATCAACATTGCCTGACAAAATTCTCAAACATCTTAAGCCCCACCGCCTGGCTTTTTTCCGGATGGAACTGTACACCGTAGAGATGGCCCTTCCAGACCAGGGAAGCAAAATCCAACCCATAGGGCGTTGTCGCCGCCACGGTTTCCGTCTCGCGCGGTTCGGGATAATAGGAATGGCAAAAATATACAAAGGAGTTATCTGCAACATCCTTTAGCAGAGGGCAATCGCTTTTGGATTTCTGGATTTGGTTCCATCCCATATGCGGCACTTTTTTCCCATTCGATGGCTTGAACTTCTTTACCTTTCCTTTTAAAAAACCCAGTCCTTTTGCGCTCCTTCCCTCTTCGCTTTCTTCAAAGAAAAGCTGCATACCTAAGCAGACCCCCAGAAGAGGCTTTCCCAGGCGCACGTATTCACGCAAACAGTCGATGAGATTCTGCTTTTTTAATTCCTGCATGGCGTCATCAAACGCGCCTACGCCAGGAAGCACGCACTTTTGCGCTGAGGCGATGGCCTCAGGCGCGCTGGTGATTAAAGTTTGGGCGCCATAAAGCTGCAAGGCTTTATTGACGCTGTGGATATTGCCCATGCCGTAATCGACGATAGCGATCTTAATCAATAACCCCTTTCGTTGAAGGCACGCCCTTTCTGCGCGGGTCAATCTGTGTGGCCTGGTCTAAAGCAATACCGAAAGCCTTGAAGACAGGCTCTAAGGTTGTATGTATATCTTTACTGGGATTCTCAATTCTTATATTTAAGTTAACCCCCAAGTGTTTAGCAAATGAGTCGAATAAGTGCTCGAAATCCTGAAATTCATACTTAGCTTCGGTAATAAGCTCAGTAGCTCCTCTTGCCGTTCTCTTCAATTTTTGCGTATTTACCTTTAGATGTCCGCGCCCACTGATGTCAGTTGTAACGCTGGCTACAACGTCTTCCATGGGTACAGAAGCAGACCCGAATCTTCTGATGCTCTTTTTGTCCCCCAGTGCTTTTTTGAACGCTTCACCAAGAACGATTCCGATATCCTCATTGGTGTGATGAATATCTACGCTTAAATCCCCTTTGGCCGAAATCTGCAGATCAAATAAGCCGTGAAAAGCAAATAATTCCAGCATGTGGTCCAGAAGACCGATTCCTGTATTGATCTTGGATTTTCCTGTTCCGTCAATATTCACCGAAACGGTTATATCTGTCTCCTTCGTCTTCCTCTTTACCGTCGCAATCCGTTTTCCCATCCCTTTTTCCTTTCAACACTACACCGATCTTGAATAAGTTATTGAAACCTCACCTTGACTGAATCCAAATGCTTGCTCAATCCTTCGATCCCCGCAATCTTCTCCAAAGGCTCTCTCGCCTTCTCCAGCGCTTTCTTTGTATAGCTGATGATGTGACTGCTCTTGACAAAGTCATACACGGAGAGACCGGAAAAGAACCGGGCCGTGCCATGCGTCGGTAGAACATGGCTGGGCCCAGCCACATAATCACCGACAACCGCTGGGCTATAAGGCCCCAAAAAGATGGCACCGGCATTTCTTATGCCTTTAAGCAACCTTTGCGGATTCTTGACCAAGATCTCCAGGTGCTCTGGCGCAATCTGATTCGCGATCTCAACCGCCTGTTCCATATTTTTAGTCAAGATGATGTAACCGTCTACATCCCCTGATTGCGACCTGACCTCGCGTGCCAGGCTTTTGGAATTCGTGATCAATACCGCCAACCCTTTAGAGTGCTCAGCCTGGGCGCAAAGGTCCGCTGTGACAAACCGTGGGTCACTGTGGCGGCCGGCGATAATGACGAGCTCCGTAGGGCCAGCGATCATATCGATATCCACCTGGCCAAAACATTGGCGCTTGGCCTCACTTACGTAAATATTACCTGGCCCGACAATCTTATCGACACGCGGGATGGTCTTTGTCCCAAAGGCCAGGGCTGCGATACCCTGGGCACCGCCTACGCGATAGATCTCATCCACTTTTAAAAGGTCCGCCACCACCAGAATATGCGGATTGATCTGTCCGAATTTATCCGGAGGGCTGACCATCGCAATCCTTTTCACCTGCGCGATCTTAGCCGGGAGCACTGTCATATAAACCGTGGAAACCAAAGGCGCTGTGCCTGCGGGAATATAGACGCCGACCTTCTCCAGCGGGATATAATTTTCACCCAGCAGGCCTCCCTCGGCATCTTTCATCCTCCATGATTTTCTCAGGCTCTTGCGGTAAAATTTATTCACGTTCTCGATGACGACCTTCAGGCTTGACACGAAATTCGGGCTGATATTCTGATAAGCTCCGCTGATTTCAATCTGGGACACCTTCAGCTGTCGAAGCGACAACTTCACTTTGTCGAATTTGCGGGTGTAGCGAAGCAGGGCTTCATCTCCTCCCACGCGCACGTCCTCAATGATTTTTCTGACGCGCTCCTCCATCCCCTTGTTTCTGGAGAAACCCCGATTATAAATCTTTGCTAATTTTTTGCTGCTGAAACGTATAATCTTCATCATGGGATCTGCCTGATCACGGCTTTTAATTTCTCAAGGGCCAATTCGTAATTTTCAGGACGACTGCCTCCTGCCTGCGCAAAATCCTTTCTTCCCCCGCCGCTGCCCCCGATCTCTAAAGCCACCTCTTTAATTAGCTTGGAAGCATCCACGCCTTTAGCGCATAAATCCGCTGTCACGCCGATTGCCAACGCTATCTTGCCTTCGGTCGATGTGCTTGAAATGACGATAGTGCTGTTAGGGCTTTTCTCCTTCACCAGGTCCACGGTTCGGCGTAGGATGAACATGTCCAAATCCGGTTCGTTTCTCTCCACCAGCTTTATACCGTTTAAGGACTCGGCCTTTTGAATCGACTCATCCAGAGATGACTGGACGCTCGTTAGGCGCTGGGCGCTCAATCGCTTTTCCAGCTCCTTGAGGCGTACACTTCTCTTCTTAAGTTCCTGAGTTACGTTTTGCACAGGGACGTTTAAACTTTCGGCGATGTCTCTTACGATACGCTCTTCTTCTTTGATAAAACGGTAAGCTCCTTTTCCCGTAACCGCCTCAATCCTTCTGACACCGCTGGCCACAGAGCCTTCCTGAATTATTTTAAACAGGCCGATCTGGCCTGTGGAGTCTAGATGCGTTCCGCCGCAAAGTTCCCTGGAAAACTCTCCGACACTCACCACGCGCACCTTATCCTCGTACTTTTCGCCGAAGAAAGCCAGCGCTCCTGTTTTTTTGGCCTGCGGTAGAGCCATCTGCTTGACGCCAAGTGAATGGTTACTCCATATATAACCGTTGACGACCTCTTCGATTCTGTCCAACTCTTCTTGTTTGATATCTTTAAAGTGCGTGAAATCAAAACGTAACCGATCTTCGGCGACAAGAGAACCCTGTTGTTTAACATGAGGACCTAAGACCTTTCTTAAGGCTGCCTGCAAAAGATGGGTCGCTGTGTGATTCCTTGCGATAGAAAGCCGGCGCTCGATGTTGACTTCTGCTTTAACCGCGTCATTCTTTTTAAAACTCCCCAGTTTGACTCCTCCGATATGAAGAAACACAGAGCCGGACTTTTTTGTATCCAAGACCTCAAAAACATTCTTGCCTTTTATGATTTCTCCTGCATCCCCTACCTGTCCACCGGACTCTGCGTAAAAGGGACTTTTATCCAGAACCAGGATGGCTTCCTCTCGCTGACTTATCTTCTTGACCTCAGCTTCTCCTTTCACGATCCTGATAATCTTTGCTTTTACAGAATGCTCCCTGTAGCCCGTATATTGCGTGGCCTTCACGTGAAAAAGAAAATCCTTATCGCTAAAAACCTCACCCTTCATGGCGCTTTGCATCTTCGAGCGCATTTTCTGCTCTGAAAGTTCCTCATCCAACACTTCTTTAGAAATTTGAATACCTTTTTTTTCTATCCAGCCCAATGTCAAATCCAAGGGGATGCCGTAGGTGTCATATAACTGAAAGGTGATCCTTGCGACCTCTCTTGGATTTTGGTCCCCTAAGAAACCTTTGAATCTTTCCTGAAAAATCGAATCGCTGGAATCAAGTGTCACCAGAAAGCTTTTCTCTTCTGCCTGGATGATTTCCGAAATATTTTCCTGGCGTTCTTTAAGTTCGGGGTAAAAGGATCTCATGGTTTGCGCAACCACAGGCACCAGTTTATACAGAAAAGGCTGCCGCGTCCCTAAGGCCTTTAAATGCAGGGTGCTTTTACGGATCAATTTTCTAATGACATAGCCCCTGCCTTCATTGGAAGGCAGGACTCCGTCGTAAATGGCAAACACGATGGCCCGGATATGGTCGGCAATCGCATAGACAAGCTCCTTTTGCTCGCTCGTTCCTCTCTTTATGCTGCTTTTGATTTCCTTTATGATGGGTATAAATAAATCCGTCTCGAAATTATTCGCACCCCCCTGCATCACCGCAGCCAATCTTTCCAGGCCCATGCCCGTGTCAATATTTTTCTTAGGGAGAGGCTCTAATAAACCTTCTTCTCTTCGGTTAAACTGGGTGAACACGAGGTTCCATACCTCCACGAACCTGCCGCAAGAGCAGGAGGGGTCACATACAGATTCCTTGCAGCCCACATGAACTCCCAAGTCGTAAAAGATCTCTGAGCAGGGGCCGCAGGGTCCGTTAGGACCCTTGGTCTTTGCCTCAGACGGCCAGAAATTCTCCTTATCCCCTAACCTGATAATCTTATTTTCCGGTATCTGAATGGAGTCGCGCCATACACAATAGGCTTCCTCATCCTCTTTATAGACGGAAACCCATAGCTTATCTTTCGGGATACGAAGCTCATCCGTCAGGAATTCCCAGGCATAGGCAATGGCCTCTTTCTTGAAATAATCGCCAAAGGAAAAATTTCCCAGCATCTCAAAGAACGTGTGATGGCCGAGTGTCTTTCCAACTTTATCCAGGTCATCGGTGCGCAGGCATCGCTGGCTGGAAGCCGCCCGTTTGAGGGTACGGCCTACCCTTAAGAACTCTTTCTTAAACTGATTCATTCCCGCGGGCGTAAAAAGCACGGTAGGGTCATCCCGGGGAATCAGGGAATCGCTCTCAACAATCTTGTGCTTTTTTGTTTTGAAGAAATCCAAAAACTTTTTTCTTAAGGTATCAGCCTGCATGTCGAACGGTTATCAAACCTGGCTCATGACATCTGTGATTACATCCGGAGGGAAACCGCGGCGTAAAAGATAAGCCATCAAACGCCTCCTGGCTGTGCGCGGATCCATGTCCTTCATCTTGTCCAGTTTTGTCTTTGCCAACTGCCTCACAATTTCTTCTTCGGGGTAATCCTTCTTAATCTCACGGAACTGCGTATCAATGATCTCTTTCGCAACGCCCTTAATCCTTAATTCCTGCCTGATCCTCCTTAAGCCCAGCGGCCTCTTAAGGCGCGTGGCTATCCAGGCCCTGGCAAAAGCTTCATCGTCAATAAAGTTCCTTTCCTTTAAGAAGGCGAGTGTCTCACCTATAATGGGTTCTTCGAAATTCTTACGTTTAAGCCGCTGATACAACTCCTCTTCGCTACGTAATCGGAATTTAAGCAAAAGGAAAGCGTAGTTTCTGGCCTTTTCCAGGTACTCTTCTTTATTCCTCACCTTTTACCAAAAAGTAACCCCGCCCTGTCTTTAACAAGGCATTCCCCTTCAAATCCTTTGTCACCTTGTTGAAGTCGGCGGTGTTCTTCATAGGCTTTTTATTGACTTCTAAAATCATTTCCCCTGGCATTAAACCGGCTCTATCCACGGGGCTGCCCGGCTCGACATAAACCACCACCACCCCTTTATTGTCACGGGCTTCCTCAACTTCTAACCCGCGCCACTTCTGGGCGGACGCAAGCGCATCAGAATCTTCTTCTTCCGTCTCCTCCATTATTTTCTGCGGCCGTTCGCTGATTTTTACCTCAAGATTCAATTCCTTTTTATCGCGCACAACCGTGATTTTTACTTTTCGGCCTACTTCCATTCCAAAGACCCGGCTTATCAGGTCTTTAACATGGACAACGCCCTGATTGTCCACTGTCTTGATGACATCCCCTTCTTTGATTCCTGCAGCAAGGGCTGGACTATTTTCCAGAACCTTACCTACCAAAGCGCCCTTGTTGTCCGAGAGTCCCAGATGCTTTGCCATGTCCTCTGTGAGATTTTGCACGGAAACGCCTAACCAACCGTAAACGATTTTTTTGCCTTCAATAAGCCTGGATAGGATTCTTTTGGCGTTATTGACCGGTATGGCAAAACCAACCCCCTGATAACCTCCGCTGGTCGAAAATATGGCCACGTTGATGCCCACGATTTCTCCCTTAAGGTTGACCAACGGGCCTCCAGAATTCCCTGGATTGATGGCGGCATCCGTTTGAATCAGGTCGTTATAATCCCTGTTTCGCGAAAGCACGTTTCCCAGGGAGCGATGAAGGGCGCTGATGACCCCAACGGTTACCGTCGGTTCAGGATTCTGCATGGCAAACCCAAAGGGATTACCGATAGCCACCACCCACTGCCCTATTTTTAAATCCTGCGAATCACCCAAAGGAGCTACGGGAAGGTCGCGGGCATCTATTTTGATAACCGCCAGGTCTGAGCGGGGGTCCCTGCCTTTAACGACTCCCTCAAATTCTCTGCCGTCAGGTAAGGCTACCGTAATCTTGTCCGCTTCGCTGATCACATGTTCATTGGTCAGGATATACCCCTTGGCATCAATAATCACGCCAGAGCCAAGCCCCACGGACTTGTATTCCCTGTCAGGCATCTCTCCAAAGAAATCATCGAAAAATTTGTGGAAGGACTCATCTTCGGGCATTTGTGACCTGCCATTGGGAAAGCCAAAATAGTATCTGCGGACACCCCTGCGGATTTTCATCGTATGCTCTGAGCTGATGGAAACCACGGCCTGTCCTGCCGTATTCGCCACGTTGATGACTGCCTTCTCGATAGTTAAGCTGTCTTGGTTTGTATTCTGGCCTTCGGCCCAAGATATACCGCAAATCAGGCTCAGGGCCACCAGAATCTTTACAGTCTGTAATTTTTTGTTTTTCATATCTACGCTCACTTTATCCTACAAAAATCAAGCAATACTGATCTTTTTTCTGACCTCTTTTTCAATCTCCTCCCGCACTTTGGGATTCTCCCTCAAAAATTTTATAGCCGCATCCCTTCCCTGGCCTAATTTTTCTTCCTTAAACGATAGCCATGTCCCGGACTTGTCTACGGTTTCCGTGTTAATACCGGCGTCCAATACAGAGCCTGTCTTGGATATCCCCTCGTTATGCAGAATCTCGAATTCTCCCTCTCTAAAAGGCGGAGCGACTTTATTTTTTACAACCCGCACCCTCACCCTGTTACCCACCACCACATCATGCTCTTTTAAAGTCGCAATCCTGCGGACATCCAGGCGCACAGAAGAATAGAACTTCAGGGCCCTGCCTCCGGGAGTGGTCTCCGGAGAGCCGAACATCACGCCGATTTTCTCCCTGATCTGATTGATAAAGATCACGGTAGTGCGAGATTTGCTGATGGCTCCGGTGAGTTTTCTTAAGGCCTGGGACATGAGGCGTGCCTGCAAGCCCATGTGGGAATCCCCCATTTCGCCTTCAATTTCGGCACGCGGGGTAAGGGCTGCCACAGAATCTATAGCTACCAGGTCAACGGCATTGGAACGAACCAGTGTTTCGGTAATCTCCAAGGCCTGCTCTCCGGTGTCCGGCTGGGAAATCAAAAGCTCATCGAGGTTGACGCCGATAATCTTGGCGTAGGTGGAATCAAAGGCGTGTTCCGCGTCGATAAAAGCCGCAACGCCCCCTTTTTTCTGTATTTCTTTAATGGCACTTAAGGTCAGGGTTGTCTTTCCCGAAGCCTCGGGCCCGAAGATTTCAATCACGCGGCCCCGCGGAAGGCCTCCTACACCTAAGGCCAAATCCAGGGTCAGGGCGCCTGTGGGTATGGTCTCCACATCTGCCTTGATCTGGCCCCCTAATTTCATAATGGAGCCCTTTCCAAACTGTTTTTCTATCTGGGTCAACGCCAATTCCAGGGCCTTCTCCCTATCAGAAAGAGTGCGCGGATCATCCTTAGGACCAGACGCTGAAGTGCTTGCCTTATGGACTGTTACCTTTTCTTTACTCATTTTAAACCTCCCCTTCACCTTGTTAAATTCAAGAAACTAATTATATCCCACGATTACTAAACTGTCAACACATTCGTATGAATGCCTCACCCCTCCTTTCTACTCCAAACCCTCGTGTTTGCACTCGGGATAAGTTTGTCCCTCGCTTCGCTTAAAGACTTGGGGACAATTCTGAGCGAAGCGAAGAATCTAGCACAAATAAGTTATGTCGCCAAAGCCTCTGCTTTAGCAAACTCCATAACTTATGGCCTCCCTTAATCCCTCGTCCTCATTCGGAGGACTCGGGATAAGTTTGTCCCTCGCTTCGCTTAAAGACTTGGGGACAATTCTGAGCGAAGCGAAGAATCTCGGGCATACAACTTACGTTCACTTCGTTCCGTAAGTTGTGCCCTCGCTTAATAGACGCGTAAACTAAGGAAATCTAACGAAAAAATAGCCGATTTTTTCCTTCTTGGCTTCTCTTGACATAAGCCTAAAAATGTGTTAAAGTTTACCACTATGGACGAGCTGATAGAGAAACAGGGGCTGGAACGCACCAAGACAGAGCTGGGTATTCTCTACGAAATCTCCAATGCCATGCGCACCACACTCCGGCTGGATGAAATCCTCTATATTATCCTGACGGGAGTGACAGCCCATACCGGGCTGGGCTTTAACCGCGCTCTTTTGTTCCTGGTTAATGAGAGGGAAGGCCTTGTGGAAGGCAAGATGGGGATCGGCCCGGAAACCGGAGAGGAAGCCAACCGTATCTGGAAACAGATAGAGCAGGAAAAGATGGACCTGGATGACCTGATCAGCGCTTCTAAACTTTCCACCCTGGACTCCAATTTCAACCGCCAGATCCTGCATCTTAAATTCCCATTACAAGACAAGAATGAAAACCTGCTGGCCTTGGCCATATTGGAAGGTATGCCCTTGCACTTGACCCCAGAGACGATCACGAACTATCAAGATTATCCCATCATCAAAATCCTTAAAAGTGAGGAATTGGTCCTGATCCCTTTGAAGGCAAAAGATAAAATCAACGGCCTCATCGTGGCGGATAACTTCATCACGAAAGAGCCCATCACCAAAGACGATATCCGGATGCTCACGATGCTGGCCAACCAGGCAGGCCTGGCCATAGAAAACTCACAGCTCTACGAGAAAACAGTACAGATGGCCCATATGGATTCCCTGACAGAGCTCTGGAACCACGGCTACTTCCAATACCTTCTTCAGAGGGAGCTAGAAAAGACCAAAGCCATGAAGGCCCCGCTTAGCCTGATCATGTTTGATATCGATGATTTTAAAATCTACAATGACTCACTCGGCCACCAGGTAGGAGACAGGATGCTCAAGGAATTGGCAGAACTGCTTAAAAATCAGTCCCGAAAAATGGACTATGTCTGCCGTTACGGGGGAGAGGAATTTACGATTATCTTACCGCAAACCGAAAAAAAAGAGGCTTATGTGATTGCGGAGCGACTCAGGCAGGATATCGAAAAACACGTGTTCGTCCACGCTCAAACTCTACCCAAGAAGACATTCACTTCAAGCCTGGGATTGGCTACCTATCCTGAAGACGGGCAATCCAGCGCTGAACTTATCGAGGCCACTGACAAAGCCCTTTATCAGGCAAAGAGCAAGGGCAAAAACAGCACCTGCTGTTCAAACAACTCCTGCTAAACCGGTTCCGGTATTAAGCCCTCCGGCTCCTTCTGTTTATTCTTCTTTTCCAAATCCTGCGCGAACTTTACGGATACAATCTTAGACAGTCCCGATTCCTCCATGGTGATCCCGTACATCACATCGGCGTTGGTAATCGTCTTCTTGTTATGTGTAATCACGATAAACTGCGAATGGTTGGCGAACTCCTGGAGCAGACGGGCAAAGCGGTCAACATTGGCCTCATCCAAGGCTGCATCGATCTCATCCAATATGCAGAAAGGTGCTGGCTTCACCTTGAAAATGGCGAAAATCAACGCTATGGCGGACATGGATTTTTCTCCGCCGGACAATAACAGGACGTTTTGCAGTTTCTTTCCCGGAGGCCTGCAGATGATTTCGATGCCGGACTCCAAAGGATCCTGCTCATCCACTAAAAAGACTTGCGCGTCTCCGCCGTTGAACAGCAACCTGAAATAATTGCGAAACTCTAATCTTACTTTTTCAAAGGTCTCCAAAAACATCTGTTTGGTGATACGGTTGATCTTTAGAATAGCCTGGTGCAAAGACTCTTTGGAACTGAATAAATCATTCTGCTGCTGGATGAGAAAATCGTAGCGCTTTTTAAGTTCGTCATACTCTTCAATGGCCACCAGGTTGACCGTGCCGTAAGAATCGACTTTGGCTTTCAGGCTCCCGATTTCCTGAGAGAGGCCCTCGTGGTCTTTGTCTGCATCAGGGGCCAGTTCCTCTATCGCTTCCACGTCCACCTTATAGGCAGCCAGCATCCTTTCTCTGATGCTTGCGTACTTATATTCGATATCCTTAAGCTGCATCTGGCTTTCATGGAGACTATTCTTGATAGTGCCCAATTCCTCCTTATCCGCATCTATTTTCTTGACGGTGTCGCTGGCTCCTTTTGATGCCTCCATGAATCTAACCTCAATATCCTGCAGGAATATTTTTTGTTGCTCGATATCGTGGTTAGCCTCCTCCATCGAACGAAGACACTCGGCAATCTCATCTTCCATGGATTCCTTCCGGGCCTCTCCCTCTATAATCTGCTTTTCAATATTCGCGAGATTGTTTTTTTCCTGGGAAAAAGAACCCTGCAGCATCTTCAGGGTCGCCTCATCCGAAACCAGCCTTTTGCGTAAAGAATCCAACTCTGTTTTTGTCTGGGTGATAAGCACCAGGGTTTCTTCTCTCAGTTTGGCATTTTTGGAGATGCCTTCTTCCTCGGTCCTGATCCTGTCTTCGGTTTTCCGGTGCTCGTCGTTGCAGCTCTCCCAGCGCACCCGCGCCACCTTCAGATTGTCTTCCAAGACAAAGATCTCTTTCTGAATATCTGCCAGCTCCATGACGATGAGGTCCTCTTCGTCCTTTATCTTGTTGAATTGTTCTAAGACGGTGGAACGCGTGCTCTCTTTGTTCGCTAAAGAAATCTCCTTATGGCGCAGGTCCTCCTGCAGGGCGAGAACGGCCCTTCCATGTTCTTCGATGTTTAGCTCGATATGGACCTTCTGAGTCTTTAGGCCCTCGAGGGCTCCTTGAGTCCTGGCAATCTTTTCATCGAGACTATGCGTATCCCATTCTACGGGCTTGGCCTCACCCGAAAATTTGAACCGGGCCTGTTGAAAAATAGCCTTATCTTCAACGCCCAAACCCATTTTATCCTTAATTCTAACCACCAGCCCGCTTAAATCCTCTGCGGGCATTTTATCCAGATAGATAATGGCATTCGAAACTTCGCTGATGTCTTCGTATTTGGTCTTGAGTTTTTCCAGAAATTCTTTATGGGATTCCAGGGTGAGTTTTTCTTTTTCCAAAGCATCCATCTTGGCATTGATTTGAGCGCAAGACACCTTGTCCTGCTCCCATTCTGTTTTGAAGGAAGTTATCTTGCGCTGGAGCCCTTCCACTTCCCCTTTTATGTCCTCGACCTCTTTTGTCACGGTATTGAGGCTTGCTTCGGTAAGAGCCTTTTCTTCATACACTTTAGCCTTCTCAATCTCCAGCCTCTTTTTCCGGGCCAGGTGGATTTCGCGCTTGGCGTTAAAATCGGAGATTTCGTTCTTAGCATGGGAGATTTCGGATACCAGTTCCAGGATGCTTTTTTTGGATTGAGAAATAGAATCCAACGCATTCTTAATCGCCGATGAGGTCTTGTTTATGTTGACTTCCTTTTCGCTTAAGAGGGCGGCCTTTGCGGCGATGATAGTCTCCAATCCCGCAAACTCCTCCTTTAAATGACCTAATTTCTCTTCGTCAGCCTCTATCCTAACTTTTATCTGCTCGCTTTGGGTTGCCAGATACTTCAAATTCTCATCAAGCTCTGCGATCCTCTCCCTGTTAAAACGCGCATGCTCCTTGCTGCGGATCGCCTGATTCTCCAGGTTCAGGACTTGATTACGGATAGCGATCTTGTTTTCCTCATGGGCCTTTAATTCACCTTGACGGCTGGCAATAGCCTGTTCAAGTTGATAAAGGGCCCCCTGGAGCTCATCCTCCCGGCATCCCAACTCTTCTATCTGCTTAAGCAGGGCGTTTTTTTGAGCCAAAAGCTGTGTCTTTTGCAGCAGGGCTAAGCGGGTCTCTTTATCTTTTAGTTCTTCAAAGACCTCCTTATATTTTCTGGCCTTGTTGGCCTGGCGTTCGAGGCTTGCGATCTGACGCTTGACTTCTGTGATGATGTCATTGACCCTTAATAGATTCTGCTCGGTCTCTTCCAGCCTCCTCGTTGTCTCTCTTTTTTGCGCCTTGTACTTTGTAATTCCAGAGGCCTCATCAAAAACGAGACGCCTGTCCTCGGGCCTGGAGCTTAAAACCAAATCAATCTTTCCCTGAGCCACGATGGAATAACTCTCTGCGCCTACCCCTGTGCCTAAAAGCAAATCCAAGATATCCTTCAGGCGCACAGAAGTCTTATTGAGCAGGTACTCGCTTTCCCCGGAACGGAAAAGCCTGCGGGTGATACTGACCTCAGGATGGTCTAAGTTAAAAAATCTTTTTTCGTTATCAAAGGTCAGGCTGACCTCGGCCATGCCTAAAGGGTCTTTGGCATCCGTGCCGTTAAAGATAACGTCCTGCATATCCGAACCGCGCAAGGATTTTGCAGACTGTTCCCCCAGAACCCAACGGATGCTATCAAAGATATTTGATTTCCCGCATCCATTCGGGCCGACCACCGCGGTGATTCCCGGCTCAAAATGTAACGTTGTCTTATCGTAAAATGACTTAAACCCGATGAGCTCCAGTTTTTTGAAATACATAGCGGTCTCCTCTATTAATGTAAACTGTCGATCCAGGCATCGATTCGATCCCTTTTAAAACGCCATTGGCCCACAAGCTTGATGGCAGGAATTTTGTTGTACCGCAACCATTCATAGATGGTCCGGCGCGTGACCTTCAGGTATTGCGCCAAATCCTCGATCGTCATCAGTTCACTTTTTATCATTTCTTCATCCGTTTGTTTGCCCCCCATTATAAGGAATGAAACAAAAATTGTCAAGGAAAATCTTTACATTCTTTGACATATACATGAAAAAGAGATAATTATATGACTTAAAGATGCATTATAATGAAAATATTAGGAATTAGGGATGCGTGAAAGTAGAAGGTTTTACTACGAACTTTGAACTGTGAACTGTGAACTAAATAGGCGGGAACTAACTAGGGGGTAAATACGCTGCCTGTTGTTGCGGTATACGTGATATTACCTGTGACCCCGAGAGTAATAGGCTGGGCTGAAAAAGTGTAGCCAGAGGCATCAGCAACGCAAGAAAAATTGTATCCCTTGACTTCTGATATCGCTCCGCCCAAATCCGAACAGTAAACAGCAACCGGGCTTAGGAAATCCTGAAACTCAATGACGCTGGTTGGATAGTGCCCGCGGCCTGCCATGCATGTTTCTGCGGCCACGGAGAGAATACGGATATTGCTGCGTGCCGCCGTCTCATTAGCTATTCTTTTCATGGCGAAAAGACTGGGGATGGCTATGGCGGTGAGCATTGCAATAATGCTCACCGTGATCATGATTTCAACCAAGGTGAAGGCCTTGGCATGGACTTCATAGAGTGGTTTGCGCTTGGGCATATTAGGGATAAATAATTATTTATATTATATAATTGTTTTGTTAAAGTGTAAATAGATTTGTCATGGAAGGATTTGACTGGAAGGCCTAAAGTCTTTCTTTGGATTTTAAGACCCGCAGGACCATGGAGATGGCTTTTAGTTTCGGGCCGTCCAACTGAATACCAACTCTCTGCTTATCACAGACAAGCATACCTGACCAGACGACCCGCCCCTTTAGATAAATCAGCTCCTCGTTATCCTCCATCTCAAGGCAAACCTCTATGCTGGCTCCAGGGGTTAAGACCTCACGGGGATCGACGAGCATGCAGAGCCCTTGAGCGCTGATGTCGCGTGTGCAGGCCTGGGATTTTTGCTGAGCCCCGAATCTCGAGTAGGTTAAGGGTATGTTGACCGGAAATCTCGTGAAGGCACGTTTTTCTCGAAAGCCATTACTTTCTTCCATCATAGGCCCCATGCTTTAAGTCCCCATCCAAATGGACTTAGATCCTAATGAATGGCCTCTTTCGGCATTCATTATTTAAAAATATGAGTCCTATCTATAATTTACACTCTAATTTTAAAGATTTCAAGAGGGTAGGGGGGTATTTTTGAAAGCGCTTTCAGGACTTATTTCTTGAGGATTTCTTTGAATTTCTTTGTCAAGGCAGGGATGATCTCGAAAAGGTCTCCCACGATGGCGTAAGTCGCTACTTTAAATATGGGGGCCTCGGGGTCTTTATTAATAGCGATGATGATCTTTGAGGATTGCATGCCCACCAGATGCTGGATCTGCCCGGAGATGCCGCAGGCAATATAGATCTTGGGCGCGACAGTCCGGCCTGTCTGGCCCACCTGATGGGAATAAGGCATCCAGCCGGCATCCACGGCTGCGCGCGAAGAACCCACAGCCGCTCCCAGGACATGGGCAAGTTCTTCCAGAAGCTTGAAGTTCTCAGGCCCTCGCATGCCTCTTCCCCCTGATATGATGATATCCGCTTCAGCCAGGTTGACCAGGGACTCCACCTCTTCAACAATGTCCAAAAGTTTTGTGCGTGAGGCATAGAGCGCTTCCTGAAAGCTTTCTTTGATAATCTTTGGCTTGCGATGTTTATCGGCGGGCAGAGGTTGCATGACTTTATGGCGGACCGTCGCCATCTGTGGCCGGTAGTTAGGGCTGATGATGGTGGCCATGATATTGCCTCCGAAAGCCGGCCGCGTCTGCAGAAGTATTTTCTTTTCCGGGTCAATATCCAGGCCTGTACAATCGGCGGTCAATCCGGCCGTGATTCTGATGGCCACGCGCGATATCAAAGAGCGTCCGATAGATGTGGCGCCGCAGAGCACAATCTCAGGCTTGTATTTGCGGATAAGCTCAACCAGGATGTTGGTATAAGGTTCATCCTGAAAATGAAATAATTCCGGGGCCTGGACTAAATAGATCTTATCCGCGCCATGCCAGGTGAGTTCCTCCAACTGGTCATCCAAATCGTTGCCGATGAAAACGCCGGCGACCTGGCATTTTAAATTCTTGGCCAATTCCTGGGCCTTGCCCAGAAGCTCATAGGAAACAGACTGGACCTTTCCTTTCTTCTGCTCGATAAACACCCAGACGTCTTTATGGCCGGAAATGTCAGGGACAGGACAAGCTGTTTTGGGCTTTTCCAGAAGGATTGCTTTGAGTTTACAGACAGGCACGCAGGCTCCGCAAAGATTGCATTTGCCAAAATCTATAACCGCCTTCTTGTCTTTAAGGGTTATCGCGCCAAAAGGGCAGGCCTTTAAACATAAGGAGCAACCCGTGCATTTGTCGAGAATAATCTGTATAGCCATAACTTTAGGGAATCTCTGTTTTTAATAATTCGACTAACTTCTCAACGACTTCCTGTGTTTCGCCTCTTAATATTTGGCCTCCCTGGCGTGGCGCAGGCGTAAAAATCTTAACGACTTGTGTCGGTGAACCGCACAGCCCGATCTTCTGGGGGTCGAGATTCAGTTCTTTCTGCGACCACAAAATGACTTTGGCGGATTTCGAACGCATCAATCCCTTTAGAGAAGGCAACCTCGGCTCATTAATCTCCTTGACCACGGTCAGCAAGGCCGGCAAAGGGGTCTCGATGATCTCAAAACCCTCCTCCATCATCCTTTCGACCCGTAACGACGCCTCCTTTATCTCTTCTATCTTCTTAACGTAGGTGACCTGGGGAATATCCAGATGCGCTGAGATGCCCGGCCCCACCTGCGCTGTATCGCCGTCAGAAGCTTGTTTGCCACAAAGGATCAGATCAAAGACGCCGATTTTCTTAATGGCTTCGGATAGCGTGAAGCTGGTGGCCCAGGTATCGCTTCCTGCAAATGCCCGATCGCAGATAAGAATCCCTTCATCCGCACCTATGGAGAGTGCCTCCCGTAAAGCGGCCTCGGCCTGCGGTGGGCCCATAGTCAGGACCGTAACCTTGCCACCGCATTTCTCCTTCAGACGCACCCCTTCTTCGATGGCGTACATATCAAAAGGATTGATGATAGATTTTACCCCTTCGCGGACCAAGGTGTTGGTCTCAGGGTTGATCTGGACAAGCGTCGTTTCAGGAACCTGTTTGATGCAGACAATGATGTTCACGGCAGGATAATCTTTTTGTCATATTTTTTTAAAAGCAGGGTTGCCTTTGTGCCCAGATGAAAATATGCTACGAGGGTGAGTGCTAATATCGCTCCTGTGATGAGGAATTTGGTAAATGAAGGCAGGCGGCTGCGGAAGGCGCGCAAATTGAAATAGATAGCCCAAAACGCACACATGGCTCCGACAATACCTCCGATGAAAAAGAGAACGGCCACAAAGCCAATCCATACGTAT
This sequence comes from Candidatus Omnitrophota bacterium, assembly GCA_043798795.1. Lineage (GTDB taxonomy): Bacteria > Omnitrophota > Gorgyraeia > Gygaellales > Profunditerraquicolaceae > JBDRKE01. Next base: position 17,995 of record JAZDOJ010000008.1, read on the forward strand.
TCAATGGTTTTTAACGGCGCAGCCACGCGGATGATGTCGCCATCCGCCCAGATTTTCGGAATGGGGTCAAACAGATTAAATTTTATTTTTAATTCGACCTCCTGGCCTGTATTGTTACGCAAAAGGTAACGCCTTCGGCAAGGCTTAAGGAGCGCGCCATCCATAAATAATTTGGGGCCCACAAAAAGACCCGCTGGCCGCACCGTCAGGCGGCGGTTTTCAAAGCCTTTTAAAGGAACAGGAATGTCCATCTTGAGGCCTACTTGGCCGTCTCCTTAATCAACTGCAAGGCGATAATGTTTCTTTGGATCTGATTCGTTCCTTCGTAAATCTGGGTGATCTTGGCATCACGCATGTATTTTTCCGCCGGATACTCTTTCATGTAGCCGTAACCGCCTAGGATCTGCACGGCATCTGTCGAAACCTTCATGGCCACGTCAGAGGCATACATTTTAGCCATCGCCGAATCCTTGCCTACATCTTTGACTCCTGCATCGATTTCCCGCGCGCAGGCATAGACGAGGGCACGGGCTGCCTCAACCTGTGTCGCCATATCCGCGAGCATCCACTGGATTCCCTGAAAACTAGAGATGGATTTCCCGAATTGATGCCTTTCCTTGGCGTATTTGACGGCGACTTCCAGAGAACCTTGCGCAATCCCCACAGCCTGAGCGGCCACACCCGGGCGGGACATATCAAACGTCTTCATCGTCACGATAAAGCCCATGCCTTCTCTAGACAAAAGATTCTCTTTGGGGACCTTGCAATCCGTAAATATCAGCTCCCGGGTGGAAGAGGCGCGGATGCCTAACTTCTCCTCTTTTTTCCCAAAAGTAAAACCCGGCGTGTCTTTTTCCACGATAAAAGCCGAAGCGCCCCTGGCGCCCTTGGATTTATCTGTCATGGCGATGACCACGTAAATCTGGGCGTCTCCGCCATTGGTGATGAAGTGCTTGAGACCGTTTAAGACATAATGGTCCCCTTCTTTCTTGGCAACCGTCTTGATGGCAGAGGCATCGGATCCGGCCTCAGGTTCAGTGATGCCAAAGGCGGCAATTTTTTGACCGCTGGCCAAGTCGGGAAGAAACTTCTTTTTCTGCTCCTCATTTCCAAAAAGGATGATCGGAAAAGTTCCCAGGGCTGAGGCTGCATAACAGACCGCAATGCCGCCGCAGGCGCGTGACAACTCTTCTGTCACCAGGCATAGCTCAAGGATTCCTGAGCCTGTTCCGCCGTATTCGGTGGGCACAAATATGGAAAAAAGGTCAGACTGGGCCAGAATCTTCATGATATCCCAAGGGTAATCTTGGGATTCATCGTATTTGGCGGCAACAGGCTTCACCTTTTCCTCGGCGATCTTACGCGCCAACTCCCATATCATCTTTTGTTCGTCCGTCAACAGGTAATTCATTACTCCTCCAGTTTTATAATTGCTTCACCATAGCGATTTCCTTGCAATTGGGAAACTTGCAGCAGTTGATGCATTCCGCCCAGATCTTATGGGGCAACTCGGAATTTTTAACTCTTATGAATCCAAATTTCTTGAAGTAGCTGGGTTTGTAGGTAAGCACAAAGATGCGCCCCGCCCCTAATCGTAGAGCCTCATCCAGGCAGGCATCGATCAACTCCTTGCCGATGCCTTTGCCCTGCTTTGATTTTTCCACAGCCACGGATTTGATCTCAGCCAGGTCATCCCAGGATAAATGCAGGGCTGCGCACCCTACGATTTTTCTTTCTTCTTTGGCCACCCAGAAATCACGTAAGTTTTCATAAAGCTCATTCAGCGACCTGGGCAGCATCAGGTCCTTTTTGGCAAAATGATTGATGAGCTTCTGAATCTCTCTTATATCCTGGATCTTGGCTTTTCTGATCATTTAATCTCCGTACCCTTCGCGACAACCACGATGCCGGACTCTGTCATGTGGAATCTTTTTCTGTCCTGCTCCGGGTCGTAACCAATCACCATGCCAGCGGGGATCTCCACGTCTTTATCGATAATGGCTTTTCTAATTTTCGCATGCCTGCCGACATCAACCCCCTCCATCAGGATGGAATCGTACACCTGGCTGTAACTGTTAATCCTCACATTGCAGGAAAGGATGGAACGCTGCACCCTGCCGCCGCTGACGATACAACCACCAGAAACTACGGAATCAAGCGCCAGCCCGACCCTCCCCGTCACTTCTTCGCCGCTAAAAACGGTCTTAGCAGAAGGAAACTGCTCCTGAAGAGTCCGGATAGGCCAGGCCTTATCATAAAGGTTAAACACTGGATTCACCTGGACTAAGTCCATATTGGCTTCGTAGTATGCATCGATCGTACCTATGTCGCGCCAGTATTTGGCTTCTTTTCTATTTTCATCTATAAAATTATAGAGAGTGATCTTGAGCCCTTTCTTAAGCAGCGATGGGACGATATCTTTGCCGAAGTCGTGATGGGTGATGCGTTTCTTGGCGTCCTCCTGCAATTCACTTTCCAGGATGCTGCGTTTAAACACATAGATGCCCATGGAGGCGTAGACCTTATGCGGGTCTGAGGGAATCGTTTTGGGCTTAGCGGGTTTCTCTTGGAAGCCAATAATCCTGCCAAAATCATCTGCCTCAACAATCCCTAAGTGCGCGGCCTTTTCCTTCTCCACCTCCACCACCCCGACGGTCATATCCGCATCCTGGTCGCGGTGAAAATCTATCATGGCATTATAGTTCATCTTGTAAACATGGTCTCCGGCGAGAATCAGGACTTCATCCGGATGGTCGATCTCCAGGGTGTAAAGGTTTTGAAAGATGGCATCCGCCGTGCCCAGATACCAGGATTCACCCACCCTCTGCTGGGCCGGCAGGATCTCAATGAATTGCCCTAATTCGGAAGGCAGAAAATTCCATCCTAAACGGATATGCCTCTGCAAAGAGGCTGACTTATATTGGGTCAATAAATAAATCTTGCGTAAGCCCGAATTGATGCAATTACTCAGCGTAAAGTCGATGATCCTATAGATGCCGCCGAAAGGCACGGCAGGCTTGGTCCTGTCCCGGGTCAAGGGATACAGCCGCTCTCCTTTTCCACCGGCCATGATGAATGTCAAAACCTGGCGCATCATGGGAAGAACCCTCCGATGATCCCGCGCCTGATCATCATCACGCCGATAGCCGCAAGCAATATATACATGATTTTAGAGAAAGCCCTGGTGCCGCTGGTGCCCATCACTTTCATGATGACATCAGCCTTAGCCAGTGTTACCCAGACAATCAACATGTTGACTAGTAAAGATGCGAGCGTCGGGAATAAACCAAAGGCATCATGCATCATCAGGGTCGTGGTCAATACAGCCGGGCCTGTGACCAGGGGTGTGCCCAAAGGAAAAACGCCGATATTCTTTTCATGGCCGTTGGCCAGAAGGCTCTTGGCTGTTCCCGGCATCAAAAGACGCACTGAGATGATGAACAAAAGCGCGCCTCCGGCAATCTGGAAATCAGAGATGGTGATGCCGATAGAACTTAAGATCCACTTGCCGATGAGGACAAATAGAATGGCCACGGCTGTGGCTGTGGTAACAGCATCCACCACCACCTTCTGTTTTTGTTTTTTGCCTAAGGAGCCTACCAGGGAAATAAACAAAGGGATATTCCCTATGGCATCCACGGCCACGAATATCGGAATAAATGTAAGTATGTAGGGCTGTAAGACTTTAAACATAGTCAATTATTATACTACCGCGCCCCTTTCGCTTCAAGTAATTTTTAGCAGGACCCATTTCACTCAGAAATACCTTACGAGCTTTTCTCTTACTTTAGCGGATCCTGTCTTGGACTGCTTCTCGCGGGAACGCTCGTTGCGGCCCAGCGATCCGCAACTTCGCTCACGTCGGCTGGCAGGCTCGCCTCTACGCCTAATATCTTAAACCTTGGCTCAAGATTAAGGTTTTTATTTGAGGGGGGCTTTGATTTCTTCCGCGAGCCGATTCTAGATTATCATAAAGTATTTCCTGCCGAAATACAGAATATGCACATCGTTGTCTGGAGATATCAGGAGCTTGAATATCTTTTATTCAAGAATAGGCTTTGCGTAAAGACTATCTACACAGACTTAATAAAATCTTCGTTAAAATTCCTTTGGTTTATGTTATCACCTTTAATTAAAGGACAATTTATGCAAAAAGAGAAGCGATCGCTCAAGAAAGGCGGTATAGATTATCAAAGAATAAACAAAATTTTATTATCAGAAGAGTTACTTTTTGGAAGGCATTTGATTTTAGAAGCTGAAAAGGAATAAAATCGTTCATCTATCTCATTATTCCAGTTATGCTGAATGATCTTAAAATTTTATACTATAAGACAAGTGTATACTCAGTGTATTCTTCATAGTTCTTCTATTCATTCTTGTTTTCATTGTAAGTACGAAATCCAATTGGCGATTTAGATTTTACTGGCGGCGGTTCTAAAAGCTCCCTAATTGCCCTAAACACTATTAAAAACTGCTTATCGTATTTCTTTTCCATTTCTTCGATTTTACGCTTGAGATTAGCATTCGTTAAAAGCATCCGGCGTAATTGAGTAAATGCACGCATGATTTGAATATTTACTGCTATTGCCCGGTCGCTATTTAACACCCCAGAAAGCATAGCAACGCCTTGTTCGGTAAACGCTAAAGGTAAATGAGGCGAAAATTTCAAGAACTTAAGGTGGTCGCAATTTGCGACCACCTCTTCTTTTTCTTTGTGAGTTAACTGAAACATAAAGTCTTCCGGGAAGCGCTTTTTATTCCTTTTTACCTGTTCATTTAGCCTTTTCGTTTGCACCTCATACAACAAAGCTAAATCACTATCCAGCATCACCTTTTTACCGCGAATGAATAAAATCTTGCTAGTAATTACCTGAATCGAGACTAAATTAGACATATCTATTTTTCTCCTTTCCACTACAATAGACGATCGGAATATCAAAATCTAACAGGAATTTTCTTATATTTTTATCCTATCGAAAAGGTCTTAATTGCTTTAGCGGGTGGCTTGGTTTGCACCTTGCCTTATTAGGATAGACAAGTGCCACTCTTGTGGCTGGATTTCGAGCAAGATGCTCTTTGCGCTGCCAACGGGTGACCAAAGGATGTCAACGAATGGGAGGATCCACGCCGGGCGCAGGGGCCCATGAGCTGACGCCTTTTGGCAGGACCCGCTGGCCCGCGAGAAACAAACCAAGACACACGCTATACATCTTAAGATGACTCGATCTTGTTGATGAGGAACAGGCAGAGGAAGCTGGCAAGGCTGGAGATGATGATGAGCCCTTTCAGGCCCAGGACGGGGAATAAAAAGGCTCCGGAGAGGTTGCTGGCGACAAGGGCGAGGTTGCTGATGCTAGTCAGCAGCGCAAAGGAAGTGGCCTCCAACCCTTTGAGGGTGTTCCTGGCCATAAAATCCAAGACCATCAAAAAGATGAACATTCCCATGAAGCTGTACACCACATCATAAATGACCGCGGTAACCGGAGTATAATAAAGGTAGCTCAGCGTCGTGACAGCGCCCACAAAGACGGAAATGAACAGCCACTTCTTTATTTTGATTCTTTGGCTGAATTTATAGTAGAGCAGAGAACCGGCAATGGAGAAAACCGTGCCGATCGTTGCCAAGGTCCCTATCCAGATTTTACCCCAATGGAAGGCATCCCTCTGGATGAAGAAGAGCGGTGTGCCGAAGGAAGGGGAATATTTATAGAGAAAGATAAACAGGCCGATAACCAGAATCTGCTTATTGCTAAATAATTTCTTCATATCCAAAGCAAAAGACGAGGGTTTCTTTTCAGAAGCCTGGTCTTCCTGCCTGTAGAGAAAAGCAGGTACGGCCACCAGGATATAAAAAGGAATGAGGCTTAAAAAAGCAGCACGATACCCCCACTTTTCGGCAAGGTACCCCCCTGCGATTCCCGTCACGAGAATGGCGACATTGAGAGAAATCCATTGCACGCTTTGAATCTTTCCCGTGGCCTGGTAATTCTTACCCTCCACGCACATGATGCCGTCTGCGGCCACGTCCCGAAATGCCGTATTCGTCGAATTCAACACCAGCATGGCAACCAGAATCGACAATGGCAGAGCCGCCAACCCCATAAAAGCAACCAAAACAATATCAAAAACGAGCGCCATGATAATCCAGGATTTTTTATTAAAGAAATGATCGATGATGTAGCCGATGAGCGGCTTGACGAGCCAGGCGGAGATGGTGATGCTGCTTAAGAACATGATTTTTTCGGGAGAAAACCCTAAGGTCTCTTTAAGGTAGTAAAAGAGCCCCTGGGAAGGCAGGCTTTCGATACCTTGCGTAAAATAAACGGCACTGCTTAAGGCAAAAATCCAGAAGATTCTTTTATCCTTCACGTAAAAAAACTACCAGGTTTTTCCTGGTAGTCCTCTAAAAATCAATCGCTTTATTCTTCGATTATTCTGCTGGAGGCTCAACCTTTTGTTCGCTTGATGGAACGCTTTCAGCCTGTTTGGTAACGTCCCCTGCGGCCTCTTCCCCTTTTTTCATCGATTCGGTAGCTTCTTCTGTGGCCTGTTCGTCCGGCTCTGTTGGCATGTTTGCTTCTTCAATAGGAAGGGCTCCCTCGATATCCTCGACCTTGTCTTTCACGTTCGACATCAGGGATTTGCTTTGCCTGATGGAGAGAAACGCCAGGCTCAGACAGGTGATAAAAAACATGATGGAAAGAATCGTGGTTGTGCGCGTCAGAAATACGCTTGTTTTTGTGCCAAACATGGACTCTACACCTGAAAAGCTTTCAACCAAGCCACCCCCCCTGCCTCTTTGAATAAGAACCAGGCCAATCAAGACGATACAGGCGATCACGTGGATCGCGATGATAAAAGCCATCATTTGACAACCTCGCTTGCTTTTTGGACTATTTGGGAAAAAGATTCAATAGACAAACTGGCTCCTCCGACAAGGGCACCGTCTATATCAGGCTGCGTCATCAATTCGGAAATATTCTCCGGCTTAACGCTTCCGCCGTATTGAATCCTTACGCTTTGCGCCGTGTCCTCATTATACAGCTTTTTTAACAGATTGCGGATATATTTTTGCGCCTCTTGCGCCTGGGCCGGAGTTGCTGTCTTACCCGTCCCAATCGCCCAAACCGGCTCATAGGCAATAACCAACTTCAAAACATCCTCTATGCCAATATCCTTTAGGCCATTCGTCACATGGTCATCTAAAACTTTAAAGGTGAGGCTCTTTTCTCTCTCACTTAAAGTCTCACCTACGCAGACGATTGGGTTCAGGCCAGCGGACAAAGCCGCCTTAAGCTTTTTGTTCACGGATTCATTGGTCTCATTGAAATACTGCCGGCGTTCTGAGTGTCCGATAATGACGAATTGGCATCCGGCGTCTATCAGCATCTTGCAGGAAACCTCTCCGGTAAATGCCCCCTCCTCCTGCCAATAGACATCCTGGGCCCCTAACCGTATGTTACTCTCGGCAATCACCTCAGCAACTTCACTGAGGGCTGTAAAGGGCGGGCAGAACACGATATCTATGCTTTGACCGTCTAATTTAAAGAGCTCGCGTTTCAGGCCGTTGGCCAATTCAATGGCCTCAGGGATCGTCTTGTACATCTTCCAGTTTCCGGCAATAATCGTCTTTCTCATTCTATTTATCCGCGAGGGCCGCGATGCCAGGCAAGATCTTTCCCTCCAAGAACTCAAGGCTGGCTCCGCCACCTGTTGAAACGTGCGTCATCTTATCTTTCAGTTTGAACTTGGCCACGGCTGCGGCTGTATCTCCTCCTCCGATGATGGAAGTGCACTCAAGCGTGCTGATGAATTTCGCGATTTCAAGAGAGCCATGACTAAAAGGCTCCATCTCAAAGATGCCGAGTGGCCCGTTCCACACGATTGTCTTGGCTGACATTAATTTTTCTTTAAAAAGGGAAACGGTTTGAGGCCCCACATCTACGGCGATCTTTCCTTCAGGGATATCCACTCCGACCACCTCTGTCTTGGCGCCAGCGTCCACTTTATCCACAACCAGATGGTCGCAAGGCAAAAGGATTTCTGTGCCAAGGCCCTTGGCTTTATCCAAAATGGCCTTCGCCAGATCTATCTTGTCCTTTTCCAATTTTGAATTGCCGATTGAGTGGCCCTTAGCCTTTAAAAATGTGTAGGCCATCCCGCCGCCGATTAAAATGGCATCACACTCAGGAAGCAGGTTCTCAATCATGCCGATTTTATCCGAGACCTTGGCCCCTCCTAAAATGAGCATAAAGGGTCGAGTCGGATTCTGCATGGCCTGCCTCAGATATTGAATCTCTTTTTCCAGAAGAAAACCTGCGACACCTTTCAGGAAATGCGCCACGCCTTCCGTAGAGGCGTGGGCACGGTGCGCGGTGCCAAAGGCATCATTAACGTAAATTTCGGCAAGGTCGGCTAACTGTTTCGCAAAAGCCGAATCATTGGCCTCTTCTTCGGCATGAAATCTCAAATTCTCCAGAAGGATGACTCTTTCTCTAGAGGATGCAATCTCATTCTTGACATCATCTCCCACGCAGTCATTCAGAAATTTGACCGGCTCATCCAATAACTCTTGAAGCCTATCTGCCACGGGCTTCAGGCTGTATTTCTCAACGACCTTGCCATCAGGCCTGCCTAAATGGCTCATCAGGATAAGCTTTTCAGCGCCCTTCTGTAAAATGTATTCGATGGTAAATAAGGTCGCCCGGATGCGCGTGTCATCCGTAATATTCAGCTGGGCATCCTGCGGCACATTGAAATCCGCACGCATCAGCACTTTTTTGCCCTTTAGATCCACATTCCGCACCGTTGCCTTTGCCATAACCCTTACCTTTCCTTTATTGCCTTTACTGTGAACTATGAACTCCGAACTAGAGGATCTCCTAAGCTAGGTTTAACAATATATATTAAATCGCAACCTTTGTCAAAGATTTTCTAAAGAGTGTCAGCCATAAAAAGCTGCTTGTTTTAAGGATAAGCAGGGCCATGCAAGTATTCCATACGCCCAACACAGGGATCAAAACAATGCCTCCCAGCATACCGGCCACCCATCCGCCCAAAAGGTCAGCGCTGTAAAGGATTCCTAGGACGCTTCCTACCTCCTGCCCTTTGCCTAAATAGATTTTACTGGCTAAAGGAAATTCAAGCCCCACGAGAAAACCTGCAAGCAAGAACAGGATGACAAATACCGGCGAAACGTTTGTAAGAACGAGCGGCGCCTTGAGGACAACGAGCCCCATCCCTGCGCAAAAGAGGATTATCAGCAAGTCACATTTCATAAAAAGACTCAAGGCAAAATCATTCTTTTTCATTTTTTTGACCATTACCATGCTGCCCCAGGCCGCTCCTGCCATAAAAAGACTCATCAAGAGCCCGATCCATTGATAGAGGTACCCGTAAAATATCTGAAAACTAAATATCAGAATGAGAGTGGCCAGCATACCAAAGAAACCCGTTGTGGCAATGCTATAGGTCATAAGAATTTTTTCTTTCACAAAACCTTTGAAAATAGAAAAAATCAAAAGAGAAACTGCCAGTGCAAACAGAGAAATCCAGAATAAATTGATACCCTTGAGACTACTCAACAGGCCTGCCAGCCCAGGAGAAAACTTCTCGTTCCACAAAGCCAGCGTTTCAAAGACGGCAATCGGCCTTAAATCTCTATTGGCCTCTTTTGTGCTGCCGGCTAACTGGTCCTGAAACCAGTCAAGCCGACGGGAACTTAACCTGTATTCAAGGTAATCCGGCACCAGAAGGTTAGTATCTAAATCCATCTCTGATATTTTGCGGGAGATCAAAGAGGCGGATACATCCATAATATCTCTTGATTCGGAAGCTAAAAATATATTGTAATCTCCCGGAATGACACGTAGGTAAGTAAATACGCCTCTTGC
>JAZDOJ010000034.1:0-5393 GCA_043798795.1 Candidatus Omnitrophota bacterium
CCTGAAGCTTAACCTTGAAGAGGTAAACAGCATGATTCAGATTGTTGATGACCTTGTCCTTCTGACAAAGATTGATTACAATCCCAGCAGCATTCAGAAAGAACCTTTTGATTTTATTAAGTTTTTCACAGAGATCCAGCAGCGCGCCCAAATGCTTGTGTCGCATAAACAGATAAACTTCTCAGCCACGATACCACAGACCCCCATAACCGTCCAAGGGAACAAATTGCACCTGAGCCGCCTGTTCTTGAACATTATCCAGAACGCCGTTAAGTTTACGCCTTCGGGAGGCAGCATCGCCTTGACCGTTCATCCGCAAGGCCGATCCGTGAAGGTTTCCATCTCGGATACGGGCCCGGGGATCAGCACGGATGTTTTACCGAGGATATTTCAGCGTTTTTTCCAAAAAGATAAATTCAAATCAAGAAGCGGTGATGGCATAGGCCTCGGACTGAGTATTGCTAAATCGATTGCGCAGTTTCACAATGGCCATATTGAAGTAAAAAGCAAGCTTGGCGAAGGCTCGACATTCGTTGTGTCCCTCCCAATGGTCCATCCCTGATTTCCTTTTATCGCCTCTCTAGTATCGCTCATAAAGATTAAAAAAAATTAATTTTGTCTTCATCTTCTGTTCATCATCCATCTTGTATACTAAAGGTGAAATAAATTTGGTAAAGGAAACGTTGGAAGAGGGAAGGGGATTTCGTCTAGATTCTCGTAGATAAAATGGTCAGGCGCATTGAGGCTTAACGGTTTTTGAAGGAAGTGGGTATGGATTCAGAAAAACGGGAATTCCCAAGGTTGAATTCCGGGACGGTTAGGAAGTTTTTAAAACTGGGGCCCGGAACCTCAATGGACGAACAAAGGAAGATTATTTCTACGCAAGACCTATCGTGCACAGGGGCGAGGGTTGTTGCCCGTGGCGACATAAGTCCTGGGGAGTATCTTACTTTAATATTGAAATTGCCATTTACTTTCTTTCCGATATTAATCAACGGAGAGATTCGGTGGGTTAAAGATTTAAACTCAAATAATGGAATCTCAAATATCAAGGAGGCGGGCATAAAGTTTCTCGAGATGCACGCGACAGGTCAATTTAAAATAGAACGTTTCCTGGCAAAAAAGATAAAGACAGAAAAGCAGCCTCTATACGAAGGACCGGTTTCTGTTTAATTATTCATATAAATTCCCCAAGATAGCTCTGACCCGCCCTTTTTCTTGATAACCGAAATAAACGTTGATTCCCATCCCTCCCGTGTTATAATCCTTTTTAAGGGGAGCCCCTTCCTAACTTCAGTTTTCAATGAGGCCCAACAAACATTTTATTTTTTTCCTTTTCATTTCCATCCTTTTTATTTTCGCCTCTGGCTGCGCTTCCCTGGCGAATCTCATCGTAGGAAAAAATAACCTTCGGATACCTCAGCTGGTCGCGAATCTTGAGGCCCTTCTGAAAGAAAACAAGATTACCGTATTAGGAAAAATAACCATCCAGAACCCGACGGCAAGTGACCTGGGGCTGGATAAGATATACCTTACCATCAAGGGGGAGGGGGAGGAAGTCCTGGGAGAAAATATCCTGGAGTGGGAGAGGCCGGACGTAAAGCCTCAACAAAGACTGGAGTCTCCGGTAAAATTATCCCTGAGCCTGGGCGTGCTGAACAATGAGTCCATATCTATCTTCATCCGCACGGCCTTCACTTACAAGAAATTAGGGTTGCGCATCCCCATTGAGAGCGAGGTCGCCGTTTTGGATCTGAGCGCCCTCAAAGAGACCATCACCCGGCCCTTGCATGTCAATATCTACTCCCAGATCAGGGCGACGCTTTCGGGCAACGCCTCTATTGATTACGTCCTGAGCATCACCAATCCCTTAAGTATTGACCTGGTGATGGATGAGGGTGCCATCCGCATTCTTACCTTAGAAGGCCAGGATATCGCCAAAAGTGATTTTGCCCGGACCCTGTTTAAGGGAGCGCAGTCAAACAAGATAAAAGGTTCCTTGAAAATAGGTAATATCTTCCGTAAAGTCATCCGACAGGAATTCATCAAGAAGCATCCTCTTAATATTGAGCTCTCCGGACGTCTCAGGGTGCCTGAGACGGATATCTTCATGCCTTTTAAGATAGAATCCGTTCAGGAGATAAGGTTTTCTCTTTTGGGAAGATAATATTTCGAACCAGAATGGCCGAAAACAAGGTTTCTAAGATTCAGAAGGTTCTGCTCATTAATCCGTTCGTCTATAACTCCAAGAATATCAATATCGGAATAGACCCGGTTGTATTAAGGCATGCCGGCCAGGCCATCAAGACCGGGGTGACATTTCCCATTGGTTTGGCTTATATGGCGGCCATGCTTTTGGAATCGGGGTATGAGGTCAAGCTTTTGGATCCCCTTGCCGAGCGCCTGCCGCTTGAGAAGATTTACGATGCATCCTGCTGGGCAGATGCGATTGTAATGCCCTATAGCCCCGGACATAAAGAAGGAATTAAAAGGTACCTTTCTGAGTTTCGCCATAAGGTGCGCATCGTCGTCGGCGGTATAGCTCCTCATATCCACGATTACCTTTTGCGCAATGACTTGGCTGACATCATCATCAAAGGAGAACCTGAAGAGACCATCGGCGACCTGGTTCGACAATACCCAAATGTTTCAGATGTCAAAGGAATCATTTTCCGTTCAGACTCGAATGAGCCGGTCATCAATCCGCCGAGGGGCGTCGTCGCGGATCTGGATCGTCTGCCCTTTCCTGTCCGCCATCTTACGAATCCGGCCCATTATTGGGACATCTCTTTTTTTGGACAGCCCACGGCCTGGATCCTTCCCTCAAGAGGCTGCAGTTTTGACTGTATTTTTTGCTCCCAGTTTGAAATCAATCAGAGGGGGGTCAGAAGAAGGAGCCCCAAGAATATCGTAGATGAAATGGAGCAGGTGGTTAAAGAACAAGAGGTGAGAAATTTTGTTTTTTTTGATGAGACTTTTAACTTATCGGAGGAGTTTGTTATCGGCGTTTGCGATGAGATCATAAAACGGAACCTTAAAGTCCGATGGTGGTGTTCGGCCCGGCCTGACCTGGTAAGGCCGGATGTGGTGAAAAGAATGAAGGAAAGCGGGTGCATCGAAATGCGATTTGGCATAGAATCCGCTAACGATGAGATCCTGCGTTATCTCAACAAAGATACGACTGTCGAAAAAATGAAACGGGGCATCCAAATAACGAAAGAGGCAGGAATGAATTTCTCGCTGCAGTGCATCTTTGGCTCACCCCAGGAGTCAGAGTCAACCATTAAAAATACCATGGATTTCGTCAGGAAAATGAATCCGCTCTACGTTTCTTTTAATGTGTTGACGCCGCTGCCCGGCTCGCGCCTGTTTGGGCAACTGAAAGACAAACTCAATCTGGAAGACGGGCTGAAGAATTTCGATATCCTTCACACGGATTATCCTTTGGGCCGATTCTCTTCCCAGGAACTGTCTCAAATCATCAAAGACGCCTATCGCCGTTATTATTTAAGCCCTCAATTTGCCAGGCGCATCCTCGTGGAATTCTGGAAAAATCCTGCTACGATGTTTTTTTTGCTCCGTTGTTTGTTCAAGCAGGCCGGATATATTTATAGTTCTATTTTTAAGGCGCAAAATAGGTCAGAATGCAAAAATTAAGATTAGGTGTCCTCGGAGCGGGTAAAACAGCTGCCTGGCATCTTAAAAGCTACCGGCGGATTCCTCAAGTCGAAATTGTGGCGATAGCCAACCCTTCTTCTGACAGGGGAGAGAGGCTGGCTAAGAAATATAAAGCTAAACATTTTAGAGACGCCTACGCTTTGATGGAGCGCTCCGATATCGATGCGCTCGATATATGTGTCCCTACCGGGTTGCATAAGGATTTTATCGTGGCAGCATTAAAAAAAGGTTTGCATGTCTACTCGGAGAAACCCTTGGCGGCCTCGCTACCTGAGATCGAAGAAATCATTGCGGTCAATCAGGGTGCCAAAAAAATCGTCTTTAGCGGATTTAATTACCGGTTTCTGCCGGAATTTTGCAGAATCCGTTCGGTCATTCAATCGGGGGCTCTGGGAGATATCAGGTATATACGGGTATTTCGCACAACTAAAGAAGATCCGGATTCCTATATTTTCGGGCCGCACACCTCGGGCCTGTTTAACGAGTTTCATTCCCACTTCGTTGACCTTATGTTCAGTTTCGGCTTTCCGGATCCGGAAAAGGTTTTTGCCTGCGGGACAACAGTCCATCAGGCAAGGCTCGTTCCTGACACCGCCACCATGGTCCTTTACTTTTCCCCTCAGACGTTAGCCGAGATTACGGTTTCCCTGGCCTCGCCAGGCCTGGCTCCTGAGATGCTGATTATAGGGACAGAGGGCTCTTTGCGCCTGGATTATGGTTGTGTCTCGGTGGTCAGGAAAAGAGATGTATGGAGCTTACCGGCATCCATCCTGTTGATGTTTAGGGAATCGATGACGTTACCTTACCGCATATTAAAGAACCCTTTTCAGGGGGCTTGTGCTCACTTTGTGGATTGCGTTAAACGCAAGGTTCCTATCGAGTGCGATGAGCACAGCGCTTTAAGGGCATTCAAGGTCATTCAGGCCGCGCAAAGGAGTTATCGGGAAAACAGGTCTGTTTTTTTATCCAGGGTGTCTGGCTCCGCCTCTGCTTCCTGAAAGAGAGGCCTCTTTTCGGTAAATCAAAAAATGGGTTTACTTATTTGTAGCAATAGGTTATAATTATTGTAGGAGATCTGCAAGTGGTAAAACACCCTGGAAGGGCAAAGTCATTCTCGCAAGAATAGGAGGAAGAGAGATGTGGTATACAGACCCCTTTACTCTCATTTTGAGTTTTTTTGTAACTATTATTTGTATTGTTTTGTGCGGGATTGGCGTAATCTTTACGTTTTGCCTGGATATTTTTGTCAAGTGGGATAAGAAGGCCAATTGGTGGATCATTCCTTCGATCATCTTGACGCCTCTGGAAAAGAATATAAATTCTCTGGATGAATGGTTGAAATCAAAGCATAAGATCGTCGGCCCCCTGCTGATTATCCTATCCCTGACTGATTTGGTCATGTTCTTTTCTATTGTTGATAAGTTCAAATTGGCACAAGTATAATTTTAGTTCCTTATGGTTGTTCCTCCCGTCTTTAATTCCCTAAGCATGAAAACTGCGCCTGCCCTTGCTCGTTTAGTTCGTAGCTCTTTGCGCAAGGGACATGGCGGATACATGTAATAGACGCGCCTGTAGCTCACTCCTGATAAATCGTCAGGGGTTTCGCTACAGCCAAAAAGATTACGCGCCTGTAGCTCACCCCTGATAAATCGTCAGGGGTTTCGCTACAGCCAAAAAGATTACGCGCCTGTAGCTCACCCCTGATAAATCGTCAG
>JAZDOJ010000047.1:0-2261 GCA_043798795.1 Candidatus Omnitrophota bacterium
CATTGCCGATGAGATTGATAAAAACCCGTTCCAGCAGGACCTTATCCACTTTTATGGCCGGGAAATCTGCCGGGACATCGACTACAAATTCTATATTTTTCTCTTTTAGGGAAGGCGCAAACATATCGGCAAGGCCATCAGTCATTGTTTTAAGGCTCAGGGGCTCAAGTTTCATTTCCACGCGGCCTGATTCTATCCTTGAGATGTCCAATAAGTTATTGATAAGCTGGGACAGGCTATCACTGTGCTTATTGATTTTTTCGGCTCTTTCTTTGGCTGCGGGAGGGAGCTCTCCAAGCTTGCCCGTCGCCAGGATTGAGGCATATCCCTTGATGGAGGTCAAGGGCGTACGCAGTTCATGGGAGACGGCCGAAATAAAGTCAGATTTTCGTTTACTGATTATTTTTATCTTTTCTAAGGCTTCGGATAACTCTTTGGTCCTTTGCTGGATCTTATGCTCTAATTCCTGATGGGAGCGCCATGTTTCTTCAAAGAGCTTTGCATTTTCTAAGGCTTGGCCTATCTGGGTCGCAAGGATATAGACTAAGTCTCTATCGCCTTCTGTCAGCGGGGTGTACGTTGACTCAGATCCGACGACGAGGACTCCGATGGCGCCGTCCTTTTGCATGATCGGGGCGCAGACAAAAGAAGAAACCCCCAGGAGGCTCAAGATTTTTTGGATCTCTTTAGCTATTTTTTCGGTGTCCTTTTCTTTGTCTATGGAAGAGAAAACTTTATTTTTATTGAGCGTCCCTTCCATGATGGGCGAATGGCCCATGAATTCTTTTAATATATGATTAGCCTCGTCCCGGCTGTAGCCGATACTCACTTTAAGTTGATAGGCGTTTTGTCCATCCTTAATGAAAGCGATAGCCTTGTCAAACCCTAGCTCTGTCAGGTGTTTCTCTTCTAATTTTTTAAAGATTTCTTCTTCGTCCAAGGTTGTCGAGATGAGGCGTGTTAATTTCTGGAGGGCCACAAGGCCGGAAACTTTTTTGTCGAGCTCTTCCTGGGCGCGGTGGAGCTCAAGGTCTGTCTGGACTATCAATTTAGCCTGGCCGTCGAGCTCATCGAACGCCCTCCTGAGGTTCGCAAGCTGTGTCTGGAGCTCTTTGGTCCTCTCCATTCTAAAGACAAGGATAATGACGAGGACGATAACACCGATGAGACCGAACATCCCCGCAAAGTTGACTATTGTCTCCAATAACGCCGGTTCTTTAAAGGCTCCTGTGATGGGCATGGGCTTCACCGATGGCTAAAATTGCCAGCGCTTCATTATGAAAATATGTTTCTCCGTAATATTCAAGTGATTTTAGAGGAGCCTGTTCACCATAGCTGCATATGCCGAGGATAGGGATGTCTCCCAATACCTCTTTTATACGCGATAACTCCTTTTCTGTCAATCTCCCAAGCAGTTTATTCCTGGCAACGGATTCAAATATGAGCGCTGCTTTGATCGTTTTATCTTTTAAAGCGCTTTTGGCTTCATCTGCTGCCCGGGTGGCAGCTTCCAGCGCCCACTCTTTCGTGCCCAGCATGAGGCGGATCTCGTTGCCTTCAGCAGCATCGCCTTGGCAGACAAGGCCTCCGTCCTCGTCTATTCTTAAAGTATTTCTTAAGAGGTATTCCGCTTCTCCGGGGACATAAATGCCCAGGGGATAATAAATGCTCATTCTGATCAGGGATTGTTTTATTTCTTGCCGTGATTTTCCAAAATAATCTTCATAGATAGCGACAGCGGGTTTGCCGCCTATCTTTTTAATGACGTTACCTTTGACTTCGGTTATAGTATGCGGTTTGCCCAGCGGCTTCCATCCGTGCCTTAAGCCCATGCCGAAGATATTTTCTCCGGAGAAGATAGCTCCAACGAGGCTCTTTGACAGCAGGCTGCTGTTAAAATATTGGAATGTTTTAGAAAATTTCAGGTTATCTGCGCTTGAACAGCCAAAAATAGGGAAACTCAGGCCTACGACATCTTTGATACCGCGGATAAGGGCCGAGCCGTTTTCAACAAGGCCGTCGGAGAAGATGAGCGCCAAGTTTCTTTGCGTCGTGGCGGCATTTTTTAATGCCTCGTTGGCAAATATTTGCCCAGCCTCGCGCGGGTCTGTTGTGCTGATATTTGTAGAGGCTGCTATGCCGAATTTGATCTTATCCGTGCTGATGAGCATGAGGCCAACGCCGTATTTACTGATGGCATTGGGGGAAATAAGGGCAGCGCCGCTGCAGCCGATAAGTTTGATATCGCCTAACGTGTAGGC
>JAZDOJ010000048.1:0-14084 GCA_043798795.1 Candidatus Omnitrophota bacterium
TTCAGCAAGTCCCCTGCCGGGCCGCTTCGGATGATCTTCTTCGAAGGACCTAACACATAGACGGTATCTGAAATCTCTTCGACGATATGCAGGTCGTGGGTCGCTGTGATGACGGTCTTGCCCCCCTGATGCGCCTCCAGGACAATATCGATAATCTGCCGGGATGTGAAAGGGTCAAGCCCGGCCGTCGGCTCATCCAGGAGGATGACCTCAGGCTCCATGATCAAAGTCGATGCAATGGCCACTTTACGTTTCTCCCCTATGCTTAGCTGATGAGGAGACCTGGAGATCAGGTCTTTGATATGGAACAGCTCTACGAGTTTATCAAAACGCCTTTTGATCTCATCTTTAGCAATGCCCAGCTGCAGGGGTCCGAAGACGATATCCTCTTTAACCGTGGGGCAGAATAACTGCGCATCTGAGTTTTGAAAAATGAATCCGACCTTGCTACGGAAGAATCGTGAAAAGGCTTCATCGCCAAATGTCCTCTCGCTCAATTCTCTGCCAAAGGCTTTGATATAGCCCCTGTCAGGAAAGATGAGGCCGTCAAGTAATTGGAGTAGTGTTGATTTCCCTGTGCCATTGGCACCCAGGATAGAAATCTTTTCTGCCTGAACGATGTTCATATCGATTCCGCTCAAGGCAGGAAATTTTCCCAGATACGAAAAGGTAACTTCTTTTAACTCAAAAATAACGTCAGGCATATCAGCATGACCCCCAGGAGCCAGAGCCAATCGCGGGGTGAGGCTTTAAACTCATCCAAGACCTTTGGCTCTCCTCCAAAACCCCGAGAAAGCATGGCATGATAAATCTCATTGTTCAGTTGATAGGACCTTTGCCAGAGGCTGGCCATGCTCCATGTAACAATCTCCTGTCCTTTTTTGGCAGAGACGTATCGACCGGCCCGGCTTTCCATGGCCCGATACGTGTTTTCAATGATTTCTATAAATAGGTAGATATACCTGTAACACATCCCGATGGTCATGACAAAAATTTGGGGCACCCCAAAAATACGTAACACCCGCAACAATTCCGTGTGTCGCGTCGTCAGGCTTAAAAGGACCACAAAAGAAACGCATGTGACCACGCGTAAGACGAATACGATGGCACTCAAGAGCCCGGGCTTGCTGATGGGTCCCCATAAGGACTCACCGGGAGTAAAAAACTGAAAGAGCGCAGGAAGAGCGATGAAAAGAGAAAACAAAGGGATAAAGATCCAGGTGCGCTTGAGAAAAAAACCTAAAGGCACTTTGGAACAGAAAACCAGGGCCAGGCATAACGAATACAAAACAAGCAGCAGAACAATCTCCTTGGTAAAAAGCGCACTTACCAGGAACAACAGGATGGCGATCGTCTTAAGACGCACGTCTCTGGCTTGCAGAAACCCTTTCCTTGCCGCGTATTCCTCGGCAAAAATAGATTCTTTAATAAAGATAAGAGCGCCCACAAGGGAGCGCTCGATGAAATGATTCTTTTTAAACACGATCACTTGCCTTTCCTGACCCATAACCTGCCTATGAAGAGTACGACGAGGGCAACAACGGCAATTCCCAGTATCGCGGATATTATATAGGCAAAGCTTAAAGACGGCAAACCTTTTTCTTCCCAGCCGCGAAAGGCATAATCGGGAATAGGAGCGTTCCAGAGGCTGGAAAGCTTTTCTAATCCCTGCGGGATGTATCCCGCTAACTCATGAATAGTCTGTGTTCCCCATTCTCCCCAGGCATCTCCTGCTTTGAAACGTTCCGGAAGCAAGAGCCCCAGAGGAGAAAGAAGAATAAGGATGCCGATACCTATCCATAATTTGGTTGTCGTCTTCATGCGACCACCTCCTCTCGCGCTTGCAGAAGAGAGGGGTCTTGTTTTTGCAGGTATTTGATGACCAGGGCCGTAACAATAGCTTCCACCCATCCGAATATCAACAAATGCTCACCCAGCATCGCAGGAATGGCCACATTCAAACCATAAGGGCAATACAGGGATTGCCCGCTTGCCGTTCTATGCAATAAAGGCTGGATACCGAACATGACCGCGGTTGATAGGGAGGCGATATTAAGGGCTATATACCCGGCCACACCTGCTGCAATGACCCGCCTGTTTGAGGTGACTAGAGATGAGCCACTGATGACCTTATACAGGTAATACCCTGCAAAGACCTGGACAAACGCCATATTAAAGCAGTTGGCACCTATGGCCGTGATCCCTCCGTCGCCGAAAAGCAGGGCCTGAACCACCAAAGCTACGGTCACTGCGATACAGGCTGCCCAGGGCCCAAGAAGAATGGCCACTAAAACCGCTCCTGTGGCATGGCCTGTGGAGCCGGCGGGGATGGGTACGTTAAACATCATGATCACAAAACTGAAGGCCGCGCCAATCGCCAGCAAGGGCACTTGCCTGGCATTCAGCGTCCTTTTGACAATCCGTGAAGCGGCACTCCAAAGAGGCAGCATCACGGCATACAAAACAACGCTGGTCGGCGGCCCTAAATATCCGTCTGGAATATGCATATCTAACCTCCTAAAATGGCAAAACGCAAGTCAGCACCACGCTATCGTTGACATCGGTGTTAACACCGGACAGGGTCCTCTGATAAACCAGTAAAGTCTGAATTTTTTCGTTCGACCAACCGATACCAGGCGATACCGTTAAATACCGGACATCGGAAGAAGACACCTTTTCACCCTCCTCTCGCGTATCTCCCTGAAAATAACCATTAAATTCTAGCATGAAATTAAATCCCTTGGGTAAGAAATATTCTACGCCCAAGTCATAATTGACATACGGGGCATATTCTGTCTTCATGTTATTGACCTTCACCTCTTGAGGGAAATTCAGGGTTAAATCCGCATGCAAAACAAAGGGTTTTAATTTTTTGCTGGCTATTATCCCGAAACCATAATCATAAGAACCTGTGCCCATAGAATCCGTCCCCAGCTTATCGGTATCCAGATTTTCATACTTTCCCGTTGGGAATTTCGCCTCTAAAAGACCGGTTATATGGGGAATCCTTGTTGTTTCCTCCAGCACGCAATAACGCAGAAACAAACATGTATCGGCAAGACCATGCGCATGCGCTTTTAAGTCTTGCTGCTTGACATAATTATGCTGATAGAGAATTTGCGCATCAATTTCTATCCTATCCGTCAAGCCGTATTGCATAAACAGCTGCTGTTGAACCTGGTATTTTTTATCGCTTTCTGGCAAAGAGTCGTAATGGCCTTGTGAATCGAAAACCCCTCTCGTGCGATGGTAAAAGAAAAAAGGCTGAAGAACAAATTCTCCTTGAGCGCAAAGGGGCGCTGTCCATGTCATCACCGGCCCTGCCGAAATGGGCTCCCATGCTTCTGGCAATTCCTCCTGTGCGAAGACATCAATTCTGAAACTGCCGATGATCAGAAATAATATAAGAAAAAGCGCGCGTAGCATAATCCCTCTCCTTTCGTGTTATTATTATAATATTTGTGCTACTAAGACTAAAAAAAATATAGCTGCTTTCCTCCCCTTAGACGATACCCCGGCCTGTGGTCGACATAGCAAAACTGGCGTGTTTCACCCCCTTCGCTGATTTGAGCTTCCCATAAAGAAGTTTTATGCGTTCCGGAGCGCCATTCACAACAATAATCTCAAGGCAGTTATTGTGATCCAAATGGATATGCTGGGTCGAAAGGATATTATCGTGAAATTCGTGCTGGATATCCATAAGATAATTCAAGAGGCGGCGCTTGTGATGGTCATAAACGAGATTAAGAGAACCGGCGACCTCTTTACCCTGGCGCCATTCGTTTCTAACCAGATCTTCACGTATCAAATCTCTGAGCCCCTCAGAGCGGTTTGAATAATTCTTTTCTCTGAGTTGTTTATCGAATTGAACCAACAGTTCTTTATCAAGAGAAACCCCGAATCTTACCAAATGAGACATGATCTCTCCCTCGTATTACGTTTATGAAAATTGTAACACAAATAGGATTTCTGTCAAATAAAAATTTGGCTTAGAATTTCTTGTTCAACCCGTATTTCCCCGTGCCCACGATTAAAAGCGCAAGGCATATGCAGGCGATGATGAAATTATATTCGAAGCCTCCGTTGGACATAAAAAATCCTCTCGCCAGATGCACCTTGACGGTCGCAACCGTAATCAATATCAACAGGAGCAATGAAGATATACGAGTGGATAATCCTGTGATCAAAGCCATGCCTCCTAACAATTCAACATAGGCGGCGAGAATCGCCCAGAACATAGCCGGGCTAAACCCTAAACCAGCCAGCCTCTTGGAAAATTCCTCCATGCCGACACCGCCGAACAACCCAAAGGTCTTTTGTAGGCCATGGGCCATAAACATCACCCCTAAACCAAACCTCAAGACCAGACTGGTTAAATCCATCATTTTCCACCTCCTGTTATCAAGGTTTTCAAAATACCGCATTTATTTTTAAAACCGTAAGCGCGGTAAACACACATAAGATAATGCAGGGCTATGGCTGATTTTCCTTTAATGTCCCTCCCCAAGACGTTCCCACAGGATCTATTGTTCGCCATAGGAATCAGGTAGCCAAGATCCTTAGGGGTAAAAGGACGTAAAGGAAGACTTGAAATATGACGGATGATATTCGAAGCAACGGTGGAGCCCTGGGCAATGGCAAATTGCACAGCCATGCGCAGGTACAAATCCTGGTGTTGGAAATAGGAGGCATCCCCTATTACAAAACAATTGTCCTTCAATTTTAAATGCGCGTCCACCTTTACTCTGCCTTGGGGATTCTTCTCGCAATTTAGATTCTGCAGGAAATCGGCAGTTTTCACGCCCGCTGCCCAAATGAGCATGGCGTTATCAAGCTGTTGACCTCCGGAAATCGCAAGACTCCTCTCTTCTATCTTCTCTATAACGGTGTTTGTGAGAATCTCGATATTAAGCCGACTTAGATTTTTCTGCACGTAATCCTTCATCCACGGCGGCAGAGGCCCTAGAATGGACGGGGCACGTTCCACGATCACGATTCTTTTTTTCTGCCCGCGCCTGTCCAGAAAAACCCTGAGGTTCGTGGCTATTTCGACGCCCGTGTATCCGCCTCCGCCGATCACGAATGCATCGAATTCCTTGGCGCCAAGGTCCGTCCCTATTTTTGAGGCATCGACGGCATCATCGAGTTTATACGCAAACTTTTTGATCTGTTCGTTTCCGTAAAAGTTCGTCTCTGAGCCGCTGGCAATGATCAAATAATCGTAAGAAATGTTCTTCTGAGAGGTCATGACCAGGCTCTTGTCCAAGTCGAGAAACTTGGCTTCTTCATTGACGAACGTGAAGCCGTAAATGGAGCTTAATGCATTAATGGGATAGGCCAGATGCGATGGAGATATTTTTCTGCCGATCGTATCCGGAAGAAGCGGCAGGAAATTGAAATACCGGGATCTGTCGATGACCGTGACAGAGACAGTCTTTCTGTGACCGGATAATCTCCAGGCTGCCAGGACCCCTGCATACCCACAGCCGATGATAAGAACTTTTTTCATAACAACACACTCCCTATCAGGACAATCCCGACCATGGTCTGCAACGCAATCGTCAGGCGGGATGATTCCAGTAATTTGTCTTTTTGCGCATGAAACACTTTCAAGGTTTTCATCGCCTTAAAGGCAAGGATGAGAAAAACAAAACTCAAGAGGGCAACGGCTTTCAGAAACCCAAGAAAAACACTTGTCGCGATCGCCCCAAACGCTAAGAATACGAGTAGAAAATACAACCTGTACGCTGCGTGAGTTCCTGTAAAACTCACCCAGGTGTGCTTCCCTGCTTTCCTGTCATCAGCAAAATCAGGGACCTCATT
Organism: Candidatus Omnitrophota bacterium; assembly: GCA_043798795.1. Taxonomy (GTDB): domain Bacteria; phylum Omnitrophota; class Gorgyraeia; order Gygaellales; family Profunditerraquicolaceae; genus JBDRKE01. Next base: position 5,824 of record JAZDOJ010000048.1, read on the forward strand.
AGAAAAAAGGATGGCTGTGGTCAGGAGTCCCAGAGGAAGCGAAAGGATAAAACTCTTTGCGTCAGGAAATATCCCTGTCTGGATAAAATACCCTCCCATCACAAGACAGGGGCCAAAAAGCAGAAAGATAAAGACTTCACCCCACCTGCGGTAGGAAAACCTTAAAGGGCCAAAGGAGTAAGACCAGCTTAAGAAGATAATAACCAGATACCATCCGACGACGGAGAGCGTATTCAATGCAAACGCAAGAAGTATAACGGAGATGGCCGAAAAAACGGCAAAAAAGACGGCGAGCCTTAAGTAAAATTTCTCTGAAAACACCTTTTCCTGGATGAGCTTGGAGCCGCCAAAAAGGCCGTAAAACCGACTGTCCTGCCAATCTGCCCCGCTTTTAGAATCGGCATAATCATTAATGAGGTTAGCACTCAGGTGCGTGGCAACAGCTGCGCTTAACCCTAAGATAAATCCCCTAACGTTAAAAGAGTGCCTTTCAATGAGAGAGCCAAAAACAAAAGGCAACAGGCTTGCGGAAAGAAAGGGCAGCCTCAGGGCCCGCACAATATTTTTTATTAGGGATATTTTTGTTTGCATTGGATCTTTCCCTATGTTAACATAAGTCCATGTTTTTGGAAATAAAAAAGAGGGTTGAATCAGAACTCAAAAATTACATCCGGCACGTGGAGAAGGCGTACTCCTTAAACAAAATCTCCCCCCTCCTGTTTCAGACCATCCAAGATTTCATTTCCAGGGAAGGAAAACGCATCAGGCCCACGCTGTTTGTTGCAGGATATTTGGGATTTGCCAAAAAAGAGGCACCCGGCCTATACAGAAGCGCTCTCTCCATAGAACTGATGCATGATTTTATGCTCATCCACGACGATATCATCGATAAATCCGCCATGCGACGGGGCAGACCCTCCATGCATACGATGCTCAACAGCCGTCTGGCAGGGATTCGAAACCTTAAATTTAAGGGCGAAGACCTGGCTATTATCCTGGGAGATATTCTGTACGCCATGAGCCTCCAGGCATTTCTTTCTATCCAAGAAGATAAGGTGCGTAAAGAAAAGGCATTCAGAAAACTTATGGATGCAGCCATGTATACGGGATGCGGAGAATTCATAGAGCTTTTGTTTGGGTTAAAGGGTATCGATAAAATAAGCGAGGCTGACATTTATAAAATCTATGACTTTAAAACCGCTAATTACACCTTTGCCTCTCCCTTAGGCATAGGCGCGATCCTGGGAGGAGCTCCTGATGCACAGGTCAAACGACTCTTTCAATACGGAACTTATCTGGGCAGGGCCTTTCAGATTAAAGACGATATCCTGGGGTTATTCAGCGAAGAAAAGGAAATAGGGAAATCCATTCTCGCGGATCTCCAGGAAGCAAAACTCACGCTTCTTATCCGCTACGCCTATCACCATGCCGATAAAAAGAATCGTCTGGCGATAAGCCATATTTTATCCAAAAAGAACGTAACAAAATCCGACCTTTTAAAGATCCGCAAAATCATCAGGTCAAGCGGTGCCCTGGATTATGCCGGGAAGGAAATCAGCCGTTGCCTTCAACAGGCCCAAGGGCTGATACGGAACTCAAAGATGCAGCCCTCCTATAAATCAGAACTCACCCGCTATGCCCAGGAGGTCCTTAAGCTGCAATAAGGACCTACTCTTCTTCCCCGCCTACGCATATAAACTTACACGCCCCGCTCTTAAAATCCAATAGGATTTCATTTTTCGAGTCCACCTCTTCGGCTTTTTTAAGATACTCCCTAAATTTAGCGCTGTCCCCTTTGATACTGTAGAGTTGGGCGATGCGCACATAGGCACCCACAAAATAGGGGTCCAGTTCAATCGTCCTCTTGAGATATCTTTTTAGCCTTCTGCTTGGAACCGCCGACGATTCGGGGAGCCAGAAAATAGAAACTCCCCAGGCCAAACGTAACACCAGCAGAATCAGGCTGCATTTTTTCTGCTTTCTTGAGGTTCGGCATTCAGAATCTCATTCAATGAATTCTCACTCTCCGGCAATTCATGGGCTCTTCGCAGGATCTCGGCCACGCTTCATTTTTAACTTGATTTGCCTCGGGCAGGATGTAAAATAAGACCATGAAAGAAACTACGCCCCTGGAAAGAGGCATGCAGTTGGCTCAAAAGATCACCCGGCAGTATGCCAAAACATACTATTTTGCCTCTCGTTTCATGCCAAGAGAAAAAAAATCCCCTGCCTATATTGTCTACGCCGTTTGCAGAATAAGTGATGAGGCCGTGGATACGACCTCAGACGCAACTCTAAGCAGCCTGTCACGGGCGCAAGAAAATATAGAGCTTGCTTACAGCGATTCTCCCCTGCAGGAAGATCTAATACTCGCCTTTCGTCAAACAGTGATGCGCTTCGATATACCCAAGACTTACTTTGATGAACTCCTGGAAGGAATGCGTATGGATTTAACAAAAAAACGCTATGAAACGTTTAATGACCTTTACTCTTATTGTTACAGAGTGGCAGGAGTGATTGGCCTGACCATGCTTAAGATTTTCGGCTATCACCAAAAGGAAGCAGAAAAATATGCCGTGGACTTAGGAGTGGCCATGCAACTGACCAATATTGTAAGGGATATTAAAGAAGATTTTTTAAGGGGGAGAGTCTATTTGCCTCAGGAGGAACTAAAAAAGTTTGGCGTCTCCGAAGAACAATTATCAAGTGAAAAGGTGGATGAGAATTTTAAGTCTCTTTTAAGATTCCAGATGGAGCGCGCCCGGCAGTATTATGCGGATTGCGAATCAGGAATCAGGCTTATCGCCGACAGGCGCTGTCGCTTTGTAGTGTTATGCATAAAGGAAATATACGCAGGCATTTTAGACCGTATAGAGGATAGCAACTATGATGTCTTTTCGAAACGCTGCCTTGTCCCCTCCGGGTCTAAAGCCGGCATCGCCCTTAAGATACTTCTGGAAGGCCGATATCTATGAAAATACACTTAGCCCGGTCAGCGGGCTTCTGTTTTGGAGTCAAGCGCGCCCTTCATATTGCGCTGAAGACTGCGGCTTCTCACAAAAAGATATTTATGCTGGGGGATATCGTACACAACGAAGAGGTGGTCAGGCAGATCACAGAAATTGGGATAAAAAAAATCCACAGACTCAGCCATGGTAAAGAAAGAGTGCTTCTGATTCGTGCGCACGGAGCCAGCCGCGAGATCATCAAAAAAGCGCTATGCGCAGGCTATAAGATTATCGATGCCACCTGTCCCATGGTCAAAGAAATCCATAAGATCGCTCGGAACATGGAGAATAAAGGCCACACCATCCTTATCATTGGAGACAAGAACCATGACGAGGTCCGCGGCATCCTCGGACAGCTAAAACGCCGCTCGATCATTATCGAAAACCAGCAGGATATTCCGATAGAAAAAATCAGAAAATTAAGGAAGGTTTGCGTGGTCGTTCAATCCACCCAGAATCTGGATAAAGTCCTTGAAATCATCACAATTTTAAAATCCTGCTTGAAAGGTCTAAAATTCTTCAATACCATCTGCCAGCCCACCCGCGTCAAACAGCAAGAGATCAAAAGAATGCCTTTTAAGAATAACGTGATGATTATTATCGGCTCGAGGACAAGCGCCAATACCAGACGCCTCTTCGAAATATCGAAATCCCTCAACCCCAGGACATATTGGGTGACTTCAAAGAGAGAAATAAGGCAGGGATGGTTCAGGAAGGCAAAAAGCGTAGGGATTACTGCCGGTGCCTCCACTCCGGAGGCAACCACCCGAGATATTGTCCGTTATATAAAACAACTTACCTAAGAAGCGATTTTCTCCGAAACAATCCTCGAACTTGCAATAACAACAGGTAGCCCCCCTCCTGGCTGGGTGCTGGCTCCCACATAAGAAAGATTTTTCAGGTGGCTGTCAAAGTTAGCGGGTCTGAAAAAGGCGCTCTGCCTTAGATTGTGCGCCCTGCGCCCACAACAGCTATTCTTTGCCCCATCGCTCCTCCCTTAAGAACCCGCGCCTTGGCACCTGCTAGTTTATCTGCTTAAGAAAAGTTTCCACGTCTGAAGCCTTAAGATAATCCCCTTGCTTGCGAAACAGTTCTATGGATTTCGACAGCTCCTCCCTGGCCAACTGTTTTTGTCCTAATATCAGATGACAGGTGCCCAGCACCCCGTAAGAATCGGCATCCTGCGCGTTGATCTCCAAAGCCTTTTTCAAATATCCCACGGCCTGCGGGTATTGGCGCAGCGCATAATGGCTGATTCCCAGGTTATAATAAATCTCATTGTCATCCTTTATTTCGACAGCCGCCTTCTCCAGATAACCGATGGCCTGTTCGTATTGCGCTAAAGAATAACTGCAGACTCCAAGATAATAGTAAAGGTCAGGGTTAGAGTCCATTTTTAAGGCTGCAAGGAACTCCGGCATAGCTTCTTCAAATTGACGATTCATGAGATAGTTGGAGCCTTTAAACATATGGAGGGCATACGCCTGTTTGACGGAACCACTTTTAAGCTGATTGATGAGTTTTAAAACTTCCTTAAGATTATGGGCATCCGCTTTTACAGCCAATCCTTTTTTAAGCGCCTCCTCGGCTTCCTCAAACCGTGCCTCGGCGCCGTATTTCAATCCTTCCTTAAGATAATCTGTATCCGTAAGTAAGGCCTCATCCTTAGGCGCCGCCGCGACCGTTTCTTGAGGCGTTGCCTCTATACTGGAGATGAATTTTCGCTCATAATAAAGGGCGCGGCCATCTTCCTCTATTTTTATATACTGGTCTGTTTCCTCGAGAATCTTGCCTTCGATTCTTTTGCCTGATTTCAAAGTTACGCTTTCGGCAAACAACAGGGCGGGCAAACAGAAACCTAGAATAACCTGGAGGTAAAATAACTTAATCATACCCTGCTCCTTTTCTGACATCCTCTATAAATTCCTCTGGGACCCTGGCTCCCAGGCGTAAGGCCTGCTGAATATCCGCCCAGGCTTTTGAATATTCCTGTAAGCCTGCGTAAGCAACAGCCCGGTTCTGATAGGCAAGCCCCAGAAACGGCTCAAGCCTGATGGCCTCTCCATAATCTGCAATAGCCAAATCGAATTTCCCTTGCTTACGAAACAGGATCCCCCGGTTGATATACGCAAGGAAATAATGCGGATTGAGGCGTAACGCCTCATTATAGTCGCTCAGGGCTTTGGAAAAATCGCCTTGAAGCTGATAGGTCATACCTCTTTCATTATAGCAGTCGAAGCTCTGCGTGTCTAATGCTATAGCGCGCGTGTATTCGGCAATGGCCTCAGGGAATCTGCCTTGGGCCCGAAATACGTTACCTCGATTATAATACGTCTTCGCTAAGAACGGATTGATTTTTACGATATGGTTATAATCGGTAAGGGCCCTGTCAAAATCACCCCGTTCATAATAGGCCTCGCCCCTGTTATTAAGAGGAATGATCTGGCCGCTCGATTTTCTGACAGCATCATTCCATAAGGTGGCGCTATCCGCCCAAACACGGCATCTGCTCCATGAAAGAAAGGAAAGGATTCCTGTTAAAATCATTAATAAAAGGATAACAAATTTCTTTGCAAAGGCGACTGGGAATCCTTTCCTGTACAACCAATGAAAAGTTTCGACTATCACATAAAAAATGCCGATGAGCGATATATACGTATAGCGGTCGGCGACCACGGTTTGCCCAATGGGCACAAATTGGAGAACGGGAAAAAGAGAAATGAGGAAGAAGACGAAACCAAAAAAAAGCTTACGGGTAAAACGCAGGGAATAACGAATCGCCCCCCACAGACAGATAACTGCTATAAAGCAAAGGATAAGGTACGAAACAGGAAACATCCGGGGATAGGTATAAAAACAGGACAGGTTCAGAGGAACTAAAGCCTTCGCAAGATAAAACAGGATGACCGCACTGGCCAAGCCGATATTACGCAGAAAAGTAAAAATATGATTGTACCCGATAGCTCCTGATGCATGCTGGCCGACCAAGGCCAGAATGCCGAAGAAAGCGGCTATCAAAAAATAAGGTCCTTTATCAAAAACATCTCTTTGGGTGACTTTCTTATTCACGAAATAATCGCAAAGCAACAGGAGAAAGGGAAACATCATCGTCATGGCTTTTGCCAACAGGGATAAAATAAAAAGTAAGACGGAAAGAGCATAAAAGAAGTGAATTTTCCGTTTAAGATAAAGGACATAAACAATGAGAGCGCCTAAGAAAAAAACAGGAAACCAAATCTTTCCTTGCGGATATCCAGGCCACGGATTCCACGTGCAAGGGATGGATGCCAAACAGAAGAGCGGTAAAAAAAGAAACAAAGAGGCTTTGACTCAATAGCCAAATAAATCCGAACAACAGCATACAGTTTAAAAGGTGCGTAAAAAGGTTGGTCCGGTGAAAGGCCCGGGGGTCCAAACCGGCAAAATGATAGTCAAGCGCGTAGAAAAGCATGGTTACGGGCTGATAATTGGCAGCGTAAAAGTTACTGAAAATCCTGGCCAGAGACTCTGCGGAAAGGATGCGGATATGCGGGTTCTCTGTCACGTACAAATCGTCGTCCCAGTTTATAAAGCCGTTACGCAGGGAAGGCAAAAAGGTAAGGACAGTAACCAGAAGGAGCAACAAAAGGAGACCGCGTATTTTCATTGTTCGTCTTCTTCCTCTCAATCAATCCATTTTACTCAAAACAAAAACCCTCCGCAACAAATATTGCTACAGAGGGTTTTTTCTTTTTTTAGGTTATAACTTAATCACGTTAACGGCCTGTTCGCCTTTGGGGCCTTTTTCGATTTCGAACTCGACTTCCTGGCCCTCCTGTAGAGATTTATAACCTTCACCCTGAATCGCGCTATGATGCACGAACACGTCGCTTCCGTTTTCAGGAGTAATGAATCCGTAACCTTTTTGATTACTGAACCATTTCACTTTGCCTCTTGCCATTTGCTTACTACCTCCTCTCTTCTAAAATTACAGTAACAAGGCTGGATACAAAAAGACCGAACGGTTAGAGATCTCAAAACCCTTCGGCTTGCGTCTTCTCGTCCCTCATTACTATTATAAATGAGTATAGCACGTTTCTTGAGTTTGTCAATATAATATTTTTGCCCTGGATTATTTTCTTTTCAAGCTGTTGATCCCCTTCACGACTAGAAAGATCGAAAAAGCTACGATCAAAAAGTCGATGACCGTGTTCAAGAACTGGCCGTAATTGAGCGTTACGGCCGGCGCGTCCACCATTGCCTGCTTAAGGATCAGCTTTAGATTCTTAAAATCAACACCCCCCAGCAAGAAGCCTATGGGTGGCATAACCACATCATTGACGAGAGATGTCACTATTTTACCGAAGGCTGCCCCGATTATAATACCGACAGCCATATCGACGGCATTGCCCTTGACCGCAAACTCCTTGAATTCTTTCGCGATCGACATACTCCCCCTCCTTTTTATTCTGAAACTTGAATCGACAGCGCTACTTTATGGTTCTTTTTGTCCTGCGTGTACTCTACGATAACCTTATCTCCTTCGTTTATATTGCCTAAGGCAAATGCCTTGCTATCCTTGCCCGTTATCTTTGTTTTGGACTTTTCCACAATGAACGCTAACCTCTGACCTATCTCATCTATAACTTCGATTCTTCTTAAATCATCATCAAAGGATTCCCCTAAATACACCAAGCCGACTTTTCCGATAAAAGTCTTAACCTCAAGTGGCTTATGCCCGCCTTCCTCTGCCGACTCTCCTGGTGCCTGAGTTAGACAAGAAAAGCTTATCCAAAAAGCCGCGCATAAAATACAAAATGCCTTCTTCATATGCCCCCCCTCTTTTCCTTTTCCCTATTTTATCATGGAAAGCCACAGATTTAATCTTTTCTATAGTTGTTCAAAATAACGATAAACATAAAGGGAAATCTTAGCGATGAACTCCTTGGAAGGAACGCTGTTGAGATTCTCATGTTTCGTGAGAACGCAGATTAGAAAATCACCTTTAGGCGTATAGACGATCCCTGCGTCATGGCAGACTCCCCGCTCAAGGCCTGTCTTGTGGGCAATGGTCAGCTCGACAGGCAAATATTTCGGAATGCGGTCGTTATGGCGCTGCAGTTTCAATAACTTAAGGCATCTTTCCGAGACATCCTTATTGATGAGGGTCTTGCGGTAGATTTTTTCTAAAATCCATGCCATGTCTTCGGCCGTGGTGTAATTTTCAACGCCCCGCCCTCTCAATGAATAATCGGCAATTCTACGCGAAAGATT
>JAZDOJ010000061.1:0-2902 GCA_043798795.1 Candidatus Omnitrophota bacterium
CATATTGGTCGCCGTATTGTCACTATCGTAAATCATAAGGCCGATAAGCTCTTCTACGCTGAATTCTACGCCCGGATGCATATCTTTTAATACGCCGGAACCGGAAAATTTATCACTAGACTTAAGCTTCAGGTTACGCTCCAATTTGAGCCTGCCCTCCCGGGCTGCCATAAAACATCCTGCCATAAGCGGAACCTTGGCCAGGCTCGCTGAAGGAAATAGCATTTCTTTGTTATAAAAAAGCTCCCAATCTTTATCTAAATCCCTGATGACAATACCGGCCTCTCCCTTGAATCGGCTGATTTCCTGGCTTATCTCCTGCTTCAGATGGCTCCATGCCTTCTTTCTCTCCTCAAGAAACGTAGCCTCTCTTCTCTTTTCCTGGAAGCCACTATAAAGACGCAAGGCCAGATACTGAGAACAAATTAAAGCCAGGAGGACTGTTGTGAATAAAGTTATTTTTCTTGTTTTGGGAGACATATTTTATATTAAAATACCTCAGAAACGTCACCCTGGCAAGTGCTTTTCTCTTGACGAACGAAGGCGTTCGTGTAAAATACTTCTACGATTCCCCCTTTTGCTTGCAGTGTTCTACAAAAGCAACCCCATGCAAGACTCCATGAAGCCAATTGACACAAAAGAAGAAAATCCCTTTCTTACGCGATCGAAGAAATACGCACCCTTCTTTTTGCTCATCTTAACGGCTACCTTCTTGAGGATTTATCTGCTTCGCTTTCGCTTGGTCCCCGAGGGAGACAGCTGCCATTATCTTAGCTTTGTAAAAGATTTCCAGCGAGGGGACTTTTCGACCATCGGGACTTACTGGTCTCTTCTGTGGACCGGACTGATCACTCTTTTCGGTTCTGTCTTAGGCGACATTGAGTTAAGCGGCTACCTTCTCAGCGCATTTTTTGGAATCATGCTGATCATCCTTGCCTTTATTTTTGCAAGAAGGATATTCAATAAACGGGTGGCCTATTATACGGCTTTATTGTTGACGGCGAATCTAGGTTTACTCAATTTTTCTACGCGGATCTTTACCGAATCCTTATACGGTTTTCTCCTGTTTGGAATCGCTTTCCTGGGATGGGTGAGCCTGGAAAGGCAGAAAAACAGTTATTTTTTCCTGCTTGGCCTATTAATCGGATTGACCTATACCGTCAGGCCCGAAGCGCTTGCCTTTCTGTTTGTTTTTTCTATTTTGATTCTCATTGCGAGGCGCAAGAAAGCGTTTTTAACGCTTTTGATTTTCTGCATGGCTACAGCCCTTTTTGTTCTGCCGGTGGTCATCTTTTATCGCGTTCAATTCGGGACATGGACATTGGGAAGCAAGGGAACTATAAATTTCTTTATTGGAGAGAATGACACTGAGCTCTATAGAGAAAGGAATGAGCTCACCGAAGACCTCTCGGATAACCTTTATTATAAAACATTAAAAGATGAAATTAAACAAAAAGGGATGCTCGCGTATCTGGCTGAAAACAGATTCTTCGTAAAGAGGTTTTTTATTAATTACAAAAAATTCTTTTTACATTGGCCTCATCAGTTTCTCACCCTCCCTCGCGGCCGACGCCCGCTATCTGTCATTTTCTTTGCTTTGGGATCCTGGGCATGTTTATTTGTTTATAAAGACAGACGAAAAAAATATCTTTACCTTTTACTCTTTCCTTTTGTCATTGTGACGGTCCTGGCCTCCTGTTTCGTGGAAGAGCGAAAGATCGTTCCTCTTATCGTCTTCTTTGTTTTTATCATTTCCTGCGGAGCCGATTGGCTTCAAACCGTGCTTCCTAACAAACCGGCCAAAACCCTGTATCAAGTCATCCTTGCAGGGCTCATCACCATCTCTTCGATTATGGCAGTGCGTCAGGCTTCCAAGGACCCTCCTTCGAATGCCTTGCTCATGAAAGAAATAGGCCTATGGATGAGAGATCATTTTTCGCAAGAAGAACGCATCACTCTTACGGAACCTTATATTCAGTACTATTTTTATGAAAAGGGCCCTGACAGGCACCTGGGACTCATCTATTTTGAAGATTACAGGACATTGGCCAGGTATATGAAATCTTACAGCTCTAAATATCTGTTCATTTTTAGCTGGCTCGTCCCTCAACACCCCGCCGTAACTTACCTGTTCAATCATGAGGTAGATGAATTCGTTTTGTTAAAATCTTTCTTCAGGGATGATTGCGAAATCCGGCTGTATGAATTAAAATAAGGCAGGTGCCAATCCTCCTTTCCTCTTTCCTTTTCACTTGACTGCCAACCCCTTTCGTGTAAAATACTACTACAATTCCCCCTTAGCTCAGTTGGTAGAGCGAGTGGCTGTGCGAGGCCTGCCGAAGGCAGGCCGAGCAAAGGAAGTCGAGGTGCCTTTTGGCAAAGCTCGATACGCGAACATACGCAGACCGTCGCCAATATTTGATTGCCGCTGTCCATAAGAGACGAGAGAGAATGAGACAAATGGCAGTTGAATACAAAGGCGGTCAGTGTCAGGCATGCGGATATAATAAGTGTATCGAAGCTTTAGAGTTTCATCACAACAATTCTTCAGGCAAAGACTTCAGCATCTCAGAAAAAGGTTATACGAGAAGCTGGTCTAAAGTCAAAGAAGAATTGAATAAGTGCGTGCTACTCTGTGCCAATTGTCACCGAGAAGCTCATGCTCAAAGCGCAGCTTCTGCGGGAAACCGTAGCTGAAACTGCAGGAGAATTGCTGGAAGCCCTAACGCGGATACACGGGTAATCAGCAGCCGAGCCCTGGGAAACCAGGGAAGGTTCAGAGACTATGCACCTGCTGCCTAAAAGCAAAAGCTCATGGCAAAGATATAGTCCAAGTCCGAAAGTAATTTCGGGTCACTTGTAACCACCAGGTCCGAGGTTCGAGTCCTCGAGGGGGAGCCAA
>JAZDOJ010000064.1:0-5419 GCA_043798795.1 Candidatus Omnitrophota bacterium
ACGTCCCCTGGACTTGTATGCACGCGCATCGGGATAGCAAATACCTCCGTTGGCTTAACCGTTGGATGTTGCAGACCGGAATTACGCTTCTTGCCCTCCCAGTCAAGTTCCCAGACGTCGTTGTAATATTCAGGCTTTGTCGGATCACCAGTTCTTAAAAAACCCACCATCCACACGCTGCCGATGGATTTATCCTTTGGCTTATAAGGCGGCTTCTGCCCTTTAATCCACATGAGAAGGCACGGTTCATGCCTCCACGAATAAAACGAATACGTAAGCACAGCGCAAGGCTTGACCCAGATAATCTGCTGATGAACCAGAATACCAAGGCTATCGCAAACCTCATCAATCATCGAACGACGTTTTGAGGCATGCCAAAGATACAAAGCCGTATTCTCTTTGATATATTTAAGCCCGACAGAATAAAACTTCTTCATGAATTCTTTCGCATCCGGTATGTCAACCTCATGATAAACATCGGACCAGTCCTTGCCACCAGTTGGTCTATCGGCCCCGGTATAATCCACGCAGTAAGGCGGATCAGTAGCGAACAGGTTTGCCCGCTCGCCGTTCATCAGCCTTGCGGCATCTTCATCGATTGTAGAATCCCCGCAAAGAAGCCGGTGATTACCAAGTATCCAAAGGTCTCCTTTTTTCGTAATGGTTTCTTTTGGCGGCTCGGGAATATCATCGGGCAAGGTTTTGCCATCTCCCATATTCTCAATCTCAAACTCCGATACTTCATCCCGCAGTTCTTTCATACGCAGGGCAATGTATCCATCTGATGCCTCTGTGCGCAGTCTCTCCAAAAGCGGAATCAATGCCTGTGTCCAGCGGCCAACGATTTCTTGCGAATTAAGCGTCACATTCATCGCCATTTCCGACACTTCGTCTACATCAACCATGATGGCCGTTACGCTTCCAACCCCTTCTGCCTGAAGGATCTTATAGCGCTGATGACCTGAAATAACGCGCATGTTGCGCTTATTTACTACCATAAGATCCACATACCCGAACTTCTCAAGGCTATGCCGAAGACCTGAAAGAGCCTCGTTTGAAATCTCCCGCGGATTGTATGGCGCAGGCTTGATATCCGAAAGTTTTATGTCACTGATTTCGGGCTTTATGTTGATTTTTGCCACGCATTCCTCCTTTTCCTAACATATTGACCCATATTGAGTTAAATAAGCAAAGGGACGCCCAGTTTTGCCCCGTGGGTGCCCATTTCCATTGACATTGACATCGATTTTAAAACCTACAATCACTGAGAGCCCGCGCCTCCCCCGACCCGCGCCCAACACCCCCTTCCAAGGACCCAAAAAGCAAAACGCGTGTCATTATTACTTAGGCATAGCCTCTGACTGCGTAATCCCCATGGATACCGGCTCTTGTCTGAGTGCTTCATGTTCATTGATATTATGATCTACAAAGTAGCGTCTAGACTCTGCCTCTACCGCTGCTTTAAACCAGGGCCAGGCGCTTCTTATCCTTGCCTTGCTTCTCTTAAACTGCTTACATACCTTGAGCAAGACCTCTGGATGGGGCGGATATCCCTTCTCTGCCCTATAAAGCAAAATGAATCTAAATAAATTAATGTCATTAAGCATATGCTTACATAAAGCCTCGAGATCCTTAAACATCTTCATTTCAGGCATCTCATAAGGCAATCTCTTTTGAGTTATCCACAGGGCAGCGGTCTCCTCGCCTGTTTCTTTAGATATCTCTTGTTCAGGTGTCTCTTGTTCGTGTGACACCCCTGTCACTACTGCTGGTGACACCCGTGTCACCCCTCCAGTGCCAGCCTTGTCACTGGTGACATCAATGTCACTACTTGCTTGTGGATAACCTTGCGGCCCGGGAATATTGAGCAGCTTATAAATGTTTGGCTTGCCTTTTTTCCTCTCAATCAAAATAGCCCTCAGCTGCTCCAGTTGTTTTATAGCCCGCATGATTGTGCGCCGGGATACTCCGCAATGAAGTGCTAAGGTAGTAATCGAGGGGAAACAATCCTGAGCCTTAAAGTTTGCGTAATAACAAAGCCATGAATAAACAGCTACGCCCATCGTGCCAGTGCTCTCGCTGATGAGCATTAATGCTGCCTTATCTATCCAAAGGAATTTGCCATCGCGCAAATCCCTAATATCTATCTTTTCGCTTCCCATGAAAAACCTTCTTTATTTCTTCCAACTAATCCAACCCCATAAAGCCAGAAAGAAATACACAACAAATAAAACTCCTTGGGCAAACAAGCCATGCTCAAAGTCAACTATTGCCCAAGCGGCATTTGTAACCATCCAAAGGAGAAATCCTCTGTGATCCTTGCGCACGTTAAGAATCACGCCGACGATTGATAACGCCGTCAAAACCCACATCATTTTTTCTTGGGCTTACTTTTCTTCTTTCCGCAAGGCCGGTTCGCTTCAATCAGCTTCTGCCGGTTATACCAGCTAAGCCCCTTATAAATTTTCTTTAACCCTTTGGTAATTTTCATAGCTCTTCACTCCTTCTTATCCTTTCTACGGTGAATTTGTCCTCACCGAGTTTGCGGGTCATTATCCCGATAAATATCTGGGCGATGTATTCGCCGACTTCACTTGAGGCATCGATGACCACCTTATCGTCTGCGGCCAGATACCCGGCATTAAGCCTTACCTTGGCTTGGCCAAAGGCGTATTCCGCCGTCTCAATTGCCCGGGCTAAATGTTTTTCAATAACCTTTTTGCCGACCTTCTCATTAAATTTGAATTTGCATACGTCAGTCATTTTTGCCTCCACTGTGTGTATATTGGGTTTTCTTTAAAAATGTCGCGGCCCTTTTAAAAATTATTTCAAATAGTCTTTTAGCCCTTCCTCCTCAAAAAGTTTCCTGATTCGAAGCACATCTCGATAGATATTGCTTCTATGTTTGCTGAAATGTTTACAAGCCTCGTTTATACTCATTCCCTCTTCGCCTAAAAACTTGCACAACTCCTGCTGCTGGGGTGTGAGTTTCTGGTATGCCTTGGAAAGTTCTATCTTGAGTTCTGAATTAATTTGCGGAAGGGCGTCATTGCTTTGGGGGATTTTATCTTTTAAGGTAGGCGCGTCCTCTTCATCGCTAAGCGGTGCATCCAACGATACGCTTTCATAAATGGTCTTGCGTTTATCTGTTTTTGCCTTTATGGCAAGCTGGCCGAGTACATTCCCAACAACGCCTGCCATATAAGTCTTTTTTGAAGCGCCACGCGCCGGGTCATAGCGATCGCGGACATCCAGCCAATGAATAAGACATTCCTGCAATAGGTCATCAAATCCTTCGCGCTCCAGACATTTATACTTTTTCCTGTAATCACCGATTACCTTCTTTGCAACAGCAAGTTCCCAGCTCTCAAATAGCCCTCCGTAGTTCAAAACACCTCCTATAAATTTCTAAGCCGAAACCTATTCGACTTCTTTTTGAGGTGTATGGGCTGACCTTGTGGAGGGCCAAAGAGAGAATAATTATTTGGTCTTTTTTAATTTACATTGTGAAATATCATCTAGCCCTAATACCTCTCTTTGCGTCGGCTCTCTGCCCAAAATGCCGGATAGCACTTGTATCATTGCCTTGCAGAGTTTTTCGTTCTGGAGTTGTTTTTCTTCCGCGGAAAGTTTTTGCGCATAAACTACACGGATCCGGCCTCCGAATCGTTTATTAAAATTATTCCTTATCCGCTGTCCCATATTTCACCTCTACCGCATATATATTGGATTTTTCCTTAAAATGTCGCGATCGCCCGCGACAAAAAGCAAAAAAATCCAATATATATGCATAGGTGCCTATGGATTACATTATCCCCCGGAAGCCTTAAAAACTATTGATATCGCTTGACTTGTGAGCCGTTTTGTTATAGGGGTTGTTGTGCAAAAAGGAGTGCCCGTGATAACACCCAATAAGAAACAAGACAAAAAGAAATATGTGATTTATACCCGCTGCTCCACCGATGATCAGGCCCAGGGAGATTTCACTACCCTTGACGCCCAGGCCTATCACTGCAAGAACATGCTGGACGCCTTCGGGCATGAACTTGCCGACATTGGAAAGAAAGGCGTCGTAACAGACGACGGATACTCCGGAAAAGACCTCAATCGGCCCGGCGTTCAGATGATTATCGACCACGTACGTAAAAAAGCGCCGTTTGATGGAATAATCTTCTTCCGCCTTGACCGCTTGACCCGCAATACTCGGGACCTCTACTGGCTTATTGACTTATTCAGAGAAAAGGAAATCGATTTTGTTTCGGTAAGAGAAAATTTAGACAGCTCAACCGCCATAGGCAGGGTGGTAATTGGTATACTCGGGATCTTGTCAGCCTTTGAGCGGGAACTCATCGGCGAGCGCGTGAAGGCCTCTTGTGTTGCCAGGGTACGGCTTGGCAGGTGGGTGGGCGGCAACGTACCATTCGGATACAAATTAATCGATGACGGCGCGCCTCTGTCAAACGGCAGACAGCCGCACAAGATCATCGTCAATCCCGAAGTAGGAAATAAGCTGCGTTTTATATGGGAAATGGCCGCCAATAACAAATCGCTTTATGATATCGCGCAGGAATTGATCCGCAGAGGCATAAAAACTCCCACCAATAAAATCTGGCGTAAACAAACTATAGCCTGGATCATAAAGAATCCCTTTCATAAGGGCTATATAAAATACGGCGACGAGGTCCACAAAGGCAATCATCCTGCCATTGTGAGCGAAGAGTTGTGGGAAAAAGCAAATAAGATTTTAAGCTCAAAACTGCCCGGGCATCGTTTTATAAAACAACCACCAGAGTATATCTACCTTTTATCCGGCATCCTTAAGTGCGGTAAATGCGGAAGCCATTATGTCTGTGAAAGCGGCAACGGCCACACTGCTGAGAAATTCTTTTACTATGTCTGCGGTAGGTCCAAACAAAGATTGGGCTGCGATGCTTCTCGGCTATCAGCCAGGGGCTTCGATGAGGCCTTAATCGATTACTTCAAGCGGGCATCCAATGACCAGGAGATTATCATAAAGGCAATCGGCGACGCAATCCTGGATTCCCAGATAAAACTTGAGGGCCTCGAAAAAATGATAAGGCCCATCCAGGATAAACTGGTGGCGATCCAACAGGAAGCGAACCGGCTTCTTGAGCTGGCTATGGAGAATGTGGTGTCGCAGGGAAAAACTTATAAAGACAAAATGGCAGAATTGGATGAGGAGATGATTGGGCTGGAAGACGATCTGGAGAAACTGCAGGCCAAAAAGAACATCGCTCAAATGTCAGCGAATTCTGGAGAATTTTTGCACTCAAACCTTAAGTTTGCCATGCAATATATCGAACAGGCCCCTCCAGAAGCCCAGAAAGGCCTTATACAGGCCCTGATCAAGGAAATCATCATTCACCAGGATTATATCGAAATCAAGATGTATATAGAC
>JAZDOJ010000001.1:0-42515 GCA_043798795.1 Candidatus Omnitrophota bacterium
CCGAAACTGCCCATACGCCAGTTTTTGATTCCGCCCTCCATCGATCCCTTAAGCGATAAGAATAAAGAATTGCCTCAGGAAACCATTGACGCTGTGTTACGTAAGCACAGTATCCCCAAGAATAAACCCATCATCTCGCAGATCTCGCGCTTTGACCGCCTGAAGGATCCCGTTGGCGTGATTGAGGCCTATCAGCAGGTCAAAAAGTATATCGATTGCCAACTCATTTTAGCCGGAGGCACAGCCAGCGACGACCCCGAGGGGGTAAAGGTGCTTGAAGAGGTCAAAGAAAGGGCCCAGAATGATGAGGATATCCATATCCTCTTATTGCCTCAGGATGATATCCAGGTCAATGCCATTCAACGCGCTTCCACCGTCATTGTGCAGAAGTCTCTTAAAGAAGGTTTCGGTCTGACCGTTGCCGAAGGACTTTGGAAGGCCAAACCCGTTGTGGCTTCCAATGTCGGCGGCATCCCTTTACAGATCAAGCACAAATATTCGGGACTGCTTTGCCGATCGGTTGAGGGGGCGGCTTTCTCCATCAAGCAATTACTCAATAGCCCCGAATATGCGCGACGGCTCGGTGAAAACGGAAAGGAACATATCCGAAACAACTTTCTCCTCACGCGGCACTTAAGAGACTACATGCTTTTGTTCCTTTCCCTTTATCATAATGAGGATGTGGTTTATCTGTAAGATAAAGGAGTTTTGATGCTTTCCGCAGGCTGGATCTTTATGGTTGTTTCCTGGGCCGTTATCTTAAGCATCCTCGGTTTTTGTTTCAGTCGCATCTATAAGAAAGGCCTAGGCGGCTAACCCTGCCGTTTTTTTCGGGAAAGGAGACAGATGGATAATCTTTTCTTAAGCCCCCTGGAGATGTCCAGGGCGATCAGCGACATCGGAGAAAAGAAGGCCAAGGAGAGCCTTTTTGAATTGTTTATCTTTGGGGTCCTGGCCGGTATTTATATTTCTTTCGGTGCGAGTGTTGCCACAGCCGTTTTAAGCGGAGGCACTCTGGATGCCGGCTTAGCCAAATTTCTGGCAGGAAGCGTCTTTAGCGTCGGTTTGATCCTGGTCCTGATTCTAGGTTCGGAATTATTCACCGGCAATATCCTCATGACGATAGGGCTTATCTATCAAAAATATTCTTTCGGCAAGGTGTTGCGTAATTGGCTGGTGGTTTATCTGGGTAACCTTTTGGGATCGATCTTGATCGCCTGGCTCGTCTTTAAGTCCGGCCTGCTGGGAGGCCCGGCTCAACTGACGCCGATAGGAAACATCGCAACTCATATCGCCGATGTCAAATTGCAGCTTACCTTTACCGAGGCCCTCAGCCGAGGCATCTTGTGTAACATGCTGGTGTGCCTGGCGGTCATCATGTGCATTGCCTCAAAGACCATCGGAGGCAAGATCCTGGGGATCTATTTCCCGATCATGACGTTTGTCGCTTCAGGTTACGAGCATTCCGTGGCCAACATGTATTTCCTGCCTGTGGGCCTTATGGCGAAGGGTGAGTTTGCTTCAGGATTCTTACGAATGTTTAACAACCTGATCCCCGTGACCATCGGCAATATAATCGGCGGCCTCCTGATTGTCCTTTTGCATCCTAAGGTCGAAGAAAGAATCGCGCGGCTTCTTATCCGAAAAAACAATCATCATTAAATTCTCTCGCATGGCCAGAATCATATATTTTATCCTTCTGGGAAGCGTCCTGCTTATGCTTTACTTAAAATACATCGAAAGCAGGGCCGTCTTCTTTCCGGAGAAAGAAATAGAATACTATCCGTCAGAAGTCAGCCTCCCCTTTGAAGATGTTTCTTTCCCTACTTCAGATGGCCTGAAGCTCAACGGTTGGTTTATAGCGCAGCCCGGGGCCGCCTATACTCTCCTTTTGTTTCATGGCAACGCGGGTAATATCGGGCATAGACTGGATAAGCTCTTGACCCTGCGTCCAACGGGTGCCAACATTTTTATCATGGATTACCGGGGCTTTGGTAAAAGCGAAGGCCGCATCTCGGAAAAGGGGTTTTACCTTGATGCCAAAGCAGCCTATGACTATCTGGTTGAAATAAGGAAGATTCCGCCTGAGCAGATTATACTGTATGGGGAATCTCTGGGCACAGCCGCGGTTATTGACCTGGCTGCAAAAGTAAAAGTCAAAGCCATTATTGTCGAAGGCGGATTCTCCAGGGGGAGGGATATGGCAACTCGTATGTACCCCTTTATACCGAATTTCCTTTTTTCCGATTCCTATAACTCTCTCAAGAAGATAAAAAGCGTTGATGTGCCCAAGTTATTCATCCATAGCCGCGATGATGAGATTGTGCCTTCTTCCTTAGCCCGTAAGCTTTACTTGGTGAGCCAGGAACCTAAAGAATTCGTTGAAATAAACGGAGGGCATAATAGCGCCTTTATGGATTCGAAAGAAGAATACATTTCAGCCATCGCTTCATTTATAAAGAATCTTTAAAGGCAGAAGGAAAAGGCGTATGATGAAAAGATTTTTCCCTTTGGTTATTTCGGTTTTAGTATTCCTGTTTAGTCTGAACTCTGTGCGCGCGCAGGATTTCGAGGTAGAAAGAGAAAGAATGGTCAAATTCCAGATAGAAGACAGGGGTGTCGTGGATCAAGAGGTGCTCAGGGTGATGCGTCGGATAGAACGGCACAGGTTCGTTCCTTCAGAACTCCAGAGTCTGGCCTATGAAGATATGCCTCTTCCTATAGGCGAAGGCCAGACCATCTCCCAGCCGTATATCGTTGCCCTGATGACCGAGCTTCTTGAGCTGAAAGGCCACGAGAAGGTCCTCGAGATAGGCACGGGAAGCGGTTACCAGGCAGCGATTTTAGCGGAGTTAGCCGGGCAGGTGTATTCGATAGAAATTCTGGTTCCTTTGGCAGAACGCGCGCAAGAATTATTGAACGGACTGGGTTACAAAAATATTAAGATAAAACGCGCAGACGGATTCTTAGGGTGGCCCCAACACGCTCCCTTTGATGCGATCATGGTTACCTGTGCTGCAAAAGAGATACCCCGGGCTCTGGTAGAGCAATTGAGCGAGGGGGGACGCATGGTGATCCCCCAGGGAGACGCCTATCAGGAGCTAAAGCTGCTCATCAAGGTTAAGGGAGAGATTAAGGAAAAGCGTATCATCCGGGTGAGATTCGTCCCTATGCTTAGAGAAGAATGATTCTCTCTCTTGTTAAAAATCATAGCGCCAAGTTTTTATCGTGATATAATAAGCCTAAAAAGGGAGGGGTCATGGATAAGAAAAGGGTAAACGAACTTATTGTTATCATCGGTGTTTTGTTGATCCTGAGCATCGTGCTCCACATCCTTTTTATGTTGAATGCCAAGCTTCAATTGATGAACAAGAAGATGAATTCTGTCGACAGCCGCGTCAATCAGATCCTCAGCGACGTTGCGAACAAGAGCATCAATCTGGATAAAAAATTCAACCAGGTCGAAAGGGAGCTGGGTTTTTTGAACCTGCAGGTGATCTACGGCAAGATCAGGAAAGATGGCACGATAGAATATGGGACGAACTTTTCCGCGTTTAAATCAGGCGTGGGCAGGTACGGGATCATTTTTAGCGCCTCCTTCGGCGAGAAACCTACGGCGCTCGTCAGCATTGAAGACACCAGGGAGCTCGCCGGTCTTATCCGAGCCGTTCCTTCGGAAGCTGGGGACAGGATAGACATCAGTATTTTTTCTGACTTTAATGCCACTGTCCCGGCAGACCGCGAGTTTAGCTTCGTGGTGATAGGTAAGAAAAAATAGAGGACAGCTATGCTTAAAAAGATATTTTTGTTCCTCCTGGCAGGTTGGATCAGTATTTGTATCGCCGGATGCTCTCTGATCCCAATCGCGCTCAGTGCCGCGGCTTCCTACGGCATCTATCAGGCTACAAGGAAATGAAGCCCCGATCTACCTTCGGCGAAGCGTCCTGAGCTTGGTGAAGGATTTTGGCCGCGAATGTATAAGACAGGAGAGGTCGATGAAAATAGGAAACCTTACCGTCCGTACCTTTAAAATCCGCAATCGCGTTGGCTTTGCGGCAGTTTGCTGTGGTCATTTGACTGAAGGCAAGACGCCTCTTGAGGCCTGCGACCGTATGGCGAAAGCGCTGAAGCGGACAGGCCGGATTAAAAGAAAATAGCTAGAGGAGACTTAGAGGTTTGAGTAAAAGATTAGGCATAAGATTTTATATTGCAGCGCTTCTGTTGGGCGTCGTGACCGCCTTTGTTTTAAAGATCTATCAGGAAAATCAGGTGCTGCGTAAGGTCGTCGAGCGCCTGAGCGCGGATTCCAGAGTTGCCCAAGTCCTGGTGACCAAAGTCCAGTCAGATCCCGAAACAAAGAAGATCTCTACCACCATCAAGTTCCTGGAGCACGATTCTCAAATGAATCCTCTGCCTGCCCGATATTTTACCTTTAGCGGTAATATCATCCAGTTCCAGTCATTGGTGATCAGGTTTGACGATTATTTTATTAAGCAGGCGCACCCCTTGAAAGGTAAGAGCGCGTATCTGTTTATGAAGGCGTTCTGCTTGACAGGCGCTGGTGCCGAGGTCTTTGAAATTAACAAAGTCAATGAGGTCCCATCCGGCTATCAGGTTAAGGAGGCTGGAAATATTTTCGAAGAGCTGCTGTGGCAGAAGTTCTGGAGTTTTGCCCTGGAGCCGAAAGAGGCCAGGAGGAGAGGTATCAAGAACGCCCAGATAGAGGCGCCAGGCAGCAAATTTATTCCAGGGATGCTTTATACGTTGAAGATCGAACATGACGGGGGCTTACGTATCGATGCCGAACCCCTCCCCAAAATCTTAGAAGGAGAAACCATTTCTGCCGAGGCGAAAGATTGAAGCTCCTGCTTATTTCTTCCAGTCCCCGCAGAGACGCAAGTCTCACCTTTCTTTTGGCCCAGGAGCTTTTAAAGGGCTGTGACGGCCAGGACCTGAAATCAGAGGTGATTCATCTGGTTGACGTGCGAATCGAATTCTGCCGTAACTGCGAGATCTGCCACAAAAACATCAATGCCTGCTCGATCAAAGATGATGCGCCTGCTCTCTTAAAGAAGATGCTGGAGGCGGATGGTATTATCCTGGCTTCCCCCAATTATGTCAATCAGGTGACTGCCTCCATGAAGGCGCTTTTTGACCGCTCCAGCCATTTTATCCATTGCAAGCGGCTTTTAGGTAAATACTTTGTCGCTGCGGTGACTTCCGGAAGCGGACAGGATGAGGCTGTGGTGGATTACATAAAGCATTATGCCCTTATCTGCGGGGCGCAATTTTCGGGAGGCGTATCCACGAGAGTCCCCATTAGCAAAGAGAAGATGGAGGAGGCTTTTGCATTAGGTCAGAAACTGGCTTGCGATATCAAGGAAAAGAGAGAATACCCTGAACAGCTGGAGGCCATCCGTAAATTCAAGGAGCACTTTAAGAAAATAATGCATATGCGCAGCTGCGACTGGGAAGAGGAGTATGATTATTGGAAGGAAAAAGGATGGTTGTGAAGGTCGCGGATAGACGAAGGAGAAAGGACGCAAGAATGAAATTAGCAAAAACTTTCATGGTGGTGTTAGGGGTGCTATCTTTTTCCGGCGCATGTTCCGCTCAAGTCAAAGACACCTTGACCGTCATTCATTCCCGCAGGAGTGTCCGGCACTATACGGGCCAGCCGGTAAGCAGGAAGGATTTAGAGACTCTGGTCAAGGCAGGGATGGCAGCGCCCACAGCTTTGGATAAGAGGCCCTGGTCTTTTGTGGTCGTTACGGATGAAGCCGTGCTTAAGAAACTTGCTGAAGGCCTTCCTTACAGCAAGATGATTGTGCAGGCCAAATCAGCGATCGTTGTCTGCGGCGTCATGACAAAAGCAGGGGGAGGAGAAGCCCGGGAATTCTGGGTACAGGATTGCTCGGCGGCTACCGAAAACATCCTGCTGGCGGCAGAGGCCATGGGGCTGGGTACTGTTTGGACAGGGATGTACCCATTCTATCAAAGGGTTGAGTATGTGCAGAAGGTTTTAGGGATACCCCGAGAGGTCATCCCCTTAAATGTCATTGCTGTAGGTTTCCCTACGGGAGAGGACAGGCCTAAGGATAAGTTTGATCCCGCTAACATTCATTGGGATAAGTGGTAGAGGAGGTTTAGGATGGGAAAATCGGTTAAGGGAACTCAGACGGAAAAGAATCTTCTGGCGTCTTTTGCCGGAGAATCACAGGCCAGAAACAGATATACGTATTTTGCCAGTGCGGCCAGAAAAGAGGGTTTTGAGCAAATAGCTAATATCTTCACAGAGACGGCAGAAAATGAAAAGGAGCATGCCAAAGTCTTTTTCAAGCATCTGGAAGGCGGAGACACCCAGATCACCGCCACGTATCCGGCAGGCATGATTCAGGATACCTTAAGAAACCTGGAAGCTGCCGCAGCCGGTGAGAATATGGAGTGGACCATCCTTTATCAGGATTTTTCCAAGACGGCCAGAGACGAAGGGTTTCCGGAGGTGGCACGCTCCTTTGAGCAGATTGCCAAGGTAGAGAAGTTTCATGAAGCGCGTTACAGGAAATTAATCAATAATGTCACCCAGAAGGAAGTGTTTAAGAAAAAGTCTCCTGTCAAATGGCACTGCATCAACTGCGGTTATGTGATAGAAGGCGCAGAGCCTCCCAAAGAGTGCCCTGCCTGCAAACATCCGCAATCCTTCTACGAAGTGCTCGCGGAGAATTTCTAAGCCGTTTAGAAAAAAAGGAGAGACAGATGAACATATTTCATATTTCGGAAGTCGTGGATATGGGGATCGAGAAGGAAAAGAAGCGCAGGGATTTCTATGATCTGGTGGCAAGGAGCTTTCAAGATGAGGCCGCCAAGAAGCTTTTCCTGCGTTTGCGGGACTGGGAAGTGGCGCATATCAAGAAGTTCACCGAGATTAAAGAAAGCTTAGGGGAAGAGGAGTCTGCGGAAAGTTATCCCGGAGAACTCAGTGCCTATATGCGCTCGCTGGTGGATGATAAGCTTTACAATCAGGTGACTCCGCAGGAGTTCAGTCAAAACGTCAAGACCGTACTGGATGCGATCCAATACGGTTTGGGCTTTGAGAAGGACGCAATCCTCTTTTTCAGCGAACTCAAGAGCTACGCATCCGATACCCATAAAGAAGTCATCCAGCAGCTCATCGATGAAGAAAAGCAACACATCATTTACCTGATCAATCTAAAAAAAGAGATGTTGGGATAGTTTTTTGAAAGGAGGAAGGGGATATGGTTATCAAGGAAAAAATGCAAAAGGCTATAAATAAGCAGATCAACGCCGAATTGTATTCGTCGTATCTGTATTTAGCCATGGCAGCCCATTTTGAGGCGAATAACCTGTTGGGTTTTGCCAAGTGGCTTAAAATGCAGGCTTCCGAAGAAAACACGCATGGGATGAAATTCTTTGAGTATGTCTTGGAGAGAGGCGGCCGGGTGACGCTTGCGGAAATCGCCGCACCTGCGTCAGAATGGAAATCGCCATTGGCGGCTTTTGAGGCGGTCTATGCCCATGAATTGAAGGTCACCGGCCTCATCAACGACCTGCTTAAGTTAGCCAAAGAAGAGCAGGATAGCGCCAGTGAACTTATGCTGCAGTGGTTTATTGATGAGCAGGTCGAAGAAGAAACGAATGCCTCTCTTATCGTGGAAAAGCTCAAGATGATCAAGGATGCACCGCAAGGCCTGTTGATGCTGGATAAGGAGCTCGGAGAGCGCAAATAACAGGTTGCGTTATACGTCGGTCGGATGCGTCATGCGAATCGTCAGGCGTCAAGCGTTATGCGTAAAGATGAACACGCAAGACGCGTAACGCTTGACGATTCCCGCTACGCTTCCGATAGACGATTGACGATATTATAAAGGAGACGCCATGAAAAAAATTCTTATCATCCTGGGTATCGTTTTAATAGGCCTTGTGGTTTTAGGTCTTGTCAAAGACCAGGTCATCAAAGGGACACTGACCGTGGCTGTTTCCAAGATGGTTGGCGCTCCTGTGGAGATGGATGGTTTTCGCCTGAGGCTCTTGGGGCAATCCGTGGAGATCACGGGATTTCGTATCTATAACCCCGAGGGTTTTTCTAAAGCCGCGCTCATCGATATAGGCAAGATCCGGGTGGCCCTTGATGCAGGCGCTCTCTTGAAAGGCAAGCTTCATTTACGAAATGCCGAGCTTACCTTAAAAGAGATGACCCTGGAGACAAATCAGGAAGGAAAGCTAAACGTCGATGCGCTCAAAGTGGCTAAGACGCCGCCTGCTAAAGAAAAAGAGAAGGGACCCTCCTCGCCGGCTAAGCAAATGCCGTTTACCATCGATGAGCTGAGGCTAGCTATCGGCAAACTGGTGATGAAGGATTATTCGATTCCGGGGATGCCTGCTATCAAAGTCAATGAGATCAACATCGACAAGACGTACAAGAATATCACCAGCACCCAGCAGCTCCTCGCTTTGATATTATCTGAGCCACTGAAAGCGGCCGGTATCCAGGGCGCTGCCATTTACGGCGCTGCGATGATGACAGGTGTTGGAATTGTGCCTGTGGCTATTGCCTCTGCTTTTATCGGCAAGGATAACGTCCAGCAGGCGTTCGACGCCTCCTTTGATAAGGTCTATGACGTGAGCCTTGCTGTTTTGCAGGAGATGGGTCAGGTCTCAAGCGAGAGCAGGGCTGATGGCGCAATCAGTGCGACAGTCAGCAAGGCCTCGGTGCGCCTTGAAGTTAAACCAAAGGAGAATAAGACCGAGGTCACCATATATGCGAGAAAATACATGCTTCCCGAACCTTCCATTGCGGGCGGCGTTCTCTATAAGATAGAGGAGCAACTGAAATAGCTGCTTCCTTATGCCAGAACCAGGAAAAAAAATCAAAGAAGAGTTTGGCCTGCAGGAAGAGGCCCAAGCGGTTCAAGAGTACAGCGCCCTCATCAATGCGGTTATGTACCCTAACTACCCGTTGATAGCGGATGAGGTTCTTTCCCGCCTTCAAACGACGCCGGAAAGGATTTTGGATATCGGCACAGGGCTCGGGACTCTGGCGACGGAGTTTGCCAAGAGGCTGCCCCGGGCACAGATGATCGGCGTGGACCTCTCGATGGAGATGCTTCAGGAGGCGCAAAGAAAGGCTTCAGGGCAATACGCGCACCTTAAGTTTATCGCCTGCGATGTCCACAAGCCTTGCCTGAAGATTGAGTCTTTTGACCTGGTAGTCAGTTTTGGCGTGCTGCATCATCTCCATGACCTCGAGGTGGTTTTAACAGGCGTCAGATCCCTGATGGGGCCAGGAGGCGTTGCTTATATTTATGATTTAAAAAAAGAGGCTCACCCGGATACCGTTTCTGAGATTGCCCTTGGGTTAAGCCCCTTGCATCGAAAGGCATTCCTTGAATCGGTTGATGAGTCCTTTAGCGAGGACCGTCTAAGAAACGCCTTGGCGCACGCGGGCTTTTCGGCCTATTCCTTATCTTCCCTGAAGTTTTCCCGCTCGACCCTGGTTAAGAATAAAGAGATGCTTCGTCAGAGCTCATTTCTAGGGGAAAGGTTCAGTAGCATCTTATGGGAATGCTGTTTAAAGAAGTAGTTCTTGCCTAATCGCCCCCGTCTCTCAACTATCCTCAAGAAGCGCTGCTACGCATAACGCAACCTTCTTTGAAATGGGAAGTTATAGCAATTAATATTCCTTGAAGTCATAAAAATTTTGTGATAAGATTATGCATTACACCGGAGGGGTGGCATGGATAGTTCTGTAATTATATTATATGTCGTAACCGGATTTGTCAGCGTTATCTTTGCCTTGTTGTTATTCAAATTAGCCAAGATGTCCAGCCACGCTCCTGTCAAAGAGGACCGGGGGTCAAGAAGCGACAAATACGCTCAGGCAGGTCCTTCAACAGATTTATCCTTTGACCACCTCATTTTAAATGAAGTTAGTAAAGTCGTTGATTCCAGGCATAGCTCGGAGATAGCCACACGGCTTTCGCGTGTCGTCAACGAAGAAGTCAAAAAGAAGGTGGAAGGCAACACCCTCGAGATTGTCAAAAAGTTCGACAAGGTTATTGAAGATAAGACAAAAGAGCAGGAGATCGCCTGGGAAAAATACGAGAAGGTCATTAGCGAGAAGAAGAAAACGGAGGCTGTCATCCGTAGCATTGCCGAGGGGCTGGTGGTCGTGGATGACCAGGGTAAGGTGATCATGATGAACCCTGCGGCGGAAAAGCTTCTGGGATCAAGCCGCCGGGAGAAAGTCGGTCAGCGCCTCATGGATAACCTTAAAGAGGAACAGATGGTTTCTCTTGTCCACGATGCGCCGGGCAAGAACAACAGAGAAATAGAGCTAGTCAGCCAGCAGGACGAGACCAAAAAAGTGTTGAGGGCCAGTTCCGCGGTCATAGAAAATGAATATGGCCACACCGTAGGGATGGTCTCGGTCCTAAGCGATATCACGAAACAGAAGAACCTCGATGCGATAAAATCGGGCTTTGTGGCAAATGTCACGCATGAGTTGCGCACTCCGCTGGTTGCTATTGATAAATCCATCCAGATGGTCCTGAAGGGAGAAGCCGGCCAGGTCTCAGAGACCCAGCAGCAATTTCTCACTATTGCGGAAAGAAACCTGAAGAGGCTCAGCCTCTTGATTGACGATCTCCTTGATTTCTCGAAATTAGAAGCTGGAAAAGTGCAATTAAAACACGAGAAAACGTCCATCGGCATTGTCATCCAGAATGTTGTGGAAGAACTCCAATCCTGGGCCAAAACAAAATCTCTGCATCTGCAGAAAGAAATACAGGGGGATCTTCCTCAGGTGGGAATCGATACAGGCAGGATCAATCAGGTTTTAGGCAACCTGATAGGCAATTCCATTAAATTTACGCCGAAAGAGGGTTGGATCACGGTAACCGCGAAGCTCAACGCGCAAAATCAGATCGAGGTGAGTGTTGAGGATACGGGCACAGGCATCCATCCGGAAGACCTCCCCAAGGTCTTCGATAAGTTTTATCAGGCAGGGGAGAGGGTCTCTACGGACATCGGCGGCACGGGCCTGGGCCTTTCCATCGCCAAAGAGATTGTTGAATTGCACGGCGGAAAGATTTGGGCCGAGAGCCAGAAAGGCTCGGGGACTAAATTTACCTTTACGTTACCGGCGAAGTAGAAAACGGAGGTCGTCCATGGAATACAAGAGTATCAATGTTATGATTGTCGATGACGAGGCGGACTTCAGGGAACTTTTGGCTTTTTGGCTTCAATCCAAAGGTTATTCCGTCATACCAGCGGACGGGGGAGAGACGGCGGTGCAGCTGGCCAAAGAGAAGAAACCGGATATCATTTTTATGGATTTAAGAATGCCGAGGGTAGACGGAGTCGAAGCCATCAAGAGGATCAGGGGATTTGACAAAGACGTTCCCATTATCGTTATCAGCGCGCATCTGGACAATGAGAAAGCAAAGCAGGCCTCGGATCATGGCATCTCAGGCATATTCTACAAAGGAGAAGATTTCAAGCAAGGCCTATCCCTCCTGGAAGCTGCCCTGAGGACCCATAAAGGACTAAAAAAAGAACAGGAGCCACCCAGCAGTTAATGCTATGCGCCTCCTGGTTTTGAAAAGATTCCTCCTTTTTGTTCTCCCTTTAGGAGCGGTTTTAGCCGTTAATCTTTATTTCCGCTCATCCACCATCTATTTTCCCCAATTTAAGATCCAGGCCAAAAAGATCATCGATGAAATGGTCACTCAGGCCGTTGCCAAAGAGATCTATCAGAAGTTTCCCCAGTATGACGTCCTGGCCAAAGACAAATTAATCAAGATAAACACCCGCGATTACAAAAAGTTCAATAGAAATGAGCTTGGCAGGCAACGCCTTGAAATATACCATAAACTGATAGACAAGTACCAGGATGAGCGGGGGCAGTCGTACCTGATGGAGCTTGACTGTTGGCATTGGGCCAGGTACGTGGACAATGTGGTTAGTCACGGCTATCCCGGTGATGAGATTGTGGATGGGAAACAATTTGACACCTTTATGCTGGCGCCGGAAGGCCGGTTTATGCTCTGGGACGACTTCCTCTATTATGTGAGCGCATTTTTCTACCGGGTCTTTTCCTTCTTCAAGCATGTGCCGCTTTATGACTTTCTTTTTTACCTGCCGCTTTTATTCAGTGTTTTACTCATAACGGTGCTGTACGTGTTTGCCTACCAGCACGGAGGCCATATCTGTGCGATCATCAGTTGCCTATTCGTGGGTCTTTCCGCCAATTTTATCCCCCGCAGCTGCGCCGGTTGGTTTGACAAGGATATCCTCAACCTGCTCTTTCCGCTCCTTGTGGTCTGGACTTATCTTTTGGCAGGAACGAGCCCTTCTTACAAACAAAGATTCTTCTGGGTTTGTTTTTCCTCTTTCTGGTCTGGGCTGTTCTGTTTTACCTGGTTTGGCTGGTGGTTTATTTTTGTAATCATCGTGGGTTACGAGGTCCTGTCCCTGGCCGTAAGGGCCTTTATAAAATTTTATTACAAAAAAGAGGATACGCATTTTTTGAAGGAGCATCTTTTCTCTTTGGCTTCGTATGTTTTTTGCACTTTTCTCTGGATCCTGTTTTTAACCGGAACGCAGCCTTTCCTCTTTTTATACCAGCAATTGACGAAGTCGGTTTTCTTAAGCCGGGCCGTAGAGGCCTCTATTTGGCCAAATGTTTTTTCGACCGTGGGGGAACTGAAAAGATTGAATATGGGCGAGATCGTGCATTCTCTGGGCGGGCTTCTCATTTTTATCCCCTCAGCTTTCAGCATGCTGGTTATTTTGATAAGGAACCTTTTCTACCGCAAAGACGAAGGCTTCAAGAGCCAATCGATCGTCATTCTGTTGTTGTGGTTTCTGTCCATGCTTTACGCCTGTTTTCAGGGGGTACGGTTTTTGATGTTTCTGTCTCTACCCCTGGGGATTTCTCTCGGCTGGTTTATCCATGATATCTGGGCGTATTTTAGAAAAAAGGGCAAGAGATGGGAGGCATGGGCTTTTGCTTCTGTCATCGTTATTATCTTCAGTTGCCTCTTCCTGAAATCCGCGAATAAAATGTCCAAGAGCCTGTATCCTTTGATGAATGATACCTGGTATAAGGTTTTGAATATTTTGAAAGACGATGCACCCCAGGAGACGATCATCAATTCCTGGTGGGATTTCGGGGATTGGTTTAAAGTGGTGGCCAAGCGCAGGGTCATCTTTGACGGCCAAAGCCAGGACAAGCCGCAGGCCTACTGGATGGCCAAGGCCCTGCTAACGCATAGCGAGAAAGAATCCGTAGGGATCCTGCGGATGCTCAACAACGGAGGGAATAAAGCCTTTGAAATCATCGATGAATATATAAAAGACCCCCTGCGCAGCATGCTTCTTTTAGAGAGTCTCGTGGAGCTTGAGTCCGGCAGGGCGAGGGACATCCTTTCGGATTTTCTGCCGGCTTCTGCCGTGGATAAGGTGGTTATCCTTCTTTTTGATAAACCACAAAGTGCTCATTTTGTGGTAGACGATTCCATGGTCTATAAGATAGGCGCCATTTCGTATCTGGGGAACTGGAATTTTTCCAAAGTCTATATTGTGCAAAATTTCAATAAAGAAGAAAAGGGTTCCCTCTTGGATTACCTCATCCATTTAGGCAGGGATAAACAGGAGATGCAGCGTTTTTACCAGGAAGCCTTTCTTATCGCGGCCAAAGACGTGGAGAGCTGGATCTCGCGGCCTGTCCAATTTTATGGCTTTCCTGTCAAAGGCCGTCTCAAGGAGAGCATTATTTATTTTGAGAATGACTTTCTGTATAACCCCCAAGAGAAGACTATTTTCACCACCTCCGGAAGGCTGCCGCAGAGCCTGTTTATCGAGAAGGACGGTGACATCCAGGAAGTGGCTTATTCCAATGCGAATATGGCTTTTTCCATATTGGTTTATGAGACCCCGGAGGGATTCGAGGCCGTGCCGCTGGACAGGGAATTGGCCCGGAGCCTCTTCGTGCGGCTGTATTTCTTAAGGGGAAGGGGCCTGAAGCATTTTAAGACGCATATAGACGCCCAGGAAGGGAACAAATTTATAGGCAGCTACAAAATCGATTGGTGATGGGAATCGTAAATGAGAAGATAGAGGTGTCGGTGGTCCTGCCCTGCCTGAATGAAGAGGAGGCTATCGGAGACTGCCTTAAGAAAATCAGGGAAGTCTTTGCCAAAGAAAGAATAGATGGGGAGATTATTGTCGCGGACAACGGGTCTACGGACCGTTCCAGAGAAATCGCCGAAAGTTACAAGGCCAAGGTTGTTATCGAGAGGCAAAAAGGATACGGAGCCACGTATCTGCGTGGTTTAAGAGAGGCTAAGGGAAGGTTTATCGTCATCGGCGACAGCGATAATACGTATGATTTTGCAGATATCCCTAAATTCCTGGATGCCTTAAGGCAAGGGTATGATTTTGTCATGGGCTCCCGATTTAAAGGTAAGATCGGGGAGGGCGCTATGCTTTGGAGCCACCGTTACATCGGAAACCCCGTGCTTTCTTCCATGTGCCGCCTGTTTTTCCGCACCTCGCTAACCGACATTCATTGCGGGATGCGGGCCTTTACCCAGAAGGCTTATTACAAAATGAGGCTCATGACGCTGGGCATGGAGTTTGCCACGGAGATGGTGGTCTCTGCCTTGACAAACCATCTTAGGATTTACGAAGTCCCCATCAACTACCATGCCCGGGAAGGCCGTTCCAAGCTGAACGCCTTTTTTGATGCCTGGCGCCATGTCCGGTTTATGTTGCTGTACTGTCCTGTCTGGCTGTATTTTATTCCCGGTTCTCTGGGTTTCATCTTAGGGATCGCCGTCTTATTTATCCTCCTCAGGGGGCCTGTGCTGTTTTTGGGGCGCTACTGGGATTTTCACCTGATGTTTTTTGCCAGCGTCATCTCCATCCTTTCTTATCAGATCATCAATCTGGGCCTCTGCGCCCATACCTACGCCATCCGCCAGGGATTTATCCGCTATGACCCCTTTACGCTTTTTTTTAAACGCCGCTTCAGCCTGGAAAGAGGCATCGTTCTGGGAACCGCCCTTTTTATTGTAGGATTTATCATTACCCTTTTTATATTTCTGGAGTGGTTTCTTAAGCATTTCGGTTCACTCTACAGAATCCGAGAGTCCATTCTGGCCATGACCCTGCTGATCATAGGCCTTCAGACCATTTTTTCCTCATTCTTTATCAGCCTGTTGTTTTTAAGGAAAAAACGCAAATACCTGTAGCCTTCCGATGAAAAACACAATCCTGCTCATCTGCATTTTACTCTTGGGGATATCGTTAAGAGTTTATAATCTGAATTTCCCCTCCATCGGTTACCATAATATGAAAGAA
Source organism: Candidatus Omnitrophota bacterium (assembly GCA_043798795.1). GTDB lineage: Bacteria > Omnitrophota > Gorgyraeia > Gygaellales > Profunditerraquicolaceae > JBDRKE01. The sequence goes on from JAZDOJ010000001.1 coordinate 15,385, forward strand.
AACGAATCCCTCAGCATAGCCCAGGAGATGGCCAGGACCAAAAACTTCATCCAGAAAAGAGTTTATTTCTTTAACGCTTTCCAAAAGGATGCCGCCGTCAAAGATGATCCGCAACCCCCGCTTGTTTCTTATCAAATTCTTTTGGCCTGGAAGATGTTCGGAGAGAACCTCTGGTCACCGCGTCTTTTTAACGTTTTATTTGCGATTCTTGGCATTGTGGTTATGTATCTTGCGGGCTGCCGGCTCTTTCAGGATAAACGCCTGGCGCTTTTTGGCGCCTTCCTATTGTCCATCATGCCGTTGGCTGTATTTTTTTCCCGCAATCTCCAGCCTGAAAGTCCTGCTTTTTTCTTTATGCTGTTAGGCCACCTTTTTTATTTCAGATTTCTTGATACGCGTAAACTCACCAATCTCTTGGTGGGCGGATTGGCGATGGTTCTTGCCTGGGCTTATAAATTTGAATTTATCATCGGAATCCTGCCTTTTGCGTTTTGCCTTCCGTACAAATCTCTCTCAGATGACAGAAAAGGCTTCCTCAAATTTCTTTTTGCGGCGCTGGTTCCTTTCGCAGGCATACTCGGCATCATGGCCTGCGTCCGTTTATCGGGCCTGGGGACATTCCTTTACACGTTCAAACCCTTTGAAGTCTTGACGCCCTCCTATTGGAAGGCCTATGGAAGGACGATCCTCTGGTACGCGGCGGGAGAGAACTTTACCTTTCCCTTAAGCCTCCTGGCCACCTGGGGTGTTTTCTTAGCATTCTTTATGCATAAAAGTTTCCTCGACCGTTACCTGATCGGCTGGGCGGCAGCGGTGGTGATCCATGCAATGCTTTTTTCATCAAGCCTTGCTCATAATAGCTATGCGCAAATGCCATTTTCTGCGGCGGTGGTTTTCTCTTGTATCCATGTCATTTCATTTATGGCCAGAGAAATAAAAGGTTTGCCCAAACATCAAATATTGATTGTGCTCATGATAAGCGTAGGGGCATTTTCTATTTTTCCTGTTTACTATTCTTTATCAAGGATGTACGCAACGGTTTTTTTGGGCCAGGACGTGGCGGGTGAGACGCTCAAGGAATTCAGTGCTCCGGATGAGCGAATCTTTTTGTTCAGTCATGCGCAAGGTTACGCCATTGCGCGCTATGCCCATCGTTACGCCGGTTGGCCCAAGTCGCTCGAGGAATTCAAGGAAAAGGAAAAGGAGTACGGGATTAGGTTTGTTTGCATTTATCCGGGAGAGTACCTCGAGTATCTGAGGAAAGGGCATCCCGACATCTTTGAATATATCGAGAGCCACTACAGGATTAAGGAAGTGGGATTGCAGGAGCTTCCCAGCCGATTGGGGTATCTTATATTGGAGAGAGGCCCACCCGCAGGAATAAAGATAGGAGATGCGCTGAAGTCGGTCTCAGGGAAGGTCCAGCCCCGCTCCATCTACAAGATTTTAGGCAAGTATATTTTTTATTATGCGTTGCGGCCCGAGTCTTAAGGAGCAGTCCAGGCGATGAAAGGCAGATATCTAACCAATGCCCTTTTTGTGCTGATGCACGCCTTAAAATATAAAATAACGAAAGATAGAATCCCCCTCATGGTGTCGCTGGGCATCACCAATTTATGCAATATGGATTGTTCTTTTTGTTACTTCAAGAACAGCCTGGTCAAATTCTCTGAGTACTCGACCGACGAGTTGTTGGATTATATCGATCAGTTTGTTCTCTTAGGTACGCGCATCTTTCTCCTGCAGGGAGGTGAGCCGCTTCTGCGCCAAGACCTGAAAGAGATCATTAGCCGCATAAGACATAGGGAAGCGTTCTGCCGTATTTCCACGAATGGGGTGCTGGTAGCCCAAAGGATAGATTCCCTAACGGATGCAGACCAGATAAGCTTTAGCCTCGACGGCAACCAGGAAGTCGCCGATAAGATTCGGGGAAGCGGCGTGTATAAGAAGGTTCTGGAAGGGATGGAGGAGGCCTTTAAGAGAAAGATCCCTTTTGAGATCCATGCTTCCCTCATACGCGAAAGTGCCACTCATAAAGATTCTGTCTTCCATCTTCTGGAACTGGCCAGAAGGTTCAGGACGTCCGTATCTTTCTGCGTCTCGTGCGTTTCGGGAGCCCAGAACACGCAGACCGTGGGCAGCGCCGATCTAACGGGTGAGGAGATAAAAGATTTCTACAGGTTTCTCATAAGGCTAAAAAAGGAAAAATACCCCGTCGGAAATTCGTTCAATTCGCTGAAGAAATCATTAAACTGGCCGATTTCCTATTCCGAGATCGGGTTTGAGCATAACCTCCCGGTGGGTTTTCGCTTCGCCCCCTGCCGGCATGGCCGATTGATCTGCTGGCTCGGAGCGAATCATACCCTGCTTCCCTGTCCCATCGCATTCTCCCGTCCGGAATATGAGGTACCCATCCGCAACCATCACATCAAGGAAGCATGGGAGGAATTGGGCAGGAGGGCCACGTGCATCGCCTGCAGCGGCTCCGATGAGTCAACGAGCCTGTTCAACCTGAAAATGGAAGACCTCGTCTCAACCGGCGCACAATATTTGAAGAATTATTTCATGGGAAGGAGATCATGATGCCCTTCCCGTATTGTACAGACGTCGGTTCACTCCTCGTGACTACGTGTGGATTCAACAAGAGGTGCGGCTATTGTAGAAGGGGGGAGGAAAGGTACGATAGTCAGGGTTTAACGCCGGATGGCTTTTGCGTGGATGCGATGAGTGCCATTTACCCTTATTTTCTAGCCCTTCTCTATGACGCTCAATTCCATCAGGGGCTCTCGGCACGCGAAGGCCTTCTGGTCAGGTGCCCGAACGCGCACAGCCCTACGCTTATAAGAGTGGATTTTAAGTACAAGAAATTAAGGCCGCTCCTGAACATCCTGGAAAAATTTTTCCGCCGCATCGGCTTTCCCAAAGACGCCATCGATAAGACCATGCTTGCTGAGATCTTGAATGAAAATAGCGAGTGCCGGCATCGTCTAGGCCGTCAGTTCATTTTCAAGATGCCCGATATCCGTCAGCTATGCCCGGCGTCCTTTTTTTCTCTCTATCCGTTCATCCATCTCTATGCAAGAGGCAAAAAGGCAAAGGAGGCCAATGAGCGCCTGGCCCTGGGCCTGGCCTGCCCTGATCCCAAATCAAACATAAACTATGTGGCTGAACCTTGTGCAAAGAAATCGCAAAGCCCCATCACCCAGGCCATGCTTAGACCTTGTTGCTTTTATGATGTCGATTTATCAAAGTATAAAATAGTTAACCAGGATGGCTCGGGTGCGCAGGCTTCGTTGGATAAGATATTTCCCGCGGGCCTTTGCCCGACTCTTATGAATGTAGCCATTCCCTATATCATCACTTTCCAGAAGGGCGGTTATTTTAAATGGAGAAAAGACATCCATACCGTTGAGGCCCAGTGCCCGAATTCAAGCGTTCCCGTTGCCTTTGAAATCAGGCGCGATCCTTCCGGAGTCAGGCCTCTGTCCCTGGTTATTAAGAAAGTCCGGGGAACGTGCCCGAAGGCCCATCATGAAGGCGAGACTTTCCACTTTGATTTCTCAAAACTCATCTGTCCCCATCTTTTTACCCGTCTTTTTCCTTATTTGTTATTCCTTGAGCTTCATCCAGAAAGAGAAAAATATGCACCCGGTATCCTGCTGGAGCATCCTTTGCAGGATGGTGTAAAGTATCTTCTCAAAAGAGAGGGTTGATCTTAAAAAGAGGATGGCGTACAAAAAGGCATTCGTCACGGGTGGAACGGGCTTTGTAGGGTTCTACGTGGTTAAGGCACTGGTCGCAAGAGGCCTTCAGGTGCGCGCTTTAATCAGGCCGTCCTCAAGCCCTTCTTCGGTTCAAAGGCTTAAAACCTTAGGGATTGAATTAGCGATAGGAGATCTTCTGGAGCCTGATTCTTATGCGCCTGCCCTTGACAATATTTCTTACGTTTTTCACTGTGCCGGCCTGCACAAAATAGGAATCCGCGATACGAAACTGTTATATAGGACTAATGTGGAGGCCACGCGCAGGTTGCTGGAGGCCTCTTCAAGGAGAGGGGTCGAACAATTTGTTTACACCAGCAGCATCAAGACCATCGGGCTTTCTTCTTCGGGCGTGTTATCAGATGAAGATATGGCCTATAATTTGTGGGATTGCGATACGGAATACGGAAAGACTAAATACTTAGCCGAAAAATTCCTTTTAGAGGCCGATGTGAAAATTCCCATAAAGATGCTGAACCCTTCTGTGGTTATCGGTCCCGGCGATGAGTCTTTGACCCCCATGATGCGCATCATTTCGGATTTTCTTCAGAGAAAAATCAAGGTTTCTATAAACACAAGCACAGGGTTCGTGGATGCCCAGGATGTGGGATTGGCGCATGTCTTAGCCCTGGAAAAGGCCAAGCCAAAACAGAGATATATTTTGAATGCCGTCAACTGGACGATGGATGAGCTGTTCGCTCTTTTAAGTCAATACACGCATATTCCGGTTCCCCGGTTCAAGATCCCCTATTGTCTGGCTTATCCTGTGGCCTGCGCTAGTCTAGCGATGAGTGCCGTTACCAAAAGAGCGCCTGCCGTCATTCCTCGCAGCCTCAACATCGCCCGCAAGATGCCTTCCTATAACGGAGAGAAGGCGGCAAGGGAACTCGGGATTCAATATCGCGATGTCAGGTTAAGCCTTAAGGAAACAGTAGAGTGGTTGCAACATCATCAGGAAAGATGAGATTACGCCAGAAGATTATTATAGACAGATTCATCGGTAAGCCATTGGCCTTTTTATTAAATGGCGTTGTGTGGCCTCTCGGTAAGGTCGCCCGAATCAACCACGATGATTCTCCGGAAAAGGTCAAAACAATTGCGGTGGCAAAATTATTAGGCATGGGAAGCATCCTGCGCGCAACTCCGATGGTCCGGGCCCTGAAACAAAGGTACCCTTCGGCAAAGTTTATTTTCATCACCACCTTAAAGAACAGGCCGCTCGTGGAGAGCCTGGGCCTCATGGATGAGTGCCTGTGCCTTCGCGATACGACACTGCGGTTTCTCCTTATGGATACGTTGGGGCTTTTGTTTAAGCTCTGGCGCTATCGAGTGGATCTCTATTTTGACCTTGAGGTTTATTCTGCTTTATCCACGATTCTGGCCACCCTTAGCCTATCCAGGAACAGGTACGGGTTTTACCGGACCTCCACGGCCTTTCGCGTCGGCCTCAATACCCATTTGGTTTATTTTAATGACGCTCAGCCTATTAGTAAAATTTACATGGAGCTGGCCAGGGCCTGCGGTATCAAGCACATCGACTACAAGATCGGCAAGATCCAGTCAAGTCCCCAGGCCAGATCGGATTTAAAGCAGTGGTTGAATAAGCACCACCTTAAGGAGGAGCTTGATTATATCGTGATCAATCCTAATGCCTCTGATCTGTTATTGGAACGGCGATGGCCTTCGGCTTATTTTGTCGCATTGATCAATGCGCTGGCGAAGGATGGGTCACATCCGATCTTTCTCGTCGGCAGCTTCTCCGAGAGGGCCTACGTGGATGGGTGGAGGGAAGAGCTCACCCGGCAGGCCCAGGTGATGACATTCAATGCCTGCGGAGCCTTTTCCTTGGAAATGGCCATGGCCCTGATTGCCGAGGCGCGTTTGATGATCACCAACGATTCAGGGCTCTACCATATCGCCACCAGCTTCGAAATCCCCGTCATTTCTTTGTGGGGCCCGGTGAATCCTTCGCACTACGCCGACACAGAGAGCGACCATAATTTCATTTTCTACTCTAAAGATGTCTATTGCAGCCCTTGTGTGCACCGGACCGATTTCCCTCCCTGCAAGGGCAACAACATTTGCATGAAATCCATATCTCCCAAAGCTGTTTATGCAAAGGCGTGCGCGATATTAGGCATAACCGCGAAAGCCGATATGTCGCTGATGATGGATGAGGTCTACGCTAAAGTTCAAAGCCAGGATTTTGACATTATTATTCGGACAAGAAAAAAACGCTCCTAACATGCTGTGCGCGGTATGCCAGAATACAGAAATACGCAAGGCCTTTGTCAAACAGGAAAAGGATTTCTTTCGCTGCGTCTCTTGCGGCCTGATTTTCATGCACCCCATGCCTTCTCCTCATGAGTTAAAGGACCACTACGATAGGAGTTATTATACCCCCTGGCAGGCCCAAGGGGGCAAGATGAGCGATTTCAAACGCCACAAGACAGCTACGTTTCAAAAATGGATAAGCATGATAGAAAAACATGTCCCAAAAGGACACATCTTGGATATAGGGTGTGCCATGGGTTTTTTCCTGGAAGTGGCACAGGTGCGGGGATGGGAACCTTACGGGCTAGAGGTTTCAGAATATTCCTATGCGATTGCCAAGCAAAGATTCGACAACCGCATCTTTCAAGGCGACCTTTTGGATGCGCACTTTGCCTGTGACCATTTTGATGCCGTGACCCTGTTTGATGTTATCGAACACGAGAGTCGCCCCGTAGAAACTTTCAAGGAGATATACCGAATCCTAAAGCCCGGCGGCATTCTCGCCCTATCGACTATGAACACGCGAAGCCTTTCTTCCAGGTTCATGGGAGAAAAATGGCCGCATTATAAGCCGGAGCATCTCTATTGTTTTTCTCCTTCCAACATGAGTTTGGCTCTAAGGATAAGCGGTTTCGATATCCTGGAAATAAAAAAAGCAAAAAAGGTTTTGAATTTGCGCTATATCCATTCTTACTTCCAGGCGTATCCAGCGCCTGTCTTGACGAGCCTCTCAAGGCTCATTTTTGAGGTTTTGCCCAAAGGCCTCACCGACCTGGGGCTGACTTTAGGGAGTGGGGAGATGCTGGTTATTGCCAGAAAGAAAAAGAATTAAAAATGGCCAGGATTTCTTTTATTCAGAATTTATCCTTCGAATATTTAGGGGTGATGTATCTATCCAGCCTGCTTAAATCCAGGGGGCATGAAGTGGATTGTTTTATTGAGCACGGCCAGGGAATAGACAGGTTGGTTAAAGAGGTCGCACGATTTAATCCTGATATTGCAGGATTTTCCTGCACCACAGGCGTGCATCACTGGTCATTGCGCGTAGCCGGTCAATTAAAAAAAATAAAACCTGATGTCAAAGTCGTTTTTGGCGGACCTCATCCTACCTTCTTTCCCGAAGTCATCGAGGAGGCGGCCATCGATATGATATGCAGGGGGGAAGGAGAATATGCCCTGCTTGAGGTGGCTAATCGTTTTGATGAGAAAAAGGACTTGTCAACTATAGAGAATCTCTGGGTTAAAAAGAAGGACCGGATCTTTCGCAATGATGTCCGGCCTTTAATCGTCAACCTTGATGAATTGCCTTTTCCCGACAGAAATCTGTATGTCAAAAAATACCCGTTTCTGCGTAAGTCTCAGAAGGTATTTATGGTAGGCAGGGGTTGTCCTTTTTCCTGTGCTTACTGTTTTAATCACGCCTTCAAGAAACTTTATCACAATAAGGGGTCGTTTGTGCGCTACAGGAGCCCTGATTATATTATTGCAGAAATCAAGGAGGTTAAGGCCCAAAGCCCCTTTCGGACCGTTTATTTCCAGGATGATACCTTCGGACTTGAAAAAAAATGGAGTTTAGATTTTTTAAGCCGCTATCGAAATGAACTGGGCCTTGCGTTTATTTGCCTGTTAAGAGCCGATTTGACAGATGAGGATTTCGTCAGGAGCTTAAAATCCGCAGGGTGCCAGAGGGCCTTCTTTGGCATTGAGACAGGCTCGCAGGATTTGCGGACGCTGATATTGAAGAAAGAGGTGTCTGACGAACAAATCCTTGAGACCGCCCGGCTGCTCAGGAAATATAAAATAAAATTCAGGACATATAATATGTTCGCTCTGCCGCAGGAGACCCTAGAAGATGCCTTCCAGACCGTGCGCTTAAATATAAGAATAAAGACCGATTACCCCTGGAGTTCTCTGTTTCAGCCTTTTCCCGGCACGCAGTTGTCAGAGTTTGCCTGTGAGCATGGCTTAATCGACGCTACTTCTTGTTTTGAGGCTTCTTTTTTCGAAAAGAGCCTCCTGCGCCTGCCCGAGAGAAGAGAGATAGAAAATTTGCATCGTCTCTTTTTTTATGCGGTCAAATTCCCCTTTTTATTTCCTTTCATAAAAAAAGCGATCCGTTGGAATCTTAAAGGTCTTTACAATATTTTGTTCCTCCTGGGCTATCTCTGGTCATTTAAAAAAAGCGAGAGGATCAGTTTCCTGGAAACGGTCCGTATCGGCATGGGAAACTTCAGGAATTTTTTCACCTCTCCTACCCGTTGTGGCTCAGAAAAAAGGGGGGCTTTTGTTTAAGAATAAATATGCCCTGATTATTTTAGCGGCCTCATTTCTTCTTTTGGCCTTCCTGCGCCTTCAATTCCCCGATTTAGACCATGGAGATGAATTCTCAGATGCCAATATTCTGAGCGCCGGAGAGAACTTTTTCAGGTTCGGTTTTATCCGTTGCAAGTTCCTTCCCATGTTTGAGATCAATGCCGATGCACCTAGAAATCTTTACACGCATATTCCTCCGCTTTCCGATATTCTGAACGGCCTCATGCGAGTATGGTTGAGGGTCGATTCACTGGTTTTTTTCAGGGCCGTTGCCTTATTCGTCGCTTTCCTGAATTTGCTCTTCTGGTATTTATTCATCAAAAATTTCACCGGCAAGGTTAGTGTGGGGTTAGGAGCAGGTTTGTTTTATTTGACGAACAGTATGTTTCTGTTCTGTATGGACTCCCTGCACCAGCCTTCCTATGCCGATGCCCTGCGTTCTGTCATTTTTTTCCTCTATTTCAAGATACTGACTACATCTGAGAAAAAGCCCACCCTTTTTCTGCTTGTGTGGTTTTTATATTTTATCGTTTCTTTGCTTACCTTTGAGTATCTTCTATATCTGGCGTTATTCTTTATATTATTCCCACTCTGTCTCAAAAAAGAGAAAAAAATACCTATACCGAAACTGTTCATTTGCTTACTCATCTTAGCCCCTGTTTGCGGCTTCCTCCTGCATTTTTTACAGAATGCCTGGTATTTTGGAGGATTGAGCGGCGCTTTCCAAGATTTGTTGGGTGCTGCGGTAGAGAGGATCGTCCATAGCAGCGATTCGGCCTTTAAGAATTTGAATCTTTTTGCATGGGGGCAGCTTGCCTTGGCCCGTAATTTCTCTTTAGCCTTTATGTTCAATTCCTATTGGTTGCTAACTTTTCTGTTCGTTTGTTTCTTTCTTTACGGCCAATTGCCAAAAGAATCAAAACAGGCCATGAAGCCTTTGATGCGGCTGTGCGCCCTTTTTATTCTTTTGGGAATCAGTTGGTACGTCACATTTCCCGCGCATACCGTGGCTCATGCCTTTGTGAATTTTCTCGGTCGCCACCTTGTCCCCGCCGCTTCCCTGTTTTTTGCTTTTTTTGTTTACATTGTTTTTACTTTTCTAAAAGATAGGCATCCCCAAGGCATGGCAAGATTAGCGATTATTGCTTTGCTTGTCATGTGGATAGCGGGAACAGGCATCTTGAAAAGCCAGCTTCCCGTAACGCAGGCCAGCAGGGCAGGGGCAAGGGATTTTATAAAATTCAAGGGATGCCTGGTAAGGCTGACGGCGGTCAGCCAGCCAAAGAACAGGGTGGGGGTTAACTACTATAGAATGCCTTTCATGCGCTATTATTCACAGCGGAATTGCGAAACCATTTTTGACCGGACCGCCTTAGAAAAAATGTCCCCCTTGCCGCGGTTTTTTATTTTTCTTCCGTACAGGGACCAGCGAAGTTTTGAGTTGCTTGCGTTGATTCAGGAGAAATATAAAATTTTATTTGATTGCCCATCGTCCCGGTTTCCCGCTCTATTTTTCGAATTGAAAAATGAAAGTACTCGTCCTTAATGAGCCGTTTGTAAAGGATTTCTGCCGCACCCAGCGCTGGGCCGCCCGCACCAGGGGGAGGGTCTTGCGCGCCCCGGACTGGCTGGCTTACGCAGCCGCCGTCTTAGAAAGAGGCGGTCATGACGTGCGCCTCCTCGATTTGGTCGCCGAGAATCAGACAAAAGAGAACCTGAAGTCCATTGTTAAAAAAGAAAAACCGGATTTCGTGGTGTTGGATTCAACCACCCCGTCTATTTATTCGGACATAGAGTGTGCTTCCCTCGTCAAGCAAGCCTCACAGGTGAAAGTCGTCATGGTCGGGCCGCATATCTCCAGCCTTCCTGAAGAAACGCTTGCCTTGGCAAAAGGCGTGATAGACGTTGCCTGCATAGGAGAATATGATGAGACAGTCCAGGACGCCATAGAAAATTTTTCCAAATTAGAGAGCGTTTTGGGTATCGCCTATTATCAAAACGGCAACGTTTTTAAGAATGCGGCCCGGCCGCTTATTGAGGACTTGGACCGCTTACCGTTTCCTGCCTGGAGGCATTTGGATCTGATGAAATATTTTGACGGAGGCAAGCTCTATCCCTACATCGATATTATTTCAGGAAGGGGATGCCCAAATCAATGCATCTTCTGCCTTTGGCCGCAGGTGATGCACGGCACCCGTTATCGCCTCAGGTCCGCTGGAAACGTGGCGGACGAGATAGAATATGATATCCGGCTCTGCCCCGCTGTTTTAAAAGGGGGAGAGTTCTTTTTTGAAGACGATACTTTTACCGTCCAAAAGGCTCGGGCGATTCAGATATGCGAGGAGATTCTGCAACGAGGCCTTAAAATCACTTTTTCCGTAAATGCGCGCGTTGACACAGCGGATTCAGAGATGTTTAAGATGATGAAAAAGGCAGGGTGCAGGGAGTTGCTGGTCGGGTTTGAGTCCGGCGTGCAAAGCAACCTGGATCAGATGCATAAAAATATCACCCTCAAGCAGTCTTATCACTTCATGGAATTGGCTAAGAAAGCGCACCTGGATGTCCACGGGTGTTTTGTTATAGGCCTGCCCGGTGAAACAGAAAGGACAGCTGTCCAGACGATTGATTTTGCCTTATCCCTTGGCTGCAAAACAATCCAGTTCTCAGGAGCCGTACCTTTTCCCGGCACGGCCTTTTTTAAGCTTTGCGAAGAAAGGGGCTGGCTTAAAACAAAAGAGTGGAACAGATGGCTTGATTCCGGTGAGCAGTCGGGGATTGTGGAGTATCCTGGGATGAGCATGGAGAGGATCAACTATTACGTGGACAGGGGCCTCAAAAAATTTTATTTCAGGCCCGGTTATATGTTTCGTTTCCTCATTCAAACCAGGTCTAAGGCTGACTTTTATCGTAAGTTAAGGGGTGCCAGGAACTTTTTATCCTACTTGATACGATCGGCGGCGTACAAAACCCGCCCTTGAGGGCGGGGTATGTATACGCCGCTCTCAGTATCACCCTACAGCATGCCCCGGACTTTAGGCCGGGGAAGCGGAGGGTTGATCCATAAATGAGTGAACCTTTCGTAAGCGTCATCGTAGCCGCAAGAAATGCACAAAATACTTTAGAGAAATGCCTGGATTCTATTCTTAACCTGGATTACCCTACTTTTGAAGTGATTGTCGTCAATGACGGCTCTTACGACAAAACCGAAGAGATCCTAAAAAAATATTCAGGAAAGATCATGAGTTTCACCAATCCGGTGAGTGTGGGTCCGGCAAAGGCGCGCAATATGGCGGCAGAACTGGCTCGGGGAAGTTTTCTTTGCTTTACGGATGCGGATTGCGTGGTGAACAGGTCGTGGGTGAGGGAACTCTTGGCAGGATTCTGCGATGCAACCGTCGTATCCGTCGGAGGCAGGCAGGAAATCCCCGAGAATGAGACGCCTTTCGGCCGAAAAGTGGCAAGCTTCATGAAAAAAACCGGTTTTGTTTCTGATTATGCCCGGTCTCACTTTTCCGGTATTGTTCCCGTCCGGCACAATGCTTCATGCAATGTCATGTATCGCAAGGATGCCTTTTTAAATGCCGGCGGATTCCTGGAAGGACTTTGGCCGGGAGAGGATGTGGAACTGGATTACAGGTTTGAAAAAGAGGGGCAAAACATCCTTTGCAACTCAAGGGCCGTGGTGAAACATTATCGGCCTACGACTTGGAGATCTTTTGCCAGGATGATGTTCCGTTATGGGTGGGCCCAAGGGTTTCTTGTGAGGAAATACGGAATCTTTCGAAAAATCCAGGCCCTGCCGTTTATTTTTTTCGGTCTTTTATTTTGGTTCATATTTTTTGTCTTTCAAAAATTTTCTTCTTTTTTGACCATCCTGGGAATTTCTCTCTTGGCAGTGGGAGCCTGGATTAAATTCGATTTTACTGTTTTTATTTTATTCTGGATATGTCTTTTCTGCTGGAATGCAGGTTTTTTAAAAGGAGCGAGCCTTGGCCGCCTTACAAAAAAATAAGAGCCCTGTTATATTAATCCATCCCTCAAAGAGAGTCTTGGGGCTTCAGGATAACATCTACACCTATGAATCCCTGACGCCATCCCTGGGCCTGGCTATGATAGGAGCCAGCTGCCGTAAGGCAGGGCACACAGTGACCGTTGCGGATATGCGCCTGCCTCATTGGACATTGCCTCGTCTGCTTGAAAAAATAAAGACCGAAAACCCGACCTGCATAGGAATAGGGGCATTTACGACGGAGATTATCCAAGCTGGCTTCATCGCAAAAGCCATTAAAGCTCGCTTTCCCCATCTTCCCATTGTTATCGGAGGCCCCCATGCTTCCACGATCCCCGAACAGACGCTTGAAGAGTTCCGGGATTTTGATATAGCGGTCGTGGGCGAGGGAGAGGAGACTTTTGTCCGGCTCCTTCATTTAATGAACTCTCAAGGGACCGGGTGCCTAGATACCCTGCCAGGCATTGCCTTTAGGGATTCAAGTTTGATTAAAAAAAATGCTCCTTCCCGGGAAATCGAAAATCTCGATGAACTTCCCCTTCCGGCTTGGGATCTTTTTGAGCTCCCCCATTACAATCGTTGGTTTGCCATAAGCGCATCCCGTGGCTGTCCGTACCATTGTTATTTCTGCAATCCCATTTATTTAGGCAGAAAAACGCGCATCAAGAGTCCTAAAAGGATTGTTGATGAAATGGAGGAGGCCCACTCAAGGTTCGGCATTTCATCTTTTCAATTTGCGGATGCCATGTTAACGCTCAATCTTAAACACGCTCTGGATTTATGCGAACAGATTATGGCGCGCCAGCTGCATAAAAAAGTGCGTTGGGAGTGCGAGACGCGCGCCGATAGCATCACCGAAGAGATGTTAAAAAAAATGAAGCAAGCCGGTTGCCGATGGATCGCACTTGGGGTAGAAACCGGAAATGAAGAAATACTGAAAACGGTGGTTCATAAGGGAGAGACAAAACAGCAGATAAGAGAGGCCTTGCGTCTGGCCCGAACGTGTGGGCTGAATGTGCGAACGTTTTTTATCCTGGGCCATTATGGGGAGACAGTTGAGACAATTCAGGAAACCATACGGTTTGCCATTGAGCTTAATCCGGATGTCCCGTCTTTTGGTCTTATCCTGCCTAACCCGGGGACTGAGATCAGGAGGTTAGCTGAACAAAGAGATTCGGGTTTACGAATCCTGAATAACAACTGGATGAACTATAATCAGTTGAATTATGATTGTTTTGAATTGAAAAAAATCCCGCTGGCAGAGCTTAAAAAATGGCAGTCGCGTGCTTATTACACTTTTTACAGGCGTCATCCCTTAAAGGCCCTTACCATCCTTTTTAGCACCTCCGTGTATAATTATAAAGTTCGTTCCATTGTGATGGTTGCGTTTAAGCTTTTATTGCGTTTCTTCTCCAGGCACTTCCCAGTCCGAAAAATCCCCGAAACAAAAAGTTAATCCATTTTTGTCGCTTATTTAACTCATTGAAAAATAGCCAGGTTAGAGAATTTTAAACCCAATTTTTTATTGACAAAAACATAATCTTATGGTATATAAGATACATATTGTAGGTACCATAACTCTTGTAACCTATGGCCACAAAATACAACAAAATAATCTCCGCAAAAGAAATATCCAAGACCTATCACATGACCTATCAAACCGTTAATCATTATACGGATTTAGGTCTATTGCCGATATCCAGAAAAAAAGGGAATGTGCGTTTTTATAGTAATGCTATCGTGGCCAAACGGATAAAAGAGATCAAAGACCTGGCCAGGGAGGGTTATTCCTTGCGCCTGATACGTAAGAGATTAATCGGAATTTAAATGATACGGGAAAGAGTCAAAAAGAAGAGGAGAGTCCCTTTAAGGCCTGATTTCGAAAGGAATCAGGCCTTTTTTATTGATTTTAATAGGAGCAAAACATGAGTTATTTCAAGGTCTTAGGATTCGAGAAAGAGCCATTCTCCACAAGCCCTGATCCTGAGTTTTTCTATCTTTCCAAAGAGCATGAAGCCGCTTTAACCAATATCCTCATTGAGCTGAGAATGAAAAGGGGGCTTTCTGTTATCCTGGGAGATGTAGGTACAGGAAAAACCACACTTTCCCGAAAGCTCATCCAGGAATTAAAGTCGAGGGAGGATTTTATTTTTCATATTATCCTAGACCCTTCCTTCGAAACCGAAGAGTTGATGCTGACCTCTCTCATTAGAAATTTTGAAATCAGTTCTTTTGGTGTTTCTAACCCTTCCATCCTTGACCTTCGGGAGCAGCTGGAGCGGTTCCTTTTTCAAAAAGCCATCACAGAAAACAAGACCGTTGTTTTAATCATTGATGAGGCCCAGAAATTAAGCGAAAGCTCACTTGAGCTTTTGCGCATTTTGCTCAATTACGAAACGAATGAATTTAAACTTTTACAGTTGATCTTATTGGGACAACTTGAATTTTATTCCAAGATGTACAATATTGCCAATTTCTTTGACCGTATCAGTTTTAAATACACGCTCAACCCGCTTATGTTTCAAGAGGCCAAGGACCTGATTGAATTCCGAATCCGGCAGGCCGGATACCGTTCGCACATTCGGCTTTTTCTTGATGAGGCCGTCAAAGAAATTTATGAATACAGCCGCGGATATCCGAGGCAGATCACCATGCTTTGCCATAAGGCCCTCAAATCCCTGATTATAAGAAATAGCGCAGTTGTGGATGGCGCCATGGTGCACGCCATCATCGAAGAAGAGGGAAGGCTGGGATGGCAGAAGAGAAATGCTCAGATGCACAAGGCGATTATTAAAACAGCTTAAAGCATGCGCGGCACTTATTTAAAAAGCAAAAGAGGTCTTGTGTTGGATATCAAATCTATTCTGATACCCGTTACCATTGTGGGATTCATCCTCGGGACGGTGTTGAACCAAGGCTTTAAGAAAACGGATGTTGAGGCCAAGGCTCCGTTAGAGAAGGAAGAGGTACGTGTCGTTTCGAAAACAAAAAGCATGACAGGTTCTGATACGCAAATCAGCCTCTTGCGTTTAAAAGATTACATGAATAGCCTGAAGGAGAAAAATGCCTTTCTGCAGCAGAACAATGAACTACTGAAGACCCTTTTGGATGCAAGAGACAAGGAGCTTGCGGCCTTTCAAGCCAAGGAGATGGACTTTCAAAAAGACATGGAATCAAAAATAAACGGCCTACAAACGCAATTGGTGGCGAAGAACTCAGAGATCGCATCCCTGTCGGAAGCGAAGGTAAACCTGGAGTCTCAGGTCAAGGAGTTAAAGAGCCAGGCGGGTGTGTTTTTTACCTCTCATGCGGCTCTTGGGAATCAGCTGAATCAGACGCAGGAGGAGAGGGTTGCTCTGATAAAAGAGATAGACAAATTAAAAGAAGAGGTCAAGAATCAGATGGCCGCCAATGAATCTTTAGAAATTGCGATGGCAAGCCTGACAGAATCTGTCAAAAAGCATGATCAGGAGAAATTGGCCCTGTTTCAGCAATTGGAGCAGTTGCAAAAAGAGAAGCAGAGTGCCGAGGGGAAGGCAGGGGAATT
Organism: Candidatus Omnitrophota bacterium; assembly: GCA_043798795.1. Classification (GTDB taxonomy): domain Bacteria; phylum Omnitrophota; class Gorgyraeia; order Gygaellales; family Profunditerraquicolaceae; genus JBDRKE01. The sequence continues at coordinate 31,289 of JAZDOJ010000001.1, forward strand.
GCAGGCTGTCAAGGTCAGTAATGAGAGTCGTATAGCAGGGCTGGAAAGGCGGCTGGATGAGATGCAGAGGTTCTATGATCAGGCGAGGGATTCTGCTTCGAAAACAAGTGACCTTTATACCCAGACAAATGCTGCCTTGCAAGGAAAGCAAGATGAGATTGATTCCCTGCAGACCCAGCTGCTGGAGGTGATGGCGCAAAGAGATAAGCTTGGCACCGCCTTGACAGAAAAAGAGGCGCAGCTTATCAAGTTAAGCAGCCGCATGAAAGATCAGGAAAAGCGAAACCTGGAGCTCGTCTTGGCGATTGAAGAAAAAGAGCAAGGCATGAAGGATCTCAAGAGGGGCGTGGTTGATCAAAACTTTCGCTGGCAGGATTTGCAAGCAGAAAGGGATGAGGCCAGAAGGCGCCTTGTGCAGATGGAACAGGAACTTCTTGAGCAGATTTCATACAATGAATCCTTAAGGGATATGGTGAGGGACCTGACGTCAGACCTGGACCTGCTGCGTGCGGAAAAGGAATCCCGGAATTGAGGCGGCCTGCGAATGACTTCCCTTATAATGGAAATGACACCCTTTAAACAAAATTCACCAGAGAAACAACTGTTGGATCTGATCGAAAAACCAAAAGGGCCGAAATCATTAAATCCCGCCACCCTTAAATTCCAGGGTTTGCGTCTTTTCTCATTTCAGGCGCTCAAAGGGCGCGTGGCCTATTTACAGCATGGCTTCAAGGCGCTTTTTAAAGACGGAAAGATCTATCAAGTCGACGTTAAGGCGCTCAATCAAATCTTGAAGCTCTGTGTTGTGTTTCTGGCCGTTTACTTTGTTATCAATCTGGCGGTAGCCTTCTTGAGTTTGAATAAAGGGTTGGACTTAAAAGCGGACTCAGAAAAATCACAAAAAGAAGAGGGGGCCAAGGCTTCCCTTTTGAAATCACTGACCTTTTATCTTGAAAAAGCAAGGGACAGGGACGTGTTCCATATGGGTAGAGGCCTGCCTGTTGAAATCGCATCCGCCGGCCGGGGCTCCTCGGCGAAGATCCTTGAAGCCACCAAAGATTTCAGGCTCGTGGGGATCGCCTGGTCAGAGGACCCTGATGTCATGATCGAAGATACGGCGAACCAGAGGACCCTTTTCTTAAAAAGGGGCCAGACTTTTGCCAATGATGTGAAACTCAAGGCCGTTTACAAGGACAAGGTGATCCTCGGTTACGGCCAGGAAGAGATAGAACTGCGATGAAACCAAGAAAGGCGGGCTCCCTCTTATTAAGTATTCTCATCGCCACAACCGCCTGGGCTCAAAGCCTGGACCCCCAAGGCCTGGAGGAAACTCCCCGGCTCATCCTCCCTGAGGATCTTAAATTGACGATGAAAGGGGAGGCGGCAGCAGATGAGCAGCGGATTTCGCTGAGTGTGCGCAATATCGACATCATCGAGGCCCTGAAGTTTTTTTCCATCAAATCAGGTCTTAACATCGTTCCCACCCAGAAGGTCTCGGGAAGAGTGACTTTGACCGTTGAGAATGTTCCGGTAAAAGACGTATTTGATATCATGTTGCGCTCCAACTCCCTCGCCTACGAAAAAAAGGGGGATATCTATAATGTCATGACAGAACAGGAATACAAGTTGCTTTTCGGCAAAAACTTTTCCGACACCCGTAAGGTCCAGATGTTCCGTCTTAAATATGCGATCCCCGACCAGGCCTTTCCGCTTTTGGAGGCTATCAAGAGCGAGATCGGCCGTCTGCTGGTTGAGCCGGAGTCCGGAACCGTCATGTTGATAGACACCCCGGAGAAGATTGCGGCTGCCCAGAAGGCTCTGGAGGGGATGGAGCAGGAGTCCAGTGTGAAGATCTTTAGCCTGAAATATGCCAAGGCCAAAGACGTGGAGGACCAGCTCAAAAATCAGCTGGACTTGAAAAAGGTGGGCTCCATCAAAGCGGATGACCGCACCAATCAGGTGATTGTCCAGACGTTCCCGGAGAGGATGAAGAAGATCGAAATGCTCATCGAAGGGCTCGACAAAAAGACAAAGGCTGTGCTCATTGACGTTAAGATCCTGAAAATCAAATTGTCGGATAGATTGGATACGGGCATCCAGTGGGAAGGGTTGTTTAATATCGCCAAACAATACGGGATGGCTTACATCGGCAGTTACCCTTTCAGTAACATGACTGGGGGTATTACCAACCCCACTTTTAGCACGCGGTCCGAGGTGCTTGAGAGCCTGGGGGGCCAGGTGGGCAGTTACCCTTTTAGCGGCACCACCTCAAGCCTTAACTCCAGCGCCAAGATAGCGCCGGGAAAGAATATGCATATCGGCATCGTAGACGCAAAGCGCGACTTTGACATGGTGATAAACTATATCAAGACCCTGGGGAAGTCCAAGATTATCGCCAGCCCCTCCTTGGCGGTGGTTAATAACCAGGAGGCCAAGGTCCATATCGGCGAGCGCCGGGCCTACATTACGACCACGACCACGACAGGCACGTCCACCACGACCGTGGCCGAAGAGGTCACCTATGTGGATGTGGGCGTGCGCCTGTCTCTGATACCCATGATCAACGATGACGGATACGTCACCATAAAAGTGAAACCGGAAATAAGCAGCGTCATCGGCTACGTAACCTCCTCCAGCAATAACGCGGTCCCTATTATCGATACGAATTCCGCGGAGACGACGGTCATTGCCAAGGATGGCTCTACCATCATTATCGGAGGGTTGGGCCGGGAAGAAAAGATAGAGTCTTCGGAACAGGTGCCTTTTTTAGGAAGCATTCCCTTCTTAGGTTTTTTCTTCAGAAACAAGACCCAGACGGTGGAGCATACGGAACTCGTCATCATGCTGACACCCATTATTTTTGAAGGAGACAGATTCATTACCACAAAGGATGCGGATAAATTTGCGGTGAAACCTGTGAAGGCTTTTGATGTCTTTCGGCCGGAAACCCAAGGGAGACCCGAGACCACCCAGGGCTTTATGCAGGTCCAAGAGGTTTTTATCCCGTTGAGTGATGAGTTCTCGGTAAAGGGGGCCAAGTCTTACGATGAGGCCATGACGCATCAGAATATCAGGCTGAAGGCGAACACCGAACAGGCGCCGCTTCTTACGCCCCTCAAAGAGGGGGTCATGTTAAAGGATTTTAAGTCTTATAATTAAAATGCGCAATGTCCCGATTCAATTTCTGTTGGCTCTTTACCTGCTCTTGGGAGTAAGGCATCCTTCATTTTCTCAGGATGAGCTACCCTTAAGCTACGAAGATGAGTTCAGCCAAATTGTCGGTGAATTCGAGGCTCTTAAAAACGAATTGAGTGATGCCAGAAGCAAGATCAAAGAATATCAGGCCAAAATCAGTGAATGCGAAGCCCAACAGAATCAGCAGCAGCTGACACAGCAGGTTCAGGAATGTCAGAAGCAGGTCACGGCCGTTCAAGCCAGTGCGCAGGAGTGCCGGCAGGAATCGATAAAGAATCAGGTCGGATGGATGGATAAAATCAAGGATTATGAAGAGAGGATGGCAGAATTTCAGAATGAAAGATTAGCCTTAGAGACGAAGATTGAGGTCCTTAAAGCCAAGGAAGATTCTTTAAAGGATCAGATTGAGCAGTTGGCCAATACCATCAAGGAGAAAGATAAGGCTGTCGTGGATCTTACGGTGAAGTTTCAGCAGTTTCCCGAGCAGGTCAAAGAATATGAGGCCAAGTTAGCGGCCCTGCAGAATGAAAACACATCCCTCTCAAACCAGTTGGACGCTTATAAAACAAAAGAGTTGGAATGGAAGAATGAAATCAGCCAAAAGGAGGTTGCTCTTTCCAGGCTAGAGACGGACTCTAAAGATTATCCTTTGAAACTGGATAAGATGAAGAAGCAGAACGCAAGCCTTAAGGAAAGAAATGAGCTTATGTTTAAGGATAACAGGCTGTTCCAGAAAAAGCTGCAAGGGTACAGCCGTAAGCTCTATCAGGTGGCTCTTTTAAAGGACAGGCTGCTTAAGGAAAATGCCGTCCTCCATTATAATTTAGGCGTGTATTATTTGCAGAAGCAGCAATACCCTGAGGCCATAAGAGAGTTTCTTAAGGACCTGGAGCTGAATCCGGATGATGCGGCTGCGCATTATAATCTGGGGCTTATCTACGCTGAGTTTTTTGATGATAAGGCTAAGGCCATCCATCACTTTAAGCGCTACATAACACTGGACCCCCAAGATAAGGATGCGGACCGGGCCAAAAAATATATTTTAACCTGGGAGATGTGGCAGGATGAGAAAGTCGAACCCCATTCGAGGGATGCCGTCAGATAAGATGCGTTGGTTTCTTTCATCCCTCACGAGTTTGGTTTTAATATTGGCTCCGGTTGCCCCTATGGCTCAGGAAGTCGCAAGCCTTAAGCCGAAAGAGGCATTGACTCAGGTGCAAAAGCAGGAACAGGAAATGACGGAAAAGCTTAAAAATATGTCAGTCGAAGAACGCTTTAACATCCCCGTCTCTTTAGATTTACGCAATATCGACGTTATCGAAGCCTTTAAATTCTTAGCGACCAAGGGCAATTTGAATATTGTGGCCACGAAAAATGTTTCCGGCCGCGTGACGATGAACATCGAGCGAGTGCCTATCAAGGATATATTTGATTTTATGTTACGCTCCAACGGCCTTGCCTTTGTCAAGCAGGGAGAGGTCTTTAACGTGATGACCGAAGCGGAGTACAAGGCTTTTTACGGCAAGAATTTCTCAGATATGCGCCAGGTGAAGGTCTTCCGCCTCAAATACTCTATCCCAGAGCAGGCGTTTAATCTCCTGGATGCCTTGAAGAGTGAGATCGGCAAGGTCCTCGTGGACCAGGAGGCAGGAAACGTCATGATCATGGATATGCCCGAGAGGATTGCCATGATGCAGAAGGCCCTGGATGAATTTGAGAAGGAGAATGTCGTGGAGGTGTTTACCTTAAAATATGCCCGGGCTAAAGAAGTGGAGGAGATCCTCAAGACCCGGCTTGATGCCAAGAAGGTCGGTTCTGTCAAGGCGGACGAGCGCAACAATCAGGTGATTGTCCAGGCGTTGAGCCAACGGGTGGAGGAGGTCAGGGAATTAATCCGTGATTTAGATAAGCCCACCAAAGAGGTCTTAATCGAGACCAAGATCTTGAGGATTAAATTAAGCGACACGGAGGACAGGGGGATCGAATGGGAAGGTATCTTTGATGTAGGCAATCAATTCGGGACGAGCTACTTCGGTTCTTATCCTTTTAGTTATATGACGGCAGGCGCAACCAACCCTGCTTTTATGACAAGAGAAGAATGGTATAAACTTGGTTTGGATGAGAGCATCACGTCCTATCCCTTTAGCGGGACGACCTCCGGTTTGAGCGCAAGCACCAAGACGACTCTTGGCGAGAAAATGCATATAGGCATGTTGACGCGCGAACGGGACTTTGACCTCTTGGTCAACTACTTGAACACATTGGGCAGGACGAGGCTGCTGGCTAACCCTAAGATCGCCGTGGTCAATAACCAGGAAGCAAAAATCCATATCGGAGAGCGGCAGGCCTATGTTACCACAACCTCCAGCATCGGCCAGGCGACCTCCACCGTTTCCGAAGAGGTGCAGTTTGTGGACGTGGGCATCCAGTTATCCGTGACCCCCAATATCAATGACGATGGGTTTATCACCATGAAAATCAAGCCTGAGGTCTCCAGCGTCTCCAGCCTCCTGGTCACGCCCACGGGCAACAAGATACCCATCATTGATACCGCCTCCACAGAGACGACCGTGATGATGAAAGATGACACGACCCTGCTTATCGGAGGGTTGCGCCGGGAGGAAAAAGTTAGCTCCTCCGAACAGTTTCCCTTTTTAGGCAACATCCCTTTCTTGGGGTTCCTGTTTAAGAACAGCACTCAGAAAACAGAGAGAGTGGAGCTGCTTGTCATGATCACCCCGCATATCATCCGAGGGGATGAATTTGTCACAGGGAACAATAGGTTTTTTGGCCAACAGCCGGGTCGAGGATACGAGGATTACCAGGCCCTTGTCCCGGATAATACCATGGTGTCCCTCGGAGAATCCAAGATCCAGCTTAAGCCTTTTAGAGAGGAAGTCCCTGATGAGCAGAAACCGGCCTTTAAGGAGAGTAAAAATGAGTTTTAAGAGAAACGCCACGGACGCAAAGGCATTGCAGATCTTTATCGTTTTGTTCATATCCGTCTTTTTTCTTGCCGCAGCCATCGCTACCTTAAGTTTAAGGCTGCGTTCGTCTTACGAAAAAATAAATAAAGAAAGTGTGGACATTAAGAAGAATTTTGATAAAATAAAAGTTGAATTGGTCAAGTTGCAAAGTGACAACAAGGCTCTTTCTCAGGATAGGGATAACCTGCTCATTCAGACTCAGAAACTGATTACGGATAAAAATTTGGCCGGAGAGCTTAAGGTGTCGCTGGAGGAGTCCAAAAAGTTGATAGAGCAGCTTGAAAAAGACAGGGCCTTGGCCCTTGCCGAAAGCTTAAAATCAGAAGAAGAAAGAGACGCTCTGAAAGCCATGCAGGAGCGGTTGTATCTGGAAAATGAGCAGTTAAAAAAATCCCTGGAGGAAGAGAAGTTAAAAAGTAGCTCTTCCGTCTGGCAGGGGGAGAAAAAGAAGCTGGAGGAAGAAAACAAGAATCTAAGAAATGAGTCGAAGCAGGTCCAGGTCCACAGCACGCAAGCGGATAAAACGTTAGAGAAGTCTGAAAAAGAGCTGAGTCGTTTTCGTCAAGAAGCAGCCGATTTAAAGAAAAAGTTGGAGAAGCTCCAGAAGGATTACGCGTCCCTGCTTGAGAAAAATAAAACCCTTCAAAGAGGCTATCAAGAAGCGCCCGGTAAATTTGCAGAAATGGCCAGGCAAAATCAGGCCCTGATCAAGCAGACCGCCAATATGCATTACAATCTGGGCGTTTTTTATACGAAGAACAAACAGTATGCTCGTGCGATTGCGGAGCTTGAAAAAGCGGTGGAACTGAACCCTCAAGATGCCCACGCCCATTTTAACTTAGGCTATATCTATGCGGAATACGTGGAAAACCGCAGCCGGGCTGTTGAGCATTTCAGGAAATATATCAACTGTGCCGACAGCAACGACAAGGACATGGACTGGGCAAAGAAATATATCGTGACCTGGAGCTCTTATGAAGCCAAAGAACCCATGGATTAAAAATAGGAAGCGATGCGCGGGGATTTGCGTTAAGATTTTGTTCTTGAGCGTCTTTTTAGTTTCCCACCTTGTCTTGGCTTTAGGGAATGCCCAGTCGACAGCGCCTGTTCAAGAGAGGGAGGAAGCGGTAGGGGAGCTCTTCGGCATGGAGGTCCCCATGAGGAATTACCGATTTGTGGAAAACGTGGTTAAGGTTTTTGGAAACAGATGGGGGGAGCCGCCAAAGAGCGAGGAGCAGTTTCATGATGTCATCTGGGAACAATTGCTTCTTTCATTTCTTGCCTTTAACCAGAATATTAATCCCACGGTACAGGAGCTTCAAGAGGAGATCGCCCGGACCCTGAAAGATGAAAAAGTAACCTTTGATTGGAAACAGGACAGGGTTGCTTATGAGCAGTGGGCCAAGCAAAAAACAGGCGATTCAGCGGAGCTGTTTGAAAATCAGCTGCGCCACCTTATCCAGCTTCAGAAATTAAGGGATAAAGTCCTGGACAGTATCAAGCCACAGGTGTTTGACAAAGATGAGATGCAGAGATTTTTTGATCAAAACTCATTTCTCAACCTGGAAATAATATCTTTTGAGAAACAGCAGGAGGCAGAAGATTTTTTCCGAAAAGTAAGCGGCAGGCCGAATGTCTGGGAGAGGCAAAAAAAGAGGAGGCCGGCGGACCTCAGAGAGACAGGCCTGATTTCACTTGATTCTCTCATGGGCACATGGAAGATACCGGTTGAGAGTGTGCGCAGGATGTTGCAGCGGGATGTCGGTGAGATTTATCCGCCCCGGCGCATGGAGGACACCTATGCGGTCTTTAAGATCCGGGAAAAGAAGCTGGCGGATGAATCGCAATTCCCCGGGGCATCCGACCCTTATTATGTGGATCTCATAAAGAAGAAAAAGCAGGAGGGTTTAAACGAATGGCTCAGGCAGTTGAAAGAGCAGGCACATATAAAGATCTATAACAGAGAAGGAGGGAAGGCATGAAAAGGATTTGTGCGTGTATCCTGGTTTTAGGTTTCTTGGCAGGGCTTCCGGGCCTGACTTTTGCAGCGAAGAAAACAAAAGAGGTGGCATCGTCTCCTGGTTTGACCCCGCAACAGAGACAAGCGATAGAAACGCGCGCTTTGGAGCAGTTCAATGCCCAAACATGGACTATCTATTTGACAGCTCAAGGGGTGAAAAAGCCCAGAGTCGAGACAGATGTCCTCACCTTTACCGGCAGCACTGTTGTCTCCCAGAACCTGTCTAGCCAAGGTTATAGTGGCTCTAATTTTACCCTCAGTGTTCAGGATGATGGCAACGCCGTATTTGAGACCGTGCAAAGGACAGAAGGGGAAGACCTGGCTCTTTGGAGAGGAACCCTTGCCGGAGATAAAATAGTGGGTATTTTGAATCTGCGGCCCCAGGGAAAGGCAGCTTCGATTTTCTCTTTTACCAGCCTGATGCCGGTTGTTTCAGCTACGCCTGAACCTTGGCTTGAACCTGAGCCAGTACCTGAGCCAGCGCCGCAGAAGAAGAAAAAGAGGTGATTGTCGCTATATATATATAGGTAAGGAGAAACGGAAATCCTAACCAGTTACCCTTTGCATGAAGGATAACTCTATTGAAGAAAACAAGTTGCGCCAAAAAAAAGAAGGTATCACCAGATATCCCAGCGGGGAGCGTTGGGATATTTTTTTAAATAAGGTTTAAAAAGTCTTTGTTAAAAAGCAAAAAAGAGGAAGAAAGATGATAAAGCAAATAAAAAAAATCTTAATAGGAATTTCTTTATTTTATCTGGTAACCTGCCAGATGGCCTTGGTTCAGGAAGCTCTTTCACAGCAAGCAAATGTACCTCCGGTGATGAAGGAACTGCAGGGAGAAGTAACCTGGATACGTAAGGACCGCATCGCCGTTGTTTACAAAAAAGACACTGAGGCCGGAAGCGAAGAGGAGATACTCTTGCCCATTGATGAAAAAGTGAGCCTGGAATATATCCGGAGTGTCTCAAATATTTCCATAGGGGATACGGTTTATCTCCAGATTGAGGAGTCAGTAGAACAAGGACCGGACGGCCCAAGACTAACCAAAAAAGTAAAAAAGATCAGCCTGGTGAGGAAGGGTAATCAAAAACCTATCCCAGCAACAACAGTTGAGTCACCATCGGAAGCAGCGATAGAAGAGGGCCGGATTTTACAAAGTGAGTAGATGAGTAAAACCACAGCAGGGCATATAATCAGAGGCCTGTTACTTGCGGTGTGCGCTGTAAGCATAGCCATAGGCACTTTTTGTTTCTTAAAGAGAGCTTACAGTTATCAGGTAAAGCGCGTGGTAAGAGGAAGTTTTACCTTTCCTTCTACCAATGAAGCAATCACAGTGGATTTGTCCTCCTATTTAGGAGGGGAGGAACTTAACCTGACTAAATCACTTCTTCTCTTTGACTGGAGGATGACTGATGAGGAGAGAAACAAGTCGGACCACTTTGGCCTGATCGATGACCCTACTAACCTTTTATTCGCGCGCTGGACATCAGGCACTACCTCTTATATAGAATGGAAGGTAGCCGAGTTTGTGGAAGGCGTAGAAGTGATCAGCGGCGCTACGGTTGTCCCGGAAACGACGCGGATGAAGAACATTACTTTGTACCGGCCGGTGAATTTAACGCGGGCCTTCCCTGTGATCAACTGGAGGAGTTCCCTGGCTGCCAATACCAACGATGAGACAAACGTGTACTGCGTGAGATTCAAGAATAATCAGACCATACAATTAGAGAGGATTGAAAATGCCACGAATGCCAATAACGAAGTTTCCTATCAAGTGGTGGAGTTTGACAGGGATGTCCGGGTGCTCAATGGTTCTACCGAAATTCCTTCCGGACAGGTAAGGGCAGACGCCAACCTTTCTGCCACTCCTTTTAATGCCAGCAAGTCGTTTTTATATTTTACCACTTTGCCCGGCAGCACCAGTATAGGCGGCATCGAAGCCTTCTTTGCCATTGACGGATACATTGTCAATGATACGGCTTTAAGATTTGAGCGTGGAGGCACCTCTTACAATACTACGGCGTGGTGGTATGTGGTTGAGTTTCAGAATAACGCTGCGTTTAGTAAAAACGATAGAACCCCATTTTCTACAGCTCAAACCATCATAAACACCACTTTTACTGATAGCCCTCCCATTAATTTAACCCGCACCATATCAACGGGTTCAGCCTCTCTTCAGTATGTCCTCTCCGCCACCCTCTATGAACGCATGATGTTTTCCAATCAGCTTTCTCAAAACGGCTCAAATATAGACTTGAGTCAGCGCAGACAATCCAGTAGTTACGATGCTAACGCCAGCTATAGCTTGTTTGAATTTCCTCCCTTAGACGTCATCGCTCCTAACGGAGGGGAAAACTGGACAGTTAACCAAACACAGGTCATTACCTGGAAACACGCGGATTCCAGCAAGAACCATAATATGGATATCCGGCTCTGCAAAGGCGGTTGCAACAACATCACCAACTATACCACCCTTATCAATACCACCAATGCCTCTTTGGATAGTTACAGCTGGAAAATCAACAACACGGTGGGTGGCTCCAATCCCATCGGTGACACCCTTAAGGTCGCCATCGTTGATACCAACATGACTTCCTGGGCTAATACCAATATGACCAGCAGGAACTGGGATATCTCCAATGCGGACTTTAGAATCAATGGTTCGATTACCTTAACAGCGCCTAATGATGACAGCGGAAACTGGCGGGTGGGTGATATAAACAGGCAGATCACCTGGGATAAAACCGGAAATTTGAGCTACTCTACTTTTAACATTTCTCTCTATACAAATGGCGGCACAACCTACAACAGCACGATTCAGTCGGCACTTAACCCGGACACGGTCTGCACCGTGGACTTCTGTGCTTATGGCTGGAATCCCCTGCCGGATATCATCCGCAAAGATATGAGGGTTAAGATTACCCTGAATGCCGATGCCAATGTCACGGATATGTCGAATAGCAACTTTTCCATCAAGCCCAACCTGACCATCACCCGTCCTAACAACGGTTCGGCCATAACTTGG
>JAZDOJ010000013.1:0-32781 GCA_043798795.1 Candidatus Omnitrophota bacterium
GGGATATCTTCATCCTTGATATCCCGGCGCACACCTCCCACCTTGAACATCGCGTAATTATTGCGGTTACCTGTCATTATTTCAAAGCAATCGAGCACCGGCTCGCGGTATTTCCACGCCCACATCCAGACCGTATTATAACCGATAAAGTGGCCGGCTAAACCCAGCCACAAAAGATGGCTGTGGATTCTCTGCAGTTCATCAATGATCGTGCGGATATAAAGAGCGCGTTCAGGAACAACGCTTCTCTCTCCTCCCAATATATCCTCAACAGCCAGGACATAGGCATACGGGTGACTGGAGGAACAGATACCGCAAATGCGCTCTACTAAATAGGCGACCTGGTCATAGTGTTTGGCCTCAGCTAGTTTCTCAATACCCCTGTGGTTGTAGCCGATAATGATATCTAAATCGACTACCTTTTCCCCTTCCACATAGAGCTGGAAAAACTCCGGCTCTTCCTGTAAAGGGTGATACGGGCCTATGGGAACGATAACTTTATGACTCATGTTTTTGTCTCAACGGATACTCATTTTCCGGCCAATCATCGGCCAGAAGGAGACGCTTAAGATTCGGGTGCCCCAAAAAACGAATCCCCAGCATCTCCCACATTTCGCGTTCGATCCATTCCGCGCCGGGAAACAGGGGCGCCAGTGAATCCACTTCAGGGTTTTTTTTGTCTTTGATGAAAATACGCACCGTGAAATACTCTCCCGTTTTATCAAATGTAAAATGGTAGAGGATCTCAAAGCCAGAAGGAATTTCCATCCCCGAAGCCGTGGAGAATCTTAAACCCAATTTCTTGAATAAAAGCTCGGCGGTATTGACGATATCTTTCTTGTCGACGGTAAAATAGACCCTTCTGGGGGCTTGTTCCTTCCATTCCAGAATCTTTTTCCCTAAGCCTTCCTTGATTTTTTCTCTGATATCCATAAACTACTTGACCCCTCTTAATTTATTGATCAGCTTCACGATACCGTCAATCATGGCCTCCGGTTTTGGCGGACAACCGGGAATGTAGAGATCAACGGGCAAAATCTTATCCAAAGGCTGCGGCGCGTTATAACCAGACCGAAACATGTGTTGTGAAAGCGCGCACTGTCCGACCGCTATCACCACGCACGGCTTGGGCGCCTGCTCATAGAGCCGTTTGATGCGTGGTATGCATTTCTTATTTATGATACCCGTAATAAGCAATGCGTCCGCGTGCCTGATGGAACCTATCAGCTGGATACCAAAACGCTCAACATCAAACCGGGGCGTCAAGCAATCTAATATTTCAATATCGCAGTTATTACAAGACGCGGCACTTATATGGAATACCCAGATGGATTTTGTTAAAGCCTTGAGTTTAAAATTCATTTTACAACCCGAACAGCGCTAACACAATAGCTATAATAGCCAGTAAAGTCGGAATCCGCCAGAAAAACCTGACCGTCTGGTCGATACGCAGGCGCGGATTCGTATTCTTAATAAGCACAATAATCACAAGCAACGCGACGTATTTGCCGACTAAGGACATGGGACTTATGTCTTTACCCCAGAATAAAATGATTAAGAAAAGTGGCATGCAATAAAGAAGGATGGCTTTCATCAATTTAAACAGCGCAAGGGCTGTGCCCGAATACTCGATTAAAACACCGGCCATAATCTCTTGCTCAGCTTCTGAAGCATCAAAAGGCACATATCCTAATTTAGCCTGCATGCAAAGAAGCGCGACGATAAACGCCAGGGCTCCGGACCAGGAAGCGATATGGGGACCAAACTGGGCCTGATGCTGCAATATCTGGCTTAACTGAATCGTCCCCCCACTCTTGATAATAATGGCAACAATGATCAAGATAAAAGGCAGTTCGTAAGCCAGAACCAGCTTCATCTCCCGGGAGGCGCCGATGGAAGCCAGAGGGTTTTTTGATGAGGAAGCGCCCAGGATCAAGGCAATGGCCGGAATAATCAGAAGATATAAAATAACGATAAGGTCACCGGCAAAGCCTTCGGAAAGATTCGTGAGGCTTTGGCCCAATATCGTGGCGACCAGCCCTGAAGTCAAGAGCCCAAGATACGGAGACAATAAAAAGGTGGCCTTTGCACCTTGAGGCACAATCGTTTCCTTGCCTAAGAGTTTCAGGATATCCCAGAAGTTCTGCGTCAAGGGCGGGCCTTTACGCCACTGAACGCGCGCTGTGACGATCCTGTCAATGCCGCCGGCTAAAAGCCCTATGCAGGCGCTGAATAAGAGGCCCGGGAAAATAAGATAATTAAATAAAGTCGCCAGGGATTTCATTTCTTTTTAGGCTGTATATCCTCTCTTGACCACTTTCGCGTATGAACAGCCAGATGTTCTCCCACAAAATAAATATCCTTATCGGGGTCCTCTTTGACCTCTTTGACCTCGATAGCCTTCTGGGGGCAGGTGCTTACGCATCGGGGGAGTTCTTTGTGAACTCCGACGCAGTAATCGCAATGCGAATCCAGGTAAGGAATAAAATCCTGAAAGATAACGCCAAAAGGACAAGCCACGGTGCAGGACTTGCAGCTGGTGCAGCGCATCTTATAACGCTTGATGTGACCGTCAGTAACCCTCTCCAAAGCCTTATGATAACAAGAGTTCACGCAAGGCGCTTCTTCGCAATGACGGCAGATGGTGGCAAAAGTGGCATACTCACGTAAGCTGGCGACACCGTTATTCTGGGGATGATAAAAATAATCGCAACAGACCTTGCATTCTTCGCAACTGCTGCAAATCTCCAAATCAACGAATAACCGCTTCATCTTCTAATCCCAGATATCATGTAAATCCTTCAACTCCTCATACGTAAATACAGGTCCGTCTTTGCATACATAAAATTTACCAAGGCGGCAGTGGCCGCATTTGCCAAGGCCGCAGGACATATTTTTTTCCATGGACAAGTAAATATCCTGAGGCTTAAATCCTATCTCTAATAATTTCAATGTCGCGAATTTCATCATGATGGGCGGCCCGCAAACCACAGAGACGGCTCTTTTAAGGTCAACAGGCAGGTCTTTCAATATCGTGGTGACCAAGCCGACATTCCCCTTCCATTTGGAATCTCCTGCATCAACGGTCATCACGACATTCACCTTCTTCATCTTGGCCCATTCGGGAAGAGAACTTTTGAAAACGATATCCGCAGATGTCCGGGCTCCATATCGTAACACCACCTTATTGTAATCCTCAATTTCGGCAAAAAGAGCAAACAAGAGCGAACGTAAAGGTGCCAGGCCCACCCCACCCCCTACGATCAAAACGTCTTTACCTTTGAATTTCTCCAGGGGATAGCCTTTTCCGTACGGACCGCGCAAGCCCAACACTTCTCCTTTGCCCATTTCATGCAACCTGGAAGTCATGGTGCCAACGTTCATGATGGTCACATCTATCTTGTCCTTAAGCTGGGGGTCAGAAGAGGGAGTGAAAGGCGCCTCTCCAAGACTTGGCACCGTCAACTCGATAAACTCTCCGGTGCGAAAAGAGAAAGGTGCCTTTGGCCTTAACACAAAGGTCTTGATCGTCGGAGTCTCAACGATAACGTCTTCTAATACGACCTCAACGGGCTGGTAGATATTTTTCTTCATACAGTCTTCTTAAAATGGTGCGAATGTCTATATGGCCCGGGCAGACATCCACGCACCGGCCGCAGCCGCAACAAGCCTGAAAACCGATATTGCTGATAAAGAAGTCGAATTTCTTCATAAAACGGTTACGGAGTCTCATGGGGCGCATCTTCAAAGGGTTCGCTCCGCCTGCGACTTTCGTGAAATTCTTCAACAGGCAACCATCCCACACCCGCAATCTTTTTGCGTCCTCACCGGAAGCTTCATCCGTTAACAGGAAACAATGGCAGGTATCGCACATAAAGATGCAACCACCACACTCAACGCAGGTCAACATCTGCTCCTGCCAAACCTTGGAATTGTAACCGGCCACAACGACTTCCTGCAGCGACTCTTTTTTGGGTATCTTATGATAGGAGAGGTGCTCCTCCATTTTTTTGATGACGGCATCTCTTTTGGCCTGCCTGCCGGATAATTGGCCGGAGGAGGCGGACGTGACTATCTCTTGGAGGGATTCAAGGATCGAGCTAGCCCTCTCGGTTGCCACATCCACCAGGTATCCGTCATTCAGGGGAGAAAAATTAAAGTCAAAACCTTCCGTTGCATAAGGATTGATGTCGAACGCCCGGCAGAAACAGACCTCTTTGAAATTCGGGCAGTCGCCTGAGATGATCAACGCATTTTTTCTTCTTGATTCAAAGGTAGAATCTATCTCATTGCCTCCTAAGAAAACAAAATCCTGGATCTTAAGAGAAAACAAGTCGCAATTCTTTATTCCAGCCAAAGCCACCGGCTTCTCTTTTTCCTCGCGGGAAGTCTCTTGATCGATAAAATAATCACATACCTCTTCTTTAAAATAAGTGAAAAAGGCGCGCGCGGCAGGCTCAATGCTGCGGTAATCGTTAAAAACAACTTTCTCTTTTTCCGTAGAGGAATAAGGCACTAAAAGATAGTCATCGGTGGGCAGATGCAAGCCATAGTCGCAATTCACTTTTTGGGGAGTCTGGACTCTGACAGG
This sequence comes from Candidatus Omnitrophota bacterium, assembly GCA_043798795.1. Taxonomy (GTDB): domain Bacteria; phylum Omnitrophota; class Gorgyraeia; order Gygaellales; family Profunditerraquicolaceae; genus JBDRKE01. The sequence goes on from JAZDOJ010000013.1 coordinate 4,592, forward strand.
AACATACAACTCAAATGTCTCTGCAATGCGTTGGTAAAATCGATGCAGGTTGTCAGCCTTTAAAAAAAGGGTTTTCATTTAGATAATTGAAGGATTTTGAAGCTGGGACAAGTATGTGTGAATCCCGTAAAACTTTTTGGCAGGAGGAATCCTCACAAAACAACCCTAAAAATTTAGAAACTATGTTAACATAATTCAGGAGACTTGTCTACAAAAAAATTAACCCGTGGCTTCAGGGGGCCTTGATAACCGCTCTCTCACCAGTTCGCTGACAATTTTGCCATCCGCAGCACCAGCGCATTTGGCCGTAACCTCTTTCATCACGCGCCCCATGTCTTTCATGTCCTTGGCACCGACTTCACTAACGGCTTCTTCGATGAGCTTTTGAATCTGTTCTTTCGCCAAGGAGGGCGGCAGATAAGACTTCAGGATTTCAAGCTCCTTTGATTCTTTATCCGCCAGGTCCGCACGTCCCCCCTTTTGGAACTGCTCAATAGAATCCTGGCGCTCCTTGACCTGTTTTTTTATCACGGCCAACACATCCGGGTCCTCCAGCTTCTGCTTCTTTTTGGCAATAGCGACGTTGATCATTTCGGCCCTTAAGAAATTCAATGCCGAAGCCTTAAGCGTATCCTTGGCCTTCAAGGCTTGCTTATAATCATTCATTATTCTTTCTTCTAACATAAGAGCCTCCCTATCAGAATAATACCTGTTTCTTTAACCTGGCAAACCTTCTCTCCAAATCTCTCAGGGTCAGGCCTGCCGTCTGACTGACGCCAAAACTTTCGATGTTAAAAGACGCAGCGACCGTTCCATAGGCAAGCGCTTTTTTGATGTGAACGGAGCTTACCTTCTTAACACGCGTCAGATACCCCATAAAACCGCCGGCAAAGGTATCTCCGGCGCCCGTAGGGTCAATGACTTTATCCACGGGGTAGGCCGGCAGAGAAAAAATGAATTTATCACAATAGAACAAGACGCCATGCTCCCCTTTCTTAATCAGAATCATCGGGGGGCCAAGCAGCCGCAGTCTTTTTGCTGCCTTGATCAAATTATCCTCCTGAGAGAGGTCCCTGGCCTCCTGGTCATTGGCAACGTAAATATCAACTTCCTTCAGAAGGCGAAGGAGTGACCTGCGCTTATGCCTGATCCAATAATTCATGCTGTCCAAGGCCACCAGTTTGGGGGTGCGCATGTGGCTCAAAAGAATTCTTTGGATGTCGGGATCGATGTTGGCCAAGAACACGTATTTGATCTTGCGCTGCTCGTCGGAAACAGAGGGCATAAACGTCGAGAGGACTCCCAGCTCCGTGCTTAAAGTCAAAGCCGTATTTAAATCACCTCTGTATTCTCCCTCCCATTGGAAGGTTTTGCCTTCGTTGAAAATCAGAGACGTCAGAATCACCCCCTTCTGCTTTAAGAAGGTGACGTATCTCTTGGGAAAATCACGGCCCACCACCGCTACGAGGTTGACATTACAGAAAAGCCGCGCGGCTATGGCAAAATGAACGGCAGAGCCCCCCAGCATCTGCTTCCTTTCTCCAAAAGGGGTCTTGACCGTATCCAGAGCTACTGTTCCCAGAACCACTATGCTCATTTCTTATTTCATTCCTAACCAAAACCAAAATATTATCGCAAGCACTACCCTATAGATACCAAACACGCTAAAGGAGTGTTTTTTTACAAAAGCGAGTAAAAAGCGCATGGATAGAAAACTCACCCCCCCTGATATGATAAATCCTGTAGAAAGCAGTAAAAAATCGCTTTCTTTAAATGACGGCGCGCACTTGAACATGTCCCATGCCGTGGCTGAAATCAGGGTAGGCAGAGCCAGTAAAAATGAGAATTCGACGATGGTTCTACGCTTAAGGCCAAGGGCAAGGCCCCCAAGAATAGTTGCGGCTGAACGCGAAACTCCCGGTATCACGGCTATAGTTTGAAATAAGCCAATCGCTAAGGCCTTAGGATATGTTATCTCCGTAAGTTCCTGCGTATCAGATTCTTTTTCGCGATGGAAGCGTTCGAAGGCGATGAGTATTATCCCGCCCAAAAAAAGAGCCCAAAGGACAACTAAAACATTATTGAACATAAAACTCTTGATAAATTTGTAGAAGATGACACCGATAACGGCCGTGGGAACAAATGCTATAAGAACCCTTTTCCCTATTTCCCAACTCTTAAGCAGGGTTCCCCAATACATGACGGCCACAGCCAGGATAGCTCCGGATTGAATCGCAATCTCAAAACTCTTCACGAATTCTGTCTGGGCAATACCCAGCGATCGGACAGCGAGCATCAAATGGCCGGTTGAAGAAATCGGCAGGAATTCCGTTAATCCCTCTATAAGCCCAAGAACAGAGGCCTGCAGGATATTCATGTCTGGCTCCCAAAAAGTTCGGCCAAGGCTAAGTCAACAAGCTCCGTATCCCATTCGTGGGCGATAAGCTCTTCCCGGATGGCCTGCCGGCTTTGCCCTTGAGCTTTTTTAGCGCCCATATAAGCCGTTAAGACGCCTAAGTTGTACTGCTGGATAGGGGCCAACTTGTTTCTTAGAGACTTTTCGCTCTCTTTATAATCTTCTTTCTGATTCATAAAATAACAAACAATGGCCAACAGCAAGGGAATGGATAAAACAAATGCTGCGCTAACGAATAAAAGCCAGCTCGTTTCCCCTAAAAGGTATGCAGCGACTCCCCAAAATACATCGAACAGATAATGGGCCACAATCAGAGGCAACAGGCCGTATCTAACGAATATAAAACCGTAGATAAGACCCAGGATGCCGACTTCAATGCCACGAAACCAAACAGGAAATACCGCATAGGTGGAGTGGCCTATACCCCAGAGGCAGGAAATCAGAAAAATGGCCAACGCCGTATTCTTCAGATATTTCTTCCCAAGGCTTATGCCAAAAAGCCTGAATGTCACTTCTTCATTGACGCTGGCTGTGATGGCTAAGACAAAGGCGCTTAAAAAAGGCACATAGGCCGAAGAGATCTGGTTTAACCAGATCCACTCCTTCCAAACCCCTACGGTCTTCTGTCCGATAAAAAAGAGACCGGATTGCACGCCAAGAAGAATAAGAAATAGAACGTATCCAAACAGGAGGCAATGGCTGACACGGCGACTGAAAAAAGTTGTCCGCAGGTAATGGTTGAAGGCGCTGTAAGGTCTGTTCGGGAAAGCCCTCAGGCGCAAGGATTCTCCGGCGATGCCAGGGAGCACAAAGGCAAAACTCAAAAGCAAAGCATCCATAACCTTTCTCATGGTAAAGATGCCCATAAAAGACGCAAAGGAAACGCTGGTCCGGTAATGGATGGCCATATACGGTGCGTTGTTAAGAATAGATAATAAATTGAAGGTTAGCAGGAATAGGGCTAAAGATAAAAAAAAGCGTTTAGACAGACGACTGGCCAGGTCCTGACCTTTCTTGATGACTAAGTAAATAGAACAGCCCAAGAGGAAAACATACAGGATCAGGTAAAAACCGTAAAGATATTCTCCGAGAGCCAGCTGGTTTTCGATTTCGCGCCGGAACTTCTCTGGCACATCGAGATTAAACTTATAGAATTCCCTGACCCCGTTTCCCGAAACCGTCGCCCCGATGAGAAGCTTTGCCCCTCCCTGCTCTTTCTGCCATGGGACATACACGTCCTTCCTCTCCCAGGAAAAACTGTAATCCACCCTGTTTTCCAGGCGCTTGGCCTTCTCTTCATGAAAATCGTAATCATCCCAATTCACCCCATAGAAATCCTTTAAAAATTCTTCTGCCCGTTTTTTGGCTATGGCTTTGTCAACCGTTTCGCGCAAAGCGATATCTTCTATAAGATGCCTGAAACTTAAGACCTCTCCTGTCTTTGGGCTGATGGTCAAAATAAATTCTTCTTTTTCAAATTCCCTGAAGAACCTCACCTTCCAGTGGAATAATTCATAACCGCACCTCTTTAAAAAATCCTCCTCTTGTCTGAAACCAAGTGTCCTCTGCAGATACCTGTCCTGCCAGTCATCCATGGAAAAAGCGACAATCCTTGAATAATTTTGTGTATCGATTGAGCGGGAAGCAAGATATTCTTTAGCTTTCGCAAAGGCCTGGGTTCTGTTCAGGGACAAATGGATAAAGGAAAACTGCGGGTAGCCAAGATGCAGCCAGACAAAAAAACACAGAAGCGCTAGAACAACAAACAAAAACCATTCCTTGAGAGAAACCTTCATAGGGTCTTAATGATAAGGACGCGCCAAGAAATCCAACAGATCCCCTGGTAATTCTGCTTCAATTTTTATTTTTTCTCCTGTTACGGGATGGCTGAATTCAACAGATGCCGCGTGAAGGCACGTTCTTTTAAATCTCAGTTCGTAATCGCGCCGGAAGGCAAATCTTGATTCGCCCAACAGGGGATGACCGATACTTTTAAAATGAATCCTGATCTGGTTCGTGCGGCCTGTCAGAGGCCACGCTTTGACGACAGTAAAGTTTTTTCTTCTCTCCAAAACCTGGTAAGAAGTAACCGAGGGTCTCTGTTCAATAGGAAGAGTGATGCGTCCGTTGTTTTGAGACAGAACCCCTTGCACGAAGGCGATATATGTCTTTTTGACCCTTTGGAACTTGAAGGCATCCATCATCTTCTTCTGGATTGATTTGCCTTTAGCGTAAATCACAAGGCCCGACGTCTCCCGATCCAGACGATGACAGGGATGCAGACGTAAAGACCCCTCCTTTTCCTTTATGTGCGTATTCAAGATGCTGGTCAGGGTCCTGGATTCCTTTTTTGGCGTAGGGATGACGAGCAGGCCTGAAGGCTTATCCGCCACTAACAACCAGTCGTCCTCAAAAGCTATAGGGATATTCATCCCTTAAGCGATTTCCAGCATTCTGTCTATGGCCCTTTTGGCCCGCATCCTTATTGTATCAGGTACCCTAATTTCTTCCTTGAGTTCCTCTAAAGACCAAAGTATTTTTTCCTGGGTCGTGCGTTTCATGTTGGGGCAAACAGCCCTTTCGGAAGCAGGGTAAAATTCCTTTGTGGGGTTGTCCACTTTGAGCCGATAGATAAGGCCTACCTCTGTTCCTACGATCACTTCCCTAGCTTCGGTTTCCCGGGCAAACTTGACCATTCGACTTGTGGAAAGCGCCGCATCTGCCATGGCTACGACCTGCGGAAGGCATTCGGGATGAACAATCACTTTGGCATGGGGATGGAATTCTTTCTCCCGTTTGATATCCTCAGGCAGTATCTTGACGTGTGTCGGACAATACCCATTCCAGGCGATCAGTTCTTTGCCGGTCTGCTTTTGCACAAAATCCGCCAGGTATTTATCCGGCACAAAAATAATCTCTCTTTTATCCTTAAGGGCGTTCACCACATTGACGGCATTGGTGGAGGTGCAGCAAAAATCCAGTTCGGCTTTCACCTCGGCGGAGGTGTTGACGTAGCCGACAGTCACGGCTTGCGGATGCTCCCTTTTTAATTTCCTTAAGTCTTCGGCGGTAATCATATGGGCCATGGGACAACCTGAATTCACATCAGGCATAATGACTTTCTTATGGGGACAAAGGATGGAGGCTGTCTCAGCCATAAAATGAACGCCGCAGAAAACAATCACTTCGGCGTTGGTGCCAGAGGCAATGCGGCTGAGCTCTAAGGAATCCCCCCGGTAATCCGCCACGTCCTGAACTTCGGGAAGCTGATAATTATGCGACAGGATCACGGCATTGCGCTTTTTTTTAAGCTCACCGATTCTTTCTTCTAACTCGTCAAACTCTTTTCCAAACATTCTCACCCCAATACCCTTTCGATGATCCCGCCCCCGAGTATTAAGTCCTGGTCATAAAACACAGCAGACTGGCCCGGCGTAATCGCAAACTGGGGCCTGAAAAATCTGATTTTCATTTTTTTGCCAAAAGGGACAACTTCTGCTCCAGCTTCCCTGTGATTATACCTTATCCGGACACGCACCGCAACTTTCTTCTTGACGGCCGGAAGGACAAAATGCACATTTTTAACCAGAAATTCACGTTTAAAGGCCTCATTTTTCTCTCCGACAATAATTCTGTTTGAAGATGCGTCTATCCTGGTTATATACAAGGGGTGGCCTCGGGCAATACCCAAACCCTCCCTTTGCCCTATGGTGTAATAGGCGATTCCCCGATGGGACCCTAGAATCTTTCCCTGTTCATCCTGTACAAGTCCGGGCTGGATATCTTTGGCAGCATGCTCTTGCAGGAATTTGCGATAATCGTTATCCGGCAAAAAACAGATCTCCTGACTGCCTGCCTTATCCGCGACAGACAAGCGAAACTTTCTGGCCAGGCGCCGTACCTCCTCTTTTGAATAATCACCCAGAGGAAAGAGAATATGCTTCAGCTGTGATTGATGCAGGCGATATAGAAAATAGGATTGGTCCTTAGCGATGTCCCTGGCTTTATTAAGCTGATACCCCTCTTTTATCTTGACGATCCTGGCATAATGTCCCGTAGCCAGAAACCGCGCTTCCAGGGCAAGTGCCTTTTTCAATAAAGCCCCGAATTTTATATACTGATTGCAGCGTACGCAGGGATTCGGGGTTCTTCCCCGGATGTATTCTCTGCAAAAATCTTTTACCACATCCTCCTGCAGGGCCTTTTGCATAGGGAGCACATAGTGTCGGATGCCTAATTGACGGGCAACGTTTCTGGCATCTTCTATGGCCAAAGGTCCGCAGCAGATGGGTTTCTTGCTATGACCTTGGGGCAGATCAAAACACATGGTTATCCCAATAACTTCAAAACCTTTCTCTTTCAACAGGGCTGCTGCTACAGAAGAATCCACCCCACCGCTCATAGCTACAAGGATACGTGTTTTCATATAATCTTAAAACTGTTTTTTTACTCAAAAGGTGGGTCTCGCCATCTGCATCTTGAGTTTACCCATCTCCCAAAGGATGGTGAAAATAACCTTAAGGCTTGAGCCAGTTTGCCGACCGGAAATTCTTGGGTAGTGGTTGACAGGGACCTGTTTCATTCTTAATTGATGGATCCCGGCCTTAACCAGTATCTCAGCGCTGATAAGGGAGCCTGTTGAAAAGAGCATCATTTTCTGCAGCGCTTCTCTTTTAAAAAGCTTAAACCCGCAATTGATATCCTGAAACCTGATTCCAAAGAAAAACTTTACGATGAGATTAAAACAATATGAAAAAATAGATCTGTAGAAGGGGTCCCTTCTCTTCTCCCGGAAACCTACCACGATATCGTAATCCTCAATAAAGGCCGCAAGCCGGCTGATATCGGAAATATCAAACTGCCGGTCCGCGTCCATATAGAAAATGAGTGATTTTTGCGCTTCCTTGAATCCTGAACGTAAAGACGCGCCATATCCCAGATTTCTTGAATGCCGGATGATCTTGAGGCGGGCATCAGAAACTCCCAAGGATTCCAGAAGGTTAGCCGTCTTATCTGTAGAGCCGTCATCGACGACAATAATCTCAAAATCGTTCGTTTCGGAAGGTAAGGTTTTTAATATCTTGTCAATAACCGCAAGGATGTTCCCTTCCTCGTTATAGACAGGCAGAACCACGGATAGGCTATTATTCAGCATCTTGGACCTTGAGCCTGTAGGCAAAGCATCCCAGAATCTCCTTCTCTAAAACGTAATCTGAATCTAATAAATCAAAGAAATCCTTGAAGGCCTGCTTTTCCAAAAACAGAACCTGCTGGTAAGAGGGCGTGGCATAGGGCATGGGTAAAACGCTTTGAATGACAACGATATAAACGGGCTTCACGACGATTAACCCTTTCAAGAGCTGAGACTGATAACGCCGATAATCATGGCGGCTGGGATCCTCGTATGCAAATTCACTTATGGGCCCTATTAACTCCACCGGCAAATAAATGAACTTTGGCGTGTTTGTGACACTTTTTCTTTGCGTCCACAGATATATCGAGCCGGTCGCCAATCCGTCCCAGACGAAAATTCTATCTTCTTCCGTAGTGCGCTCTTTAACATATTGGGAAATCAAAAATCTCCTTCCTGCATCAAAAGATTCTCCCAGCAGCCTTTGAGCATGTTTTTCTTTATCAGCACTCTTGAGATATTTTTCGGTCGCAAAAAAAGAATTTTCCAAGGCGCGTCTTTTAACCACGTTCCTTATGATATGAACAGAGGGAAAAATGAGAACCAAGACACCCAAGGCAGTTAATATCTTTGAAAAGAACCTCTTTTGTTTAAAGAGACGCTCGGCTGCATGGTGGATATCGGAGATTCCTATAACGCCAAGAGTCAAAAATGGAGGCAAAATTTCTATAAAATGGTGCCTCAGATGAAATCCGGCCCTCGAAATGATAAAAAGCGTCATCGCAAACCAGGAAAGCGCAAGCAGTCTAGGTTTATTTTTAAAACGAGGGATGCAACTTGCTAAGCCTATTAGGACCAGCAGGCCGAAAATGATGATTTCGCTTTTTAAGCCGTTTGAAATCTGCTGTAAAGACCAGGGCATATAAATATCCCTGATACGGCTGATATTCTTAATATAGGCTATATTGCGAATAAAAACATACTTGATGAAGGCCAGCCATCCGCCTCGATAGAACAGATAGGCGAAAAGGGAAAGGAAAGGAACTAAGAATACAGACAAAAAGAGAAACGCTTTTTTCAAAAAAGCGCGGAAGGGTTCGCGATAAATGATTGTTACGATACAGATAAAAACGAACCCTGCGAAACAGACGGCTAACGCAGACTGCTTGATGAGAAAACCTAATCCCAGGGCTGCCCCGGAAAGAAAATAAAAGACATTTTTATTATTCTGGAAGGCTAGCCCCAAGAAAAGAATTCCCGCAATCTCAAAAGGGATCAGGAATGTTTCGAGGTTAGAAGTATGAGACTGGATGGGTTCGCAGCTTGAGAAAAGGGCGTAGAACAAAGGCAGGAGATAATAAAATTTAACTTCTTTGGCTAATACGTATTTGGCCAAAAGATAAAGGAGAAAAACTGTTATGATCTTCGCAATCAAAGAAAATATCTGTATGCTGATAAAGGATTGTCCCCATAAGGAAAAAGCCAATAAAAAAATGTAATAAATACCTGGGGGCTTATCCCCCCAGTTGCGAAAGCCGCTGAACAGGCTCTTGCCTCTGGCGATCTCTAAAGTGCTATTGACGTAAGTGGCCACGTCCTGGTCATAATAAAGCCCAGACATATAGTGAGCGTGCAAGAAAACGATAAGGCCAATCGCCGCAATGAAAAACACTATCTCAATTCTTTTCATGTTTGAAAGACCAGCTGAACAAATAGAAAATGAGCCCTGTCAATGTGGCAAGGCTCACGGCCAGGCCAAAAATAAAACTGACTGGAATATAAGCGAGCTGAACAAAATACTCTCCCGGCTTATCGAGGTCCACGGCTAACAACCCGTTGACATCCCGCAACCTGCCTGGATTTACCCTCCAGGATTTATCGTAATTTTGATTGATGATAAGTGTATCCGGCTCGACCACAGAAACCTTCGCTACCATCCTATTGGGGCGAAAAATTTGGAATGCCACCGTATTGCCAGGATGATTCAGGAAATAAACCTCTCCCCTGTAATCCGGATTGAGGCGCCACGTAAAATTTTGCGATTCAAAAGTACGCACGCCATTCCAATCGATAAAATATTTGGGGACGCTGGATTCCCTGAGGTGAATATTGACATAGGCATTGATTTTTCCGATATTCTGCAGCATCAACTCGTATTGCGAGGGAAACGTCCATTCCCAGGAGCGCGTCTGGTACATCTTCGAAGGGATAAGAGAACTCACCTCGCGGCCCTGCTCAAGATTCCTAACCGAAAAAAAGTTTTTTTGGCGGTCGTATTTTGGGATCTTGGCGGGGAAAGAGATCTCCTTTGTGCTGTTCGTGAAAAAAAGGTCTGTTCCTACAAAACCAACGCATAAGATCAGCGCGCTCGCAAGATAGGGAACCTTGAATCTTTGCTGGATAAGAAAAAAACTACCCGAGACAAGGGCTAGAATGAACGTCACATAGGAGATAAAATATCGTGTCGGCGCCTCTATAGAGTGAAAAAGGGGAAGCTTAGAGAGTGGGCTGAATAAATCCAAAGGGGTGCGCGCGCCAAAACTTAACAGCGCAAATAGAATCCCCAAAATCAAATACTTCATATTCCTTCTCCTGAAGATCAGGAAAGCGGCCAAAGAAAACAACACCGGAACGTATCCTATATAGAAATAATTCCAATGCATGCCGATAAATGGAAAGGAATTCTTATGGACGAAAAAAGCCTTAAAGATATTGGGCCAAAGGGGACCCCAGAAAGGATTATATCCGTCCATCTGGCGCGGGTTCTGTTTGATGAGTTCAAGCATGGGAAGAAACTTCACAGCCCCTAATAAAAATGAAACAGAAATGATGATGAAGAAGTTCTTTACGTAGGCGAATTCCCACACCGTTCTTTTATTCTCCCAGCGAATGAGTTCCAGCAGGCTGAACAGAAAAATAAAAAGGAGAAGGGGAACGAAATAGAGGCCTGCCTGCATGGCTATAATCGTAAAAATCACGACGGCAGAAATCAAATACGTCCTATGTTCTTTGGATTTAATGAAAAACGCTAAGGCAAGCGGTATAAAAAAGTAAGAAGACGTGGGGATATAATCCTGGCCCCGGATGAGCAGCCGGTGGGCATGGCCTGCCAGGCAAAATACGATAGTGGAGAACGCAGAACCCAGAATGTTGTAATGGAATACGCGCCTCGTCAGATAATACATCCCCAGGACACCGATAAGATGAAAGAGCAAAACATTAATCTTAAGTCCTACCACCTCTCCAAAAATTAACACGGGGATAAGAAAGGGGCTAAAAGAGGGGTCTTGGGGATTGGCTAAAAGCGGATAACCGCCGCCAAAATAATAGGTCCTTAAGGGAAACTGATGGTCCTGCAGTAAAGACTGCCGGAATGCCCTAAAATAAGAAAGCATTTGCAGCCAATCCCAGTTAAAATTAATATTCTGAATATTCTTAAATAGGGGTAGGCAGGATAAGGTTACCACAATTATAAGTAAGAAAACGATGAAGGCATCTTTCATGACATCTTCCTTTTTTTATAACTTATTATATCACAAGGTATTCTTTGTAAAAATAAAAAAGCACCCTTTTTTGAAGGGTGCTTTTGTGGGGAAAAACTCGCCATCCCTTATTTCTTCTCAAAAAGTTTCGCCAGGATAGCCAGCAAAAATGAAGTTTGAGCAAGCAAGATATAGCTGACCGATTTTATTCCTATAAATCTGAAGGTTCCCAAGAATACACCGATCACCGCAAAAATCAAACATAAGACCCCGACTAAAATAAGTAGTTTTGCCTTCTTTTCCATCTTACCCTCCTTTCTTTTTATTATTATACCACAAAAATCAAATTAACCATTAGAAATTAGCCGTGTCGTCTAAGATTATCTATTTCTTTGAGATTGTAGTATCCTAAAACTTTGACACGTGCCTTGGATTGACTTTCTAGCCAATCATGATATTTCTTCATAAAGCGCTCGTGGCGTGCTTTTGTCTTCCATTCATAGACCGAGGCATATTGATGTTGAAAACCCTGTCGCTTCATCGTAAAATAGGCAACGAATCCTGCGGCCTTTTTGGCGTATCCAGCCCACACCTTGCTATCCATTCGATACTGCCGAACCTCAGTCGGCTTCACCTCAAACAATACGGCATGAATAAACATGGGAATATTATACCTTTATTTCCTCAAAAACCAACAAATATTACCATTCGAACTTTACCCCTCCCTGAATCCAGCGCCCCGGCTGAACCACCCCTCCCACTTCACTATAATACGTATTGCTAAAATTATCTATCTTTAAGAAGGGCTCAAAAATAAAATCTTTGGCTTGAAGGCGCCTGCTGATTGTCAGATCCCCTACAAAATATGTCTCGCCAAAACACCTTTGATTGTAGGACAGCTGCCAGCTGAAATGGAGCCCCAGGATCTGAGCCTCTATGCCGCATAGAAGCTGATGCCTGAGGATATCCAGGGCATATTTAGACAAAAACCCTCTTTCCTTCTTATCTGAATCCATATAGGTATAGGAAAATGTTAACTTCTCGACTTGCACGTCCTTAAAATTCAAGGCCGGCTCTAAACCGAATCGACATTCCAGGCCGCTGAAATCCACACGGCCTAAGTTGGTGGCGACCCAGACGTCGTTTTCTGAAGCCCGGGTCCAGTCAATTAAATCGCTTCCCCTACGTAAAAACCCCTCCAGCCCCCAGGATAATTTTTGGTCTCTGAAATCCATGCCCAGCCGAAAATGATCTGATGTCTCAACGCCGAGTTGCGGATTTCCCTGATTGGCCGCATCCGAATAATACAACTCCGTAAAAGAAGGGGTTCGAAAGGAACGCCCCAGAGAACCGCTGATCTTTAGCTTCTCATCGATAATAAAATAACCTAACCCAAAATTGTAGGATTCCTGAAACCCCCATTTTTCATGCCCGTGGAATCCCAGCCTGATATCCATCATTACGTCATCACAAATCCTGGGAATCAGACCGAAGGATGAAGCAACGTGCTGGTTGGCATGTTGACCCAGATTCGTCGAATTGATCTGGTCTCTCCCTGTTTCTAATCCAAAAAGGAGATCTCCCTTTTCCCAAGAAACGCTTCCTTCAGATGCCAGGCCATAGGTATAAGTTGTATGATAATTGACAAAGGTAGGATTATTCCTGTTTAAGATAAATTTATCACGATGTTTTCTAAGATAGGCCTGGGTTTTTGAAGAACCGAACTCTCCCTCCTTTTGCCAACCTGTTTTGAAAAATAAGGTGCGTGTGTGTTCCTCCTCTTCGGGAAAAAGGTTGGAATAAAAACTGTCGGCGCCAAAATCTTTTTCTTGATAGCCCAATAAAGCGTCCAAAGCGAATCCTGAGAAATCCCGAACAAGATACAGGGAACCTGTCCTATATTCAAAATCCGTATTGGGTCGGGCGGCTTTGGCTTTTTTGCGCTCGAAAGAAATACGGCTGGAGAGTTCTTCATACGGCAGGCTCAAGGAAAAGGCTTCACCCCACAAGGCGTGCTCCCCGAAAAGTGTCTGGACATTGAAGGCTTTCTCTCTGGGCTTCTTTGTTAAAATATTGACGCTAGCGGCCAATGAGTTTTTGTTTAACCAGGAAGAGGCTCCCTCTTTGACAACCTCTATGCTTTCGACATCAAAACTCGTCAAAGGGATATCAAGATTATGATGGCCTGTCTGCGGGTCATTCACAGGAATGCCGTCTATGGATACGGCCACCTGCTCAAAAGTAGAACCCCGCACAGAGAGGTCGGCCTGGATGCCGGACGTTCCCCGGTAACGTAAATCCAGGCCCGCGACATCATCCAGCAGGTCAACCAGGGTATTAAAGCTTTTTTGCTCTATAGTTGAGGCTAAAATAATCTCTACGGAGCGATTGCTGATGAAGGAGGCAAAGGGACTTAAGTCTTTGCGGGAAGTGACCACTATTTTATCTAAGACAGTCGGCTCCTCGCTATAGCAGGACACGCCAACAGTCAAACTTTTTAGCACAAAGACGAGAATGAAGGCTTTGAGTCTCTTCATAAAAAATCCCGAAAGCCTATTATAAGGCTTGCGGGACAATTGTCAACCAAACAATTGATTCTGGTTTACGTTTACCTTTAGCGGCAGTGGGTGACGTCTCCGGCCATGACCTTTTCCACGACCCCGGAATCCTTTCTCAGCAGCAATCCTGCGTCCGTATCGATACCTAAGGCCACTCCCTCCACCTGTTCTTTTTTAACAGAGACTCTTACCCTGCGCCCTATCGTTAGACTGTACGCGCGTGCCTTCTCAAGAAGGCCCTCTCCCTCCTTTTCCTGTAACATCAGATAGTTTGCCTCAATCCTTTTTAAAATCTCCTGTAATAATTCAATACGATTAACGCTTTCCCCTTTATGTTCTTTTAAGGATGTTGCGCCGCTCACAAGAGATTTTTTATCATTATTGACATTCAAACCTACTCCTATTATGACAAAATTGATGGCATCCATCTCAGCGCTGAGCTCCGTCAATATTCCCCCTATTTTCCTGTTGGACAACCAGATATCGTTCGGCCACTTTATCCCAGCTTCCAAATCGCATATTTTTTTTATGGCCTCACACAGGCTTACCGCACAAAACAAGGTAAGCAGGGAGGCTCGCGAAGGCAGCATCTCGGGTCTCAGGATCAGGGAAAAATATATCCCTTTATATTTTGGCGAAAACCAGCTCCTTCCCATCCTTCCTCTTCCCTGCGTCTGGCTCTCGGCAATGACCAGGGTGCCTTCGGGTGAGCCATCAAGGGCAAGCTTCATGGCAACATCCATTGTAGAGGCGAGGCTATCAAAATAACAAACCTTTTTGGCGAGGATTCGGGTACCCAGGTCCCGCGTGACTTCAAAAGCAAAGAGCCGGTCAGGCCTGGAAATCAATCGATAGCCCAGATGCGGCACAGCCACGATATCATATCCGGCCTCTTTAAGGTCCTGGATATGCTTCCAGAGGGCCTGTCGGGATATGCCCAGACGTGTAGCGATCAGGTCTCCTGATACATGCTCCTGTTTTCTTTTTAAGCAATCCAGAATCTTTTCTTGGATGATCATTTCTTCTCGTAGAGGGGAGACATGGCGCGCAACTTCTCCACGATTTTGGGCAGGCACTCTAACAGGGAATCGACGTCTTCTTCCCGAGTCCATCGGCCCAGCGTGATTCTTAAGGAGCCGTGGGCTAACTCATGCGAAAGACCGATAGCCAACAACACATGCGAAGGCTCTAAAGAAGTAGAGGTGCAGGCTGAGCCCGTGGAACAGGCAATCCCCATCATGTCCAGGCTCAATAGGATCGACTCTCCTTCGATGTATTTTATGCCGAAGCTAACGTTATTAGGAAGTCTTTGCTGGGGGTGGCCGTTCAGATAAACTTCGGGGATTCTCTTGGGAATCTCCTGAATCAATCGATCGCGTAACCGCGTCTGGAATTTCGCTTCCTCCTCCAATTTCTGCCTGCACAACTCTATGGCTTTAGCCAATCCCACAATCCCGGGAGTATTGTAGGTAGAGGCGCGCCTTCCTTTTTCCTGATCGCCACCCTGAAGAAAAGATTCCAGCCGCACCCCTTTCCTGACGTACAAGGCGCCGACGCCCTTAGGGCCGCAGAACTTATGCGCCGAAAGGGACAAGAGATCAACGTTCAACTCTTTGACGTTAACGGGAATGTGCCCAACGGTCTGAACCGTATCCGTATGAAAATAGACCCCCTTTTCCCTGGCTATTTTACCTATCTCTGCGATCGGCTGGATGACACCGATCTCGTTGTTGGCGTGCATGACGCTGATCAGAATGGTCTTATCCGTAATGGCTTTCTTAATATCAACGGGTGCCACCAAACCGTCTTTGTTGACATTGACCCTGGTAATTTTAAATCCCTGTTTTTCCAAGAACTTGCACGGCTCAAGAACCGCATGGTGCTCAATCGCCGAGGTGATGATATGATCCCCCTTATCCTTTAAGGCGTAGGCGATACCTTTGATAGCGGCATTATTGGATTCTGTCCCTCCCGAAGTAAAAATGATTTCAGAAGGATCGGCCCCTAAAAAGTCAGCGAGGTGCGCGCGGCTGTCTTCAATCGCCTTTTTCGCCTCCTGGCCCAGCGCATAGATGCTGGAAGCATTACCGAACTTCTCGAAAAAGAAGGGCTCCATGGCCTTGAGGACTTCCGGGTCGCAAGGCGCGGTAGCCGCGTAATCCAGATATATATTTTTCTTCATTTAGTGTCTCCTTAAAATCTCATTCATGCTTCCCATGCGGTATCCCTCTAAATCCAACGTCACGTAATGATAACCCAGTTTTTTTAATTTCTTGACGATCCCTTCACGTCTAGAAAAAAGCTTCTGAATTTCATCTCTTCCCACCTCGATCCGGCAAAGGCCATTGTAATGCCTTAACCTGACCTGTTTAAAACCTAATTTGTTCAAATAACTCTCGGCCTCTTCCACCTGAGCCAAAACATCCCACAAAATTCTTTTTCCGTAAGGGATTCGGGACGCCAGGCACGCCTGAGCCGGCTGGTTCCACGTGGACAACCCGAAACTCTTACTGAGGCAACGTATCTCTTTTTTATTTAAACGGGCCTCAGCCAACGGAGAACGGATACGGAATTCTTTCTTTGCACTATCACCCGGCCGGAAATCCAAGCGGTCGGAGGAGGAGCTTGCATCTGCGACGTAATTTAAGTGAAAGTCCTTGGCCAGACTTTTTAGTTTTGAAAAAAGTCCTTTTTTACAAAAATAGCATCGCTTGGCTGTGTTGGAAATAAATCTTTTGTCTTCTAGCTCCTGCGTTTTGATTATTTTGTGCCGAACTTTTAGTTTTTTCGCCATGCGCCTGGCTTTAAGTAACTCAAGTTTTGGATAGGTAGGAGAGTTGGCGGTCACAGCCAGAAGCCTGTCTCTGGGCAATGTCAAAGCAGCCACTTTAAGAAGAAAGGTGCTATCCACTCCGCCGGAATAAGCGATTAAAACAGAGTCCATTTGCGTTAATAGCTGCTGTAGCTTTCTTAGCTTATCCATTTAAAAACGAGGCCCTTTAGAAATGCACCTCCATGGCGCGGGTAGGACAGATTTTGACGCAGAGTTCGCAGGCAATGCATTTGTTATCATAGAAATGGACCTTACGCGTGAGAGGGTCAACCAGAAGCGCACCCGTCGGACAAATCGGCACGCACACCCCGCAATCCGTACATTTGACTTCATTGCGTATCACATCCTGGCTGAGCGGCTGGATCCTGACTCCGCAGGACTGTAGATACTCCATGCCTTTATCAAAATTATTCTCCTTACCCGACAATTCTAAGACCATCAACCCTTCTTCCTGCGGCGTTACGTAAGCCTTGAGGATATTAAACTGCAGGTCGAACTCCTTAACCAGTTTGTAGATGATCGGCTGGTCGACGAGCCGGTGCGGAAAATGCAGGACAATCCGTTTAGAAGTCATTCCTTTCTCTCCTCTTTTACGCAAGCGATGGGCTTTCTTTAAGCGGCTTGACCGTGTATCCGGATTCAGCCCCTGGCAAAGGAGCTACGGGTTCGGTCAGCAGAAATTCGCCTTTTTTAATCCAGGATTTAAGCTCCTCGGCAATCTCTCGTGCCTTGGAATAACTGGATAGATTTCCGGTAGGAACCTCTTTACCCTGTATTTTGATTTTTCCTGATTTTAACTGGGCGTAATTGGCCTCTCCCAGAGAACCGGGGATGCAGTTAGGGTAATTTTTGCTGTAATCGACAATCTGGGTGTATATCTCTTCGTCTTTTATCGCAGCGTACTTAACAACCTCTTCGTTCAACACAGGGATGGGGACCCCGATCCCCACATTGAGCGTGACGCCGTAACCAAGCATGCTCACCCCCACCAACCAATCCGCCTTCATCTGTTTCAAATCACCGATAACAGCCAGTGTCCCTGCCGGTGCCTGGGGCACGCCACAGGGTTTTCTGGGAACAATAGGATTATGCTGCGTGCCCTGCCAGGCCACAAAACCAATGCCGCCTCCCAGGAATATCTTCGAACCGATCCCTATCGTCTTATAATAAGGGTCTTTTAAAAGCGGAGAAAGTTGGCCTGCGGAACAGTAGTTGGCATTGCCCAGATTCGGTTTTAATGCGCCCATATAGGTATAAATGATTTTATCCGAAAGGTTCACCGCTATGTTGTAATTCTGATAGCAGTTGCGGATGTTAAATAACACGGCTTCGTTAATATCTTTGATATTGATATAAGTCTCCAGTTTCTTGCTGGGATAACAATCTGTCCCATAGGCTGTGGCAACTACACGCACCCTTTGCCCTGCAACGAGTTCGTGAATGACATGGCCTCCACCGTATTTAAATTCTCCGGGAAAGACTTTATTCAAAGGGTCTGAATCAGGAACAGCGGTTGCGCCGAGAAAAATATCCACCGCCGCAAAGCCCGCATAGGCCGGAACGTCATTGAGAGCACAGGTGCCTCCCCCCAGCTTGATCCTGGGCTTTGAATGGCCGATGTTAAAATAGGCACCCGAAGAGCACATCGGGCCAAAGGTAGCGGTGGTGACCACATCCACTTCCTGAGCGCAAATCTTGGCCCCCTTCTTTTCCACCAGCTCGATGACCTCTTCAGCCGTTACAACAACGGCATCCCCTTTTTTAATTTTTTCGTTAATCTCTTTTATGGTCTTCATATTTTATAAGGCTATAACCTCTTTGACCTCCGGGACCTCTTGTTTTAATATCTTTTCTATACCCATCTTCAAGGTCATCTGGCTCATCGGGCAACAACCGCAGGTGCCGGTGAGCTTCAATTTCACCACGCCGTCTTGTGTGACTTCCACCAAATCCACGTTCCCACCGTCAGCCGCCAGCATGGGCCTAACCTTTTCCAATGCTTTTTCCACTTTTTCTTTCATGATTCATTTTCCTTTCTCTTTAGATGTTCGGAAAATGACACCAAAATTCTCTTCGCGAATTTTGGTGCCTTCGTATAATGCCTACCCCTCAAACAACTCCGTACTCAAATAGCGCTCACCTGTATCCGGAAGAACAACCACGATAAGCTTACCTTTATTTTCCTCTCTAGCCGCTACCTGGAGAGCCGCATAAACGGCTGCGCCCGAAGAGATCCCAGAGAGAATTCCCTCTTCCTTTACCAGCCTTCGGGCTGTCTCCTTGGCCTCTTCGTTAGACACCTGGATGATCTCATCAACAATTTTCGTATTCAAGACTTCCGGAACGAATCCAGCGCCTATCCCCTGGATCTTGTGCGCACCCGGCTTGCCGCCGGATAAAACCGGAGAGTCCTTGGGCTCCACGGCGATGACCTTTACGGAAGGCAACTTATCCTTTAAAACCTCACCTACCCCTGTTATTGTACCACCGGTTCCGACGCCTGCAACGAAAATATCTATTTTTCCCTCTGTATCGTCCCATATTTCCTGGGCTGTGGTGCGACGGTGGATTTCAGGATTAGCGGGGTTTTTAAACTGCTGGGGCATAAAGTAACGTTTATTCCCTTTCAGTAGCTCCTCGGCTTTTCTAACGGCTCCGGACATCCCCTCACTACCGGGGGTAAGCACTATCTCGGCCCCAAAAGCAGATAAAAGATGCCTACGCTCCAAGCTCATCGTCTCCGGCATGGTCAGGACCAATTTGTAGCCTTTGACCGCACAGACAAACGCCAAGGCAATCCCGGTATTCCCTGATGTCGGCTCAAGGATGACGGTATCCTTGGATATCTTTCCCTCTTTTTCTGCCTGCACAATCAAGCTCAGGCCTATCCTGTCCTTGACCGATGAGCAGGGGTTGAAAGACTCTAATTTACCGACAACAACGGCCCCTCCATCCTTGGCTATTCTGTTGAATCGAACCAGAGGGGTCCTGCCGATCAATTCTGTAATGTCCTTGGCTATTTTTTCCATCTCGCTCCGCTCTTTAACCTTAGGTGCTTATTATAGCATTGCTCTATAGGAATTGCCACTGCAACTTTTAAGCTCACTCAAGCAGCTCCTTGCGCCTTATCGCATCCATTTAAGCCCGAATTTCCTATAGACAACAGCGCGGCCGCTAAAAAACCTCCTGTGCCGCAGCCGACTGCAAAAACATCAGAATTCGAGTAAGGGTGGCTTTTTCTGCAATCTTGCTTCCTGGTTTTTTCAACAGCCTGATTTCTTCTCGCATGGGTAAAGATCTCGAATTCTCACCTCCTGTTATATGTAATACATCTCCGACATTTTCTTCTTTTCTTTATCTCTCACAACCAAATCCTCTAAAGACGTGGTTTTAAGCACAGCCTCCATCGCTTTATTTAATTCACCCCATATATCGTGCGTGACGCAAGAACTCACTTTCCGGCAATACGTCTTGCTATAAAGACAATCCACTAACGCCAAGGGCCCCTCTAAGGCCTCGGCAATCTGTTTGATGGTAATTTGAGTAGGGGGATGATTCAAGACATATCCACCCTTGGCTCCCCGCAAGGTCTTAATCAGACCCGCTGCCTTTAAAGAGGAGAGGATACGGTCCAGGTATTTCAAGGATATCTCCTGTCTCTTGGAAATATCCTTTAGTAAAACCGGACCATTCTTATAAAAACAGGCCAAGTCTAACATGGCGCGTGTGCCGTATCGCACCTTAGTAGAGAGCTTCATAATCTTGAAATCAACCTCCTCTTAATGTCTACTAATTCTATAGGATTAGTTACATTATACAAACATCCTATTTCTTGTCAAGAACTTTTTTTACTATTTTATTTGGGCACTGTGGCTTCGCCTCAGTGTCAATGGTGAGCGGAATAGAAGCATTGAATTTGGGATTTAAAGCAGCTTTAATAAACTCTCTAAACAGGGGATGGGCCTCATCGGGTTTGGACTTAAATTCCGGATGAAACTGCGCCTGTCAAGTTTTGTTTTCTCATCCACCATCAGACAAAGGCAAGGTACGCCTTTCCGTCGGTTAAAGGATTTAGGTATCGGTCTATTCTCTTGCCTTGGTCTATCTTTAAATCCAGCCATCCCTTTTTCTGGCCAGGACCCGGAGCCAAGATCTCTACCTTGGGAGAAAATATGTCACTTTCATTGATTTCTCTGATCACGGCAACGCTTGAATCGTTAAGGGCCACAAGAGTGCCTACCGGCCAGACACCCATGAATTTGAAGAAGGTTTGAACGAGCTCAGGGTTAAATGTCGTACCCTTTTCCTTCATCATGATCTCATATATCATCTTAGGCGGATAATCGTTCTTATAATTTCTTCTTTGCGACAGGGCGTCATAGACATCGCAGATGCAGACGATTTGGCTGGCGATGTGGGGTTTAAGCGGGTAGGTCAACTTAGGATACCCGGAAAGGTCGTATTTTAAATGGTGTTCAAAAGATACCACGACAGGCAAGACCCCCAGATGCGGGACATATTTAAGCAGAATTCTACCCCCTGCGATTACGTGGCTTTTTATTCTGGTAAACTCATCATCTGTTAAGCGCTCCGGTTTCTGGAGTATCTTTCTGGAGATATAGAGTTTCCCGATGTCATGAAAAAGTGCTGCCACCCCAATGTCGAGGACTTCTTCTTTGGCAAAACCCAATCTGGAGGAAAAAAACATGGAAAGGATGCAGACATTGATCATGTGGCAGAACGTCCTCGTATCATATCGTTTGACAGTAGCAAAATTCAGGAATTCCTGATAACGCCCCACCAGGCCTTCCAGGACATTACTGACGGTAAACTTTACGGCCAGAGAGTCGATCGCTTCATCGTTTAACACCTTCTCCAGGGAATTCGTGATCTTCCCTAAAGAATCATCGTAGGTCTTCAAATAGCTAACCGCTTGTAATGCCTCTGGTGCACTCATGGCTCTTTCGGCCAAGGAGGCCTCCGCGGAACCCTTAATCTTACCCACAACGATGTGTTCGACCCCCAGAAGGAATAGTTCTTCCTGGGGTTCATGTTGAAGCTCTTCTTTAGGGATGGTTAAAATCGTTATCAAGTGACTCAACTCTTCGTTCTTCAGGCCTCTAAAGAATTCGATCTTCTCAACACCCCTGCTCTTCAAATAGGCGATGGCGGGCTTGGCCGTCTTGCTGAGCTCAAAGAAAATCTCCTTCTCAAACGCCAGCTCCTCTCCTATCAATCCAATAACTAAAGTCTCCCTGTTTTTTAGAACCGCTTCCAGGCTAAGATATGCCTTATCAATGGACTTCTTGAATTCCGGGTGCCAGTTCGGATAGAGCCTGGCTGTCTGCAAGCAGAAAATAAGCTCTCTAAAAGAATTCTCAATCTTCTCCAGCATCTAATATCCTCATGACCTGGGCCGCTTTTTCTCTGACATTTCTATTCCAGAAAAAAGGCTTTTTGCTTAAAAGGGCCAGGCGCGGCCTGGCCTCTTTTAATCCTTGGCCCTTTACATCCTCCAACATCATCATATTCTCTAAAAGGATTTTATTCTTAAGGCCGAAGGGGTAAGAATACGAAAAAAGCTCATCCAGCGCTTCCTGGCGCGCCTGGTCGTCTTTCGCCAAAATCAGGAAGGCCTGTTTCTTAAAGGGAAAATCCCCTTTTTGAAGGAGAGGGAACAAAAATTCTTTATCAAGCCGAGGGATGCTTTGCATGGTCTTGAGGACTTCTAATCTAATGATATTGTTAGAGAAGTCATAGATTTTCTTAAGGATCTCCAGACTCAAGGAAGAGTCCTGCCCCTGAAGGCTCCTGACTATCTTCGCTAAGAATTCCAGATCGGACTTACCTCCTTCCAGATTTTCATAGAAGACAGCAAGTTCATGGGGGAAGATTTTCAGCAATAATCTTAATATAAAAGGGTTGACCTTTCTCTCTTCGAAAATCTCTTTGAGATAAAAATCGATTCCTAATGAACTCTTGTTCAAGTCCTTCAAAAAGAAATCCAGCTCCTGCGGCGGTTCCTCTTCAAAGGCCAGGCGCTCAATGGAATCATAAAGGGACTCCTGTAATTTTTCCAGTCCGCCGGTTAGGGAAAAGTCCCGCCTTGATTTCTCATTCAAAAGTTCCGAAACGCTTCTCATGAATTCCCAGTTTCTCTCTTTGACCAGGCCAGCACAATCTTTTAACAGGCGCTCGCACATCAATCCCAAAGCCTGAGGGTCTTCTTCCTGCTCCAACAGGTTCACGAGCAGAAAGCCATAGTTGACCTGCAGGTGACGAGGGTCAAAGGCCCATTGCCCTCCCACGACATCCTCCTGCCACAATCCCTCCATGGCCTGGCGGTAAATCGGAAAAACATAGGAGTCTTGGGATACAGAAAATATCTCTTTTACTTTTTTTCTGAACCTGGGATTGATTTTTTTTGCTACTTCAGGCGCCATCTTTTCGTGCCTAGCCGGGTCGAAAAGCGTGGCGAATACCTGAAAGCTCAGATTATTGAAGTTCTCGCTCTGCGAGATGCTGTCAACGAGGGTATTGACCAAATCATCATTTGTCAAGTCCTGAAAAAAAGCCCTGATCTCATCCAGCCTCTCTTGCGCCGGGAGGGAGGGGTTTTCCAGCAACATCCCCAGCAGATTCTTAGAGCAGTTAGAAAATTTGGCATTATCGTTTGCCTTGAGAAAAGAAAGAAAATTGTAAAGATTCTTTCTGAGTTCCGTGTCTTCGTATAAATCCTTTGAGCTGAATTTACTGACAATCTGCTCAAAATTCTGAACAAAGGCGTTGATCTTGCCCAGGTCTTCCTTTTGTATGACCTCTTTGAAGAGGTAAACCCATATATCCTTGACCTCTTCCCCCTCATCCCGTAATAGCTGGGAATAGTCAAGCTCTTCCACCGAGATATGGGGCGTTTTTTCCTTATTTAAGATAGCCAAGGCCCCGCCCCGTCTTAATAGATCTTTAACAGGCATAGAGACGCTGCTTAAAAACTCAGTCAGCTCCAGATTATTAACGCCGGGCCTCAGCTCAATACTCTTGATTTTGCGCAGATGAAACATCGACGCAAGATCTTCGTACAGCAAGGTCTTTTCCCAATGCCTTCCGTCTATTAATAAAGACTTTACGCCTACATCTATCAAGACAGGGTTTAAAAAGGAAAATAAATTGACGAGCTTTTTTCTGAAGACATCCACGGATTGGAGAAAATAGGGGTGTTCTTTAGGGTAGGCCGAGGCGTTGTTGAGAATAATGCGCAGTCCATATAAAAACCCATTCAAAGCCTCATCTTTAGTCATTCAATGAGCACGCAACTTACGGGGCGTGAGTTGGTTGGGCGAATTACCTTCTTAATAAATGGCTCCATAACTTATGTCTTCACTTATTGTACTATCAAAGTCTGCTTTTTGCAATTATAAACAAAAATGCCCCTTGCTTTAAAAGGGGCATCGGATAGGACTATTCTTTTAGGCGATTAAGAAACAATTTTCTCTTAAAGAACACCCTCCAGAATATTTTTCTCTTTAAACTAATCCTTGGTCAAGCATAGCATCAGCGACCTTAACAAAACCGGCAATGTTGGCACCTTTCACATAGTTGATGTAATTATCCTCCTTGCCATATTTGACACATTGTTCATGGATGGCGACCATTATATCATGCAGTCTCCTGTCCACCTCCTCCCTCGCCCAGGTAACACGCATACTATTCTGCGTCATCTCAAGTCCTGAAGTAGCAACACCGCCGGCATTGGCGGCCTTACCCGGTGCATACAAAATCGTCGCCTTCTGGAACACCTTAACGCCTTCGGGAGTCGTGGGCATATTGGCTCCTTCACCAATTGCTAGGCAGCCATTTTTGACTAATGCCGTGGCATCATTTTCATCTATCTCATTCTGAGTAGCGCCAGGGAAAGCGATATCGCATTTTATGGCCCACGGCTTTTTGTTCTCGAAGTATTCGCACTTGAATTCTTTTGCGCACTCTTTTATACGACCGCGTCGCACATTTTTAATTTCCATTATACAATTTAACTCTTTCTCATCAATACCTGAGGCATCGTGGATAAAACCATTCGAATCGGACAATGTCACTACCTTTGCTCCCAACTGGATAAGTTTCTCTACGGTGTATTGGGCGACATTTCCAGAACCAGATACCGTGCAAACCTTATCTTTTATAGATTCTCCTCTGGTCTTTAGCATCTCCTCAACAAAATAGACGCAGCCATAACCAGTGGCTTCGGACCGGATTAAACTGCCGCCCCAATTTAAGCCCTTGCCTGTGAGAACACCTGTAAATTCATTGCGCAGCCTCTTATACTGACCAAACATGTAACCGATTTCGCGCCCCCCCACTCCGATGTCACCGGCAGGAACATCCGTATCAGGTCCTATGTATTTGGACAATTCCGTCATAAAACTCTGACAGAAACGCATAACTTCATTATCAGATTTTCCTTTGGGATCAAAATCGGAACCGCCTTTTCCTCCACCCATAGGCAACGTCGTAAGAGCATTCTTAAACACCTGCTCAAAAGCTAAAAATTTTAAGATGCTTAAGTTTACGCTTGGATGAAAACGCAGCCCCCCTTTATAAGGACCGATGGCACTATTCATTTCAATGCGATAGCCTCTGTTAACCTGTACGTCTCCTGCGTCATCCAGCCAGGGCACGCGAAAAATAATGACCCGCTCCGGCTCAATCATTCTCTCTAAGATTTTGGCCTTTTGATATTTAGGATTTTTCTCAATAAACGGCGCTATACACTCTATGACTTCTCTGACGGCTTGATGAAATTCAACCTCTCCAGCGTTTTTTTCCATCACTATTTTCATAAAATCTTCCATTTTCTTTAACATTGCTTCACTCCTTTTTGAGTCATTGGCCTATGTCGCCATCGCTTCAAAAAAAAACGCCCTTTCCTAAAGTCTATTTCGGGCGCCATTACCTTATTTCTGAGTATAACAAACAGAGCAATCGTGTCAAGTACATTCTTATATAGCCGAAGATAAAATCTTCCAAGAGACCAAGTGAGTTTTATCAAGGCTTACCATCTTTTATCAGGTAACCGCGATTTCCTTTAATCTCTCTCTTTATAGTTTCGGGTGCCCGAATCTGCCTTTCTAATTGCTTTCTCACGGTTATGGATTTAGCTCGATGTTACACCCGGCCTCTTTGTCAAGATAATTTTACGGGAAGACTTTTATTAAGGGTTAAAAGGATTGAAGGACGCACTGCCGCTTATGATGGAACCTTTGCCTAAAACCTTCTTATCGGACGTTTGAGAAGCCCGGATTTGTTTCTCAAGCTGTCTCCTCGACCTCAGGGATGTCGTTTTGACAGCTACGTCTTTCACTTGGGGCTCGACGAATCTTATCTCTAATTCCTTAACTTTTCCTTCCAGTTGCTGAAACAGCATATTTTCAATCTCCAGAGCAGAGAGTTCTATCATAGAAGGCATATAATTAAAAATGATAAATAGGGATAAAGATAATAATATAATCCATACGAGAATAATGTTTCTATTCATCTTTGACCTCCTTAGCACGTCAGCGTGCTAATGTCTTTTGAAAAGCCCTACTTGATAAAAAGCATCTCCCTGTATTTGGGGAGGTCCCAGTGCTCATCCGACACCACGCACTCCAGGGCATCCACATGCCGGCGGATATGCTCCATCAAAGGCCTTAATTCCTCAAAATACACTTGAGCTCTTTTTTCATCGCTCACCAATTTGACCTTTTCAAGAAGCTTGACCATCTCTTTGACATTACGCCTGACATAATATATTTTGGAGGCAACATCTGCCAGGTGCTCTTTAAGGTCATTGA
Organism: Candidatus Omnitrophota bacterium; assembly: GCA_043798795.1. GTDB lineage: Bacteria > Omnitrophota > Gorgyraeia > Gygaellales > Profunditerraquicolaceae > JBDRKE01. The sequence goes on from JAZDOJ010000013.1 coordinate 30,842, forward strand.
CCAGGACATGCTCCAGCTTGGCCCCTGCCCCTTTCTTAAGGCCCATTAAACCTGCCAAATTATCGGAGAGCAGTTTCTGATATTCAAGCCCGGCGGGCACGACGCTGGCGTTCACCATCTCATTCAAGGTATTCGCTTCGATCTCCAGCGTCAGGTTATACATATGGATCCAGATGTGGTATCGCGCGATGATTTCCTCTTTGGAGTAGACTTTGTATTTCTCAAACAAAGCAATATTCTTTTCTTTGACCAGCGCTTTAAGCGACTCAGCGGTAGAGGCCACATTAGGAAGCCCTCGTTTTTTGGCTTCTTTAAGCCACTCTTCGGCATAGTTATTCCCTTCAAAGCGGACATCCCTGGTCTCCTTAATAATCTTGGCAATGACCTGCATGACCTTGGTGTTAAGATCCTTTCCCTTAAGTTTACGTATCTCTTGGACCATATAATCCAGACTGTCGGCGATAATCGTGTTGATCACGGTAAGGGGTGTTGAGATATTCTGAGACGAGCCTACAGCACGGAATTCAAATTTGGAACCGGTAAAGGCAAAAGGAGAGGTACGGTTCCTGTCCGTCACATCCTTATTAAATTTAGGCAACCGTGTGATCCCCAGATCAATGACGTCTCTTTTAGAAACGCGGGATTTAACGCCCTTTTCGATCATATTCAGGATCTCTGTCAACTGCTCCCCCAAGAAAACGCTGATGATGGCCGGAGGCGCTTCATTGGCGCCTAAACGGTGCTCATTCCCAGCCATGGCCACAGAAGCGCGCAAAAGGTCAGCGTGCAAATAAACCGCCCTTAACACGGCAGCCAGCACCGCCAGGAATTGCAGATTGTCTTCGGGCGTCTCTCCAGGATTCAATAGATTATTCCCGGCATTATCCGCCAGCGACCAGTTCAGATGCTTGCCGCTTCCGTTGATACCCGCAAAAGGCTTTTCATGCAGGAGGCAGACCAGGTTATGCCTTAATGCCACCTTCTTCATCAATTCCATCAAAAGCTGATTGTGGTCAGCCGCGATATTGGATTCTTCAAAGATAGGAGCAAACTCATATTGATGCGGTGCCACCTCATTGTGCCGCGTCATCAAAGGAATCCCTAATTTGTAGGATTCCTCAGCGACCTCAAACATAAAATTAATCACGCGTTCCTTGATGGTGCCAAAATACTGGTCTTCCAGCTGCTGGCCCTTAGGAGAGGGCGCACCCACCAGGGTGCGGCCGGTCATCAACAGGTCCTGACGCAGATTGTAATAATGCCGGTCGATGAGAAAATACTCCTGTTCCGGCCCGCAGGTTGAAAAAACTTTTTTGGCGTCCTTGCGGCCGAACAATTTTAACAGGCCCACCGCGGCACGGCTGAGCGCCTCATCCGAACGCAAAAGGGGCAATTTCTTATCCAAAGCCTCCCCATGATAGGAGATAAAAATCGTGGGGATACACAAAGTCTTACCCAGCGCGCTTTCGATGATAAAGGCGGGGCTGGAAGGATCCCATGCCGTATAACCGCGCGCCTCAAAGGTGGCGCGGATACCGCCAGAGGGAAAACTGGAGGCATCGGGTTCGCCTTGGATCAGTTTATTGCCGGAAAACTTCTCAATGACCTTGCCTGGGCCTACCATCGAAATAAAACTATCGTGCTTCTCGGCGGTCAGGCCTGTCATGGGCTGGAACCAGTGCGTATAATACGTAGCTCCTTTGGAGATTGCCCATTCTTTCATGGCATTAGCGATCTCGTTGGCTTGCTCCAAAGTGATCGTTTTTCCTTCGTTCATCCACGTCTTAAAAACACTGAAGGTGCTCTTGGAAATATGCCTCTGCATAGCTTGCACGCTGAAGGTGTTCTCGCCAAAATAACTGGAAACTTTTCGGGGTGATTTCTGTTTTTCTAAATCGACACTCTTGATCCTGAATAATGCCTCTTGTCTTACTGCCATA
>JAZDOJ010000038.1:0-5200 GCA_043798795.1 Candidatus Omnitrophota bacterium
AGAGCCGTTTTCCGACGATGATTTGGGCCGCATCACACAGAAGATGCGGGAGATTATTTCCAAGAATGAGCCGTTTGTTAGGGAGGAGCTGGATAAGGATAAGGCGGGAGCGCTTTTTGAGAAGAGAGGTGAGACCTATAAGGTGGAGCTGATTCGGGATATCCCCGACGATAAGGTCTCCGTTTATAAAACCGGAGAGAAGTTTCTGGATTTGTGCCGCGGCCCGCATGTTGCCTCAACGGGGGACATCAAGGCATTCAAGTTGCTCTCTGTTGCCGGGGCCTATTGGCATGGGATTGAAACCAACTCCATGCTCCAGAGGATTTACGGCACCTGCTTTGCCACCCAGAAAGAACTCGACGAATATTTAAAGAATTTAGAGGAGGCAAAGAAGCGTGACCACAGGAAGCTGGGGCCTGGCCTGGAATTCTTTGATATTTATTACGAAGACGCAGGGGCCGGCCTGGTCTTTTACCATCCTAAAGGCGCGCTGCTACGTACTCTTATAGAGAATTACGAAAGAGAAGAGCACCTCAGGCGTGGCTATCAACTCGTCATCACCCCGCACATCATGCAGGCACAGCTTTGGAAGACATCTGGCCATTACGATTACTACAAAGAGAACATGTACACTTTTAAAATAGAGGATAGGGAGTTTGTTTTGAAGCCCATGAACTGCCCGGGCCACGTTCTCATCTATAAGTCCAAGACCCGAAGCTACAGAGAGCTGCCTGTTCGTTTTTTTGAGCTGGGGACGGTTTACCGCCACGAAAAGGCAGGGGTGCTGCATGGCCTGCTTCGTGTGCGTGGCTTTACGCAGGATGATGCGCACATCTTTTGTCTCCCCAGCCAGCTGAAGGATGAAATCAAGGGGATCATCGACTTTGTTTTTGACACGATGAAGGTCTTTGGGTTTAGCGATGTGGGTATTGAATTGAGCACGCGGCCACAGAAATCCATCGGGACGGATGAAGACTGGCAGCGTGCCCAGCAGGCGCTGGAAGAGGCCCTAAAAGAAAAGGGCCTCCCGTTTAAGGTGAATGTCGGGGAGGGCGCCTTCTATGGCCCGAAAATCGATATCAAATTGAAAGACGCCCTTAAAAGAGAATGGCAGTGCGCTACGGTCCAATGCGATTTCGCGCTTCCCAAAAGATTTGATCTGGCTTATGTGGATGCCGAAGGCAAAGAGCAGCGTCCGGTGATGCTGCACCGGGTTTTATTGGGCAGTATCGAACGTTTTATCGGCGCCCTGATCGAACATTATAACGCCGAATTACCGTTATGGCTGGCGCCGACTCAGGTGCTGGTGATTCCTATCAAAGATTCGAGTTTCGCCTACGGCCAGAAGATTAAACAGGCCTTAGAGTCCGGGGGGGTCCGGGTGAGCCTGGATGATCGTAACGAAACGCTGGATAAAAGGATACGCAGCGCCGAACTCAGCAAAATCCCTTACTGTCTGGTGGTGGGAGAGCGCGAAGCAAAATCATTGAGCGTCTCCGTAAGAAAAAAGGGGAAGGGCGATTTAGGCCTGATGCCTTTGGATGAGTTTATTAAAAAGATAAAAGAAGAAATAGATAATAAGAAATAAAATAACGAAATGAGAAATCACGCTCTATTTGAATTTTGGATTTTAGGAGCCTAACACTTGTTAACTAAAAGAGGAGGTGGTCGCTATAAAAAAGTTTATTCGTATTAATGAACGTATCCGCGTACCGCAGGTTCGCCTGATCGGCCCGGACGGCAATCAGTTGGGCATCATGTCTACGCCGAAGGCCCAGGAGTTAGCCGATCAATCCGAATTGGACTTGGTAGAGGTGGCGCCCTCCGCCAATCCGCCTGTTTGCCGCATCATCGATTTCAGTAAATTTAAGTATGACCAGGAGAAGAAAGAGCGCGAGGCCAAGAAGCACCAGAAACAGGGAAGACTCAAAGAGATCCGTCTTAAACCCAATATCGACGAGCATGATTATGAAACCAAGGTCAAGCAGGTCATCTCGTTCTTAAAGAAAAAAGACAAAGTTAAGGTCAATCTTTTTTTCAGGGGTCGACAAATGGAGCACCTGGACTTAGGCCGCAAAATTCTGGACAAGTTTATCATCGATACCCAGAATGACGGCCAGGTGGAAAAGCAGCCGTCCATGGAAGGCCGCATTATGTCTTTTGTGGTTGCGCCTAAATAAAAATCTTCGGATACATAAAAAGGTAGTTCCTTAATAACGGAGCCAAGATGCCTAAATTAAAAACCAAAAAGGGAGTCGCGAAAAGATTCAGGTTGACGAAAAAAGGCAAGATCAAGTATTCTACCTGCGGCAAGAGTCACCTCTTGTCCGCTAAGACTCGTAAGAGGTTAAGAGGCATGAGAAAACCAAAGACCTTAAGCCCGGGGAGGGAGACGAAGTATCTTAAAAGAATGTTACCCTATGGGTAGGCTGTTTTAGGGGATAAGGAGCGAATATTATGGCAAAGATCAAGCATAGTGTGGCTACGCGCAAAAGAAAGAAAAGGACCCTGAAGAAAGCCAAGGGCTTTTGGGGAGATAGAAGCAAGCAGTACCGACAGGCGCGCCGGGCCCTGATGCACGCTTTGGTGTATGCATATCGGGACAGGCGCATGAAAAAAAGAGAGATGCGCCGTCTTTGGATCGCGCGTATCAATGCGGCCTGCCGGGCCGAAGGGATCACGTACAGCGTTTTTATCAAGGGCCTTAAAAAGGCCAAGGTCGGCCTGGACAGGAAGGTTTTGGCGGACCTGGCGGTCAGGGATACCAAGGCGTTTGGAAAACTCATTGAGATAGCAAAAGAATGAATTAAATCCCAAATCTCAATACTACCAAATCCAAAATGATTTTGGATTTTGAAATTTGAATTTGGATTTACGCCGGAGGCGTATATGTATGTCATCATCGTGGGTTGCGGCAGGGTGGGCTCCGAATTGGCGAAGCTGCTTTCCCAGGAAGGGCACAATGTCGTCATTATCGACAAGAAACAGTCTTCCTTTGACCGCCTGGGCCAGACATTCAACGGCCTGACCATGGTCGGCAATGGCTTTGATCTGGAACTCCTCAAGCAGGTGGGCGTTGAGAAGGCAGATGCCTTTTGTGCCGTGACCGACGGAGACAATACCAATCTCATTTCGGCGCAGGTGGCGAAAAAAATATTTAAGGTTCCCAAGGTGCTGGCGCGCGTCTATGATCCTCAGCGGGCCAGCATCTACACGTCTTTAGGCCTGGATATTATCAGCGGAACGATCCTTTTTGCATCGATGTTAAGAGACAAGATCATCGAAAGCCGCTTTTCCAGCTATCTGATAGAGACGAAGGAATTAGGGGTGATCGAGATAGACGTGAAACAGGGCCTCGCCGGCAGAAAAATCCAGGACATCAACGTCCCGGGAGAATTTTTGGTGGTGGCTATCCGTAGGCTCGACGGCGTGACGATCCCCGAAAAAAATGAGGCCCTGAAAGAAAAAGACAAGCTGATGGCCGTGGTTAAGGTCGCAAGCCTTGAAAAGATTAGAAAAAGCTTCCAGTTATAGCAGGGGAGAGTATTTATGCATATTATCATCGTGGGCGCAGGCAAAGTAGGTTATTTCTTGGCTAAAAGGCTCTGTCAGAGCCGGCACCGGATAACCGTTATTGAGCGGGATAAGCTGACATGTAACCAGATAGCCAAGGAATTAGAAGCCCTGGTGATGAACGGAGATGGATGCGACCCGCGCATCCTGGAAGAGGCAGGGATCGCGCAGGCGGATGTGGTGGCAGCGGTCACGGGAGATGACGAAGATAACCTGATCGTCTGCCAATTGGCCAAAGAAAGATTTGGTATCCAGCGTACCGTCGGAAGAGTGAACAATCCTGACAACGAGCATACCTTTGCGGAGTTGGGAGTAGATGTGCCGGTGGATTCCACCAAGATCATCGCCAAGGTTATCGAAGAAGAGGTTTCTTTCTCGGACTTTGTGAATCTGATGAGTTTTAAGCGCGGGAAGCTTGCCATTGTTCGCGTGGACCTGCCTAAGGATTCCCCAGCGATTAATAAAGAAATCAAAGACATCCAGTTGCCTCCCGATTCTGTCTTGGTCTCCCTGGTCAGGGGGGAAGAGGTCATCGTGCCCAAAGGCAATACCGTCCTTAAGCCCGGAGACGATGTGATTGCCCTGACGCTTATCGGGAATGAGCCGCAACTGCTTAATCTTTTGGCTGGGAAGCTTTAAAAAGAAGAAAAATGCGATTGAAAACAGAAGCCGTAAAAGATGCTGTGCTGGGCATAGGAACAGAAATCCTTTATGCCTTGTTGATCATGGCAGCCGCCTTTTTGCTGAGTTTTTTTCTCACGTTTAAAAAATGATCCTGAAACCCCGCCTGGAGGACGCTCAAGTTATCGGTTACTATTTAGGTAAGATCATCATGGGTATCGCTCTGGCCATGTTGATACCGATAGGCACAGGATTGGCCTTTGCCGAAATAACCCCGGTCATGGATTTTGTCATCGCCATTGAGATCGCGCTACTGGCAGGGCTTCTTTTAACGAAGACCTGCTTTACGACCAGGGACTTGAACTGGATGCAGGGGATGATTGTTGTGAGCCTTTCGTGGCTGGCCGCGATGTTGTTGGGCGCGATACCGTTTGCCTTAAGCCACCACTGGAATTCATACCTGGACGCCTGTTTTGATGCCATGTCGGGGTTTGCGACCACAGGCCTGACCTTGGTCCAGGACCTGGACCATCTTTCCTACACGCACAATATCTGGCGGCATTTGATTATGTTTATCGGAGGCCAGGGGATCGTTATCGTTGCGCTTTCCTTTTTTGTCAAGTCCTACTCCGGGGCCTTGCGCATGTATGTGGGGGAGGCCCGCGACGAGAGAATCTTGCCGAACGTGATTCATACGGCCAGATTTCTCTGGCTGGTCAGCCTCGTGTACCTGATCTTAGGCACCCTGGCTTTGGGTTTTACCGGTTTCTTAGGAGGGATGAGGCCTGCTCGTGCTTTTTTCCATGGCGCCTGTATTTTTATGGCAGCTTTTGACACAGGAGGCTTTGCCCCCCAGTCACAAAACATCCTTTTTTATCACAACTTTGCCCTTGAGGCGGTCACCATGGTCATCATGATTTTAGGGGCGCTTAATTTTAAACTGCATTACCAGCTATGGACAGGGAATCGCAAGGAGATCATCAAAAACATAGAGACCCTTACCTTT
>JAZDOJ010000057.1:0-19990 GCA_043798795.1 Candidatus Omnitrophota bacterium
GTGGCGGCGACTGGCCCCCCTTCGGGGGACTGCGTCGCTGATAAGTAAAGTGGCGGCGACTGGATTTAAACCAGTGACTTATCGGGTATGAGCCGACTACTCTATCAGGCTGAGTTACGCCGCCAAACTTATTAATCTTAATTTTCAGTATTGCTATGAAGGTCCTTCGCTTCGCTCAGGATTAAATTCGCAGACGCGATTAACTCTAGGTGATGGCACCGCTACGGCTTACGTCGCTATCGCTCCGTAAGCCGTCTGCTCATTTAAGTATGAGCCGACTACTCTATCAGGCTGAGTTACGCCGCCAAACTTATTAATCTTAATTTTCAGTATTGCTATGAAGGTCCTTCGCTTCGCTCAGGATTAAATTCGCAGACGCGATTAACTCTGGGTGATGGCATCGCTACGGCTTACGTCGCTATCGCTCCGTAAGCCGTCTGCTCATTTAAGTATGAGCCGACTACTCTATCAGGCTCAAGTTACGCCGCCAATTATTTTTCTTTCTTTCCCTCGTCAACCAGCGAACGCACGAGCTGGCGTATGGAATTCTTGTTTTGCTCGACGATTTCCGTAAATTTGATTCCCGTATCATAAAGGCGGGGGTTGACCCCCTGCGGTTTGACCTCGTTAGCCCATACAACCTCTCCCTTGCACCGGATGGGGGTTTCAACACCGGATACAAATAAATCCAGGTCCACCGTTGTAGGAACGTTTAGTCTTTGCCCCAGGATCACTCTTATCCCACCCTCCCCCACATTTTCCGTATGGGCTTCAAGAACCAAAAGCCTCTCGCCATAAACCGTGGCTATCTTACAGGAAATGTCTGCGCGCGGAAATTTCCTCTTTTCTATGACCATCTGCGCTCTCCCTTCTCAAGAATCCCTGACCTCTTTTAAGAAACCGATTCCTTAATCCCGCAATCACTTAGTTTGTAACTTCAATCCCCTGATTTTTTTCTCAAGAAGCTCAATCTCAATCTTTAAATATTCCAGGCGGCGCTGATAATTATCGAAGGTGTCTTTAACCGCCGGGAAGTTCTTAAAAATCTCCTTTTCGATCAAGCGCTTGACAGAACGCTTGATGCGATAGATAAGCCAGATAAGAAGCAAAGCAATGACGCCAAGCACAAGCGTTTGATTGATGCCATCAGTCATCTTTTGCCCTCCTTTACTTCCCTATGACCTCTTCGATCTTCGTCAATAATTCCGAAAATGCCGAAGGCTTGGGAAGATACCCGCAGGCCCCTAATTGGCTGGAACGCTGCGTGAGGCCTTGCGGATCGAGTTCCTTGGCCGTCAAAAACAATACGGGGATATCGCGGGTCGCCTTGTCCTGTTTCAATTTTTCACACGTCTGATAACCATCCATCTGGGGCATGGCAACATCCAATACGACCAGGCCTACTTTCTGCGCCTGGCACAAACGGATGGCTTCCTCCCCTGAAGAAGCTGTCATCACCTCATATTGATTCTGCTCCAGCTTCTTTTTCAGTATCACTCTTAACTCCTCTTCATCATCCACGATTAATATCTTTTTCATGCCTCACCTCGCGTTAAAATAGCTTTCTCACAAAAAGCACGTATCCGACGGCAAGGGCGTTCAGGGAGGTCAATAGCACAACTCCCGCGGCGATATCTTTGACAAGCTTGACCCGGACGTGATATTTCGCCGTCATCATATTCATCAGCATCTCAATGGCCGTATTGAACATTTCAGCCATAAAAACCAGGGTGACCGTTAGGAATAGGGTAGTGAGTTCCGCTGCCTTTAAACGAAAATGGTATCCTAGGAGCCCGGCCGTAACTCCCAGCAAAAAGATGATACGCATGTTCCGATGATACAAAAACAGATAGAGGATCCCTTTAAAGGCAAAATTGAAACTTTCCCTTAGTCCGTGAAGCCTAAATATATGACGAAGGATTCTTTTGCGCCGCATGTGCCTATCTCTTTCTGTAAGCGTCTAAATAGGAATCACAATAAATGCGTCTATTTAAAATTAGCTCAGCGCTGATAAGAGCGTCCATCAGGTCTTTATCCAACGGGTCCAGGATAGCGGCATCCAGGCCAAAGGCAGAAGCCATGACCAAGAAGGTGCGGTTGATGAGACTGCGTGCCGTCGTTCCTTGCGATACGTTGCTTAATCCCACAATGGTCTTAGGGGAGGGCGAAGATATAATCTTAAACTCGTGGATCGACTCAAGGATGTCCGTCATCTGCGCCTGGGCCACATTAACAGGCATCACGATCGGATCCAGATAAAGGTCCGAAACGGGAAAGTTCTTCTCTTCGCAAGTGGCCACAATCGTCGCCGCCAGCTCCAGCCGCTGGTCTTTGTTATGCGGAATGCCTTTTGAGCTTATGGTTAAGCCGATCAATCCGGCCTTATACTGCTGGGCCAGGCCTATCAAGACATCCAACTTCTGGGGGTCAGCTGTCGTTGAATTGATGATGACCTTATTTTTAGCGGCTTTGAGCCCTGCCTCGATAACCTGGGGTTTGCTGGAATCCAGAGCCAGCGGTTTATCCGTTACCTCCTGGATCGTCTCAACCAACCAGGGCATATCGGCCATCGGCTGTTTTGAAGCCGGCCCACAATTCACATCCAAAACATCCGCTCCAGCGTTCAATTGGTCCAGTGCGCGCTGCTGGATAACGGATTTATTTTTTTCGTTAATGGCCTTACCGATATCCTGGTACATCCCGTTGATTAATTCGCCGATTATTAGCATACCGTCTCCTTAAGATTCATGCCCTGCGCTCATTAGTTCCTCTATGTATTGCCCCACCTTCTCAATCGCCTTAGGGTGCCGCATGACCAGAAGGTCAGCGCCCGATTGAATAAGGGCTGTGGCTGTGATGATCTCCCATATGATGCCGCGTTCGGATTCTGGGCCCCAGAGAGGAAACTCGGTGACGCTTGCCTTAGCTTCTTTGGCGCGCCAGGCCTCCTGCCCTACCAGACAGATAAAAGGGGAGGCAACGGTCTTATCGCCGGAAAGGGCAGCCAGCCGTGCCCGCTCCATGATCGAATAGGCATATTCCAGGCCGTAACCCAAGGCGCCGATCGTCGGATTGATAACGATGCGCTCAAATGGCAAGCCGATATCCGAAATGAGGATGTTGAGCTGTTTGGCGATATTGATGTCAATGGGAGACTCTGCAATAATATTGTGCCCATCCGCGAGCACCGAAGCCGCCAAAGTCTTATAATTGTCCTGTACGGCACTTCCCACCAGGCAATGCTCCTTGCGCGCTGCCAGACAACAGGCCGGCAAAATCAGATTATCCTTGCTGTCATCCCCGCATCCCATGATGATGAGCGGCACATCAACGCATTTGAGCAACTGACTGATAAATTTTGCTTCTGCCTCGGCATCTTTATTGCCGAGGTCCGGATGGGCCCCCATGAGCTTAACGCACAGAATTTCGGCTTTATATTCACTTACGCACATCTGGGCCCAGTCCAGCGGATCAGACGCGACTTTTGCATAAACGCCGATTAGTTCCTTAGGCCAGTCTACCGGTGGAATATCCCAGATTTCAAAAGCAATGCGGGGCTTAAAAGGAAAAGCGCCCTCTTTAAACAGAAAAGGCAGAGTGCTCATCCCGCCGATCTTCAGGGTCCTGGCGCGCGTCCCTCCTTCTTTCTTAGTAGCGCCGATCGTCACGACCGAGACCTCTCCAGACCATTTTTCTAAAGTCAGGGGTTCTGCCATATTTTATCTCCTAATTTGCGAAAGGCCACCAAACTTTTTGCGTCCTGCGTAAGGTCCAGGAGTGAGTGGCCGTTAAGACTCACCCGTTCAATTTGGTCATCCACAGGAAGCGTGCCGATAAGTTCCAAACCCAAATCCTTTATTTTTTCTTCGGCCAAGGAGGCATCCGATCGGTTTAAAATCAAGAGGTTTTTCTTCGTCTGGATTTTTAACTCCCTCACCAACCCCACAATTCTTTGAGCCGCCTTTAAACCTACGGGGGTCGGATCCGCTACGACTAAAAGGGTATCCGCAAAGCGCGTTGTCCTGCGGGAAAGATGCTCCAGGCCAGCCTCATTATCAATGACGACGAAGTCATATTCCTTGATGAGTTTAGACATAATATTCCTCAAAACGTTATTCACGTAGCAATAGCAGCCCGGGCCTTCGGGCCTGCCCATCGTCAAAACGTCAAATCCGCTGCCCTCCGCTATGGCCGTCTGGATCTGATATTCGATAAACGCATCCTTGCGAATCCCCGCGGGGATTTTCTCAGGATGGGCCGAAATATCATCCAGAACCTGGCCGATCGTCTGATGAGTTGGTATCCCTAACGCCTCATTGAGGTTGCTGTTGGGGTCGGCATCGACGGCCAATAGGCTGCCCTGCTTCATCTCTCTTAATGTCCTCACAATCAAAGCAGCGACCGTCGTCTTACCCGTACCACCTTTTCCTGCTAAAGCTATAACATAACTCATGGAGCCTACACCAACGATTACTTTACGACGCTCGGAAATTTCGTCAGGTCCGTATGGGGGAAAAACAAAGCAGCCATATACTCGTCCATATACCCCGGATCAACGGACAATTCAAAATAGGTGATCTTTCGAGCAATGTCGTTTGCCGTCTTTGTCGCATCAAACGACAAAAGTATCTGCCGGGCGCCCGCCAGGGAACTATTCCCGATAAATAAGATCCTTGACCTTTCCAGGTCCGGAAGCAGGCCGATACCGATAGAATGCTCTATGTCCAAATAGGTTCCGAATCCACCGGCGATCCAAATTTTCTTTATTTGAGAGAAGTCGATATCCATATGCCTAATCAAAGTTGCGGTTGCCGAATAGATGGCGGCTTTAGCGCGTTTTAAATTCTCAATATCGGCTTCCGTGACCACGATATCCACGCCTGTTTCCGTCTCGGCCTGGGAGACCACGACAAACTCTCTTCCCGTCTCCCTTTCTCTTAGGCGCGGGGAATCTTTCTCAATTATTTTTCCGCTCTTGTCAATCAAACCGACACGTAAAAGTTCCCCCAGGATGTCGATGTAACCCGAACCGCATATCCCGCGCGGCTTGGCCTGGCCTATCGTTTCATAATGGACCTTAAGCCCCAAAGACTCGATTCTAAATTTTTGTATGGCACCTTTGCTTGCGCGCATACCGCAGGCGACACCGCTGCCTTCAAAGGCCGGCCCTGCAGAAGCGGCGCAAGCGACCAGGAAATCACGGTTCCCTAAGACGATCTCGCCGTTTGTTCCGATGTCTATCAGAATGCTTAAATCTTCGCTTTTGTACAATCCGCTGGATAAAACACCTGCTGTCGTATCCCCTCCCACATAACTGGAGACGCCCGGCACGCAAGAGAGCAGCCCCCGGGGATTAATCTTGAGGCCTGCCTCAGCCGCACGGATCGTAGGCACAAAATTGGCTGTGGGAACGTAAGGCTCTCTTCGGATATACGTCGGGTCAACGCGCAGCAACAGGTGGGTCATCGTCGTATTCCCGGCGCAGACGACGCTGTTGACATCATTAAGATCAATTTGATTTTCCTGGATGAGCTCCCAAATCATCTGATTCATGCTGTCGATAAGAGCATGATGCAGTTTCTCCAGGCCATCCTGCTCCCGGGCATAGATGATCCGCGTGATGACGTCACTTCCGAAACTCGACTGCCTGTTATAAGTCGCCCGGGTGCCTAAAACCTTCCTGCTTTTTAAGTCTATCAGTTGGACGCTGATCGTTGTCGTGCCAATGTCAAAACAGGCTCCGAAATTCCTCTTCGACGTGTCCCCGGCTTCAATAAACACGATCTCGGTTGTGCCGTTTCTCTTACCCAGGGTCACGGTGACTTTCCAATCTGAAGACCTCAGCAGTTCTCCTAAACGCCGTATATTCGCCAGGCCCGTCTGCATAATGGGGATATCCTGGATACGGCGTATCTGGCGGTACAGACGCTCCAAGTCGCTGATTTTATCCTCCAGTGTCGGCTCATCCACCTCCAGGTACAATTTTGTAGAAAGGGGCGCGTGAGTAAAAATCTCCTCTCTGTCTAAAAGATCGTGCGCCTCCACCGCCTCTGCGTCCGAATAGAGGCCTTTGAGGCGCAGTTCCAGTTCTTCGGAGGTCAGCTTCTCGAAATCCAGGCGCGATTCCTGGGGGATCTCGACCTCCAAGTCACCCTGCACCGTTGTCAGGCACGCCAGATACAGCCCCTTACGTCTTTCCTCCAGACTGATCCTTCCGGTAGGTTGCGTGCGGACTTCACCCTTCTTTATAATCACCTTGCATCGGCCGCAGACACCGTCGCCTCCGCAACTGGAATTGATAATAATACCGGCCGAGATGGCCGCCGAAAGGACAGTTTTGCCTTTAGGGACTTCTACGGTCTTCTGGTCCGGATAAAATGTGACTTTGAAATTTTCCATTCAGGGCCTCTTCTAAAATTGAAGGTTCTTCAAAAAAGACGGTATGCCCGATGCTTCTTTCGGCCCGACGATAACTTTCCAGCCAGACTGCTCTTCCAGATCCCCGCTCATCACAGCAACATATCCCGGTATGACAAGAGATTGATGAGAGACTGAATCTTTAATGCCGCACTTGGCTAAAGAAGTGGATATCTTATCAGGGGTGAGCTTTTCCGCAGCCCAGGCCGTTAAGACAGACATCCCTTCTGTATCGATAGTTACGATGTACACAGGGACCTTGCTGGCCTCTACCTCCCCCAGAACCGTGTAATAAGTAAGAGAGAAATTAGTGGTCACGAGCACAGGGGATTGGGGACCCACAGAACCGATCGGATAAAGCTTAGGCTCAATCTGCAGGGGCTTCTGCGGATCCGTATAAATATTTTGCCTTAACGTCAGGAGAGATAAAACCTGCCATGTCTCAAGGCCTTTCATAAGGATAATACCAGCATATTTTGCAATGTAGGTGGCTGCTTCCTGCGCCTCTTCGTAAGGATCCTGCTTTTCGGTTATAACCAAAGTCGGATACCCGAGGCTGCGATTCGAGGATTTCAGGGATTGCCTGCGTATCTGCGTCAGATCCCATATCTTTTCAGAAATAGGTTTAAGGCCTGTGTCCAGGATCAGATCCTGGACACCTTCTTTCGTTAATGCCTTTGTAAGCTCGCCTAAATCCTGAAGGTTGTTCGCTTGAACAACCAGCGGGACTTTTTGCTCCTTCGCTAATGCCGCAAACTCCGCCAGATTCTCTTTTGTGGCAGCATAGACGAGTGGCTTTTTTGCGGCAACTATTTCCAAAGATTTCTTTAAGGCTTCAACATCGCGGCACATTAACGTTAAAGCTAAAGCCGTATTTTTGGAGACCAGGTCCACGGCCTGCGCAAACCTGTTAACATCCTGACACTGCCGCACAGCGATCAGGTTGACCGTCAGCTCCTGACCCACGCGCTCAAATTTCAATTTATGAATCCTATCCACCTTTTCTTTTATCTGACTGTCCGTAAGGGCGTCATCCACGATAAATCCTATACCACAGGGGCGATGGAATTTTTCTTCATGCCTGAACATCACGGTCTCATTACCTATTTCGAGCTTTCCTTCCTGCGTGCCAATGGAAATCAGTTTAATGGGCGCTTGAGCCGAAACCTCCAGAACCTTTTTCGCCTCTTCGCTAAGGTGAGGGCACTTATCGATAGTAACGGCTTTTTTGGCCAATTGCATGGCAAAGGCCAGGCACGTGGCAAAACCGCATTCACGGCAATTGGTCTTGGGTAATAGCTTGTAGATATCCAGCCCTGATAAGGCCATAAAAACTCCTATTCGTTAATGGTTGATCCCTATAAAAAGTCCTGCTGTCTTGGCGCGATATAATCCCTTTGCCAATGATTCGCAATCGCGGTGTGTCTTGGCCTCCCTTAGCCTTTTCACCAAATCTTCCTTAAGCTCAAGCCATACCCTTTTCTTCTTAAGAATGTCCGTAAATTCCATTTTAATCCTTGAGCCGTTGCATTTCTCAATATTTCCTTTTCCAAGGGTAGCACCCGTCGACAATTGAAGGCCATCCACCAGGCAGGATTTGGGTTTTTTATGAACGCCCCATACTTTAACGTTCATCCCAAAATATTTTTTGCACTTCAGTCTCCTTAAAGCCCACTCTCCTGCCCGTATCCCCAATACCAGATAAGGCCCCAGATGCCCATGAAACCTTACCCCTTCTTTCAAAGTTATTTTCTTATTTCTCATCCTTGCGGTTTTACTATGAACTATGAACTTTGAACTTTGAACTTATTTATTGATCAACCCTGCTAGATATCCTGCCCCAAATCCATTATCGATATTCACCACGGCTACACCTGGAGAACAACTGTTGAGCATGGTCAATAACGCGGATAGGCCACCGAAACTTGCGCCGTATCCACAGCTCGTGGGAACAGCGACAACAGGGCATGCGACGAGGCCGCTGACCAGGCTTGCCAAAGCGCCCTCCATCCCTGCCACGACAACAATGACCTGGGCCTTTCGGATGGCATCCATTTGGCTCATCAGACGATGCACCCCGGCAACACCCACATCATAAATTCTCTTTACGCCATGACCTAAAACTTCTAAGGTGACGCTTGCCTCTTCCGCGACACTCAAGTCTGAGGTGCCAGCTGATATCACGACCACATAGCCTTTGGCCTTCAGGTTCTTACTCTTTTGCCGCAGAAACCCAAGTCTTGCCAAAGCGTTATACTTGAGGCCGGGGATATGTTTTTTTAGATACGCATAGGACTGACTCTCTAAACGCGTCAAGAGCAGGCCTTGCTTGTTACGGATGAATTCACGGGAAATCTTTAAAAGATGGACCCTTGTCTTTCCGGGACAGTAGATAACTTCGGCAATACCCCTTCTCTTTTGTCTATCGGTATCGATCTTGGCAAAGCCCAGATCGCAAAAGGATGGCGCTGGCTCCATGATTCGTCTATCCTCGTAAAATAATCACCAGGAGCAAGAAGATAAGCACGGCGGATAAGATATAGAAATCATTAAAATAAAAAAAGTCACGCAACCTGTCGTTCACAGGATATTTCTCTTTAAACTTTTTGGAGGTGTGCGATTTAAGAGATTTCCTGTATTCCTGGACCTGGTCATTCCTGAACCTCAAATAAACCCCCCCGATCTTGTAAGCGGGGATGGTGCCATTCTCTGCCAGGTCCATAACCTCTTTTTCTGAGACGCCGAGGAGCCCAGAGACCTCTCTTACGGTCAACAATTTTTCTTCGCCCATGTTTTTATAATAGATTGTTTATTTCTGGATCTTACCGGAAGCTACCCACGTATCAATGGCTTTTCTCTCGAATTTCCAATCGCCGCCTTCCTTATGGCCCGGCATCTTGCCGGAGTTGGCCCATTCCATAACAGAATTCAGATCCACTTCCAGATAACTCGCCAGTTCTTCGGCATTGAGAAAATCGTGCAGCATCGTGCATTTCCCTTCGAAGATAGCCCCTTCCGCCACATTCAGTTTTGCCGGAAAGATATCTCCGTCGACAATAGCCGTGGGTAAAAGCGTCAACCGTTCCTTAGCCGTGATCCGGCCCCTGACCCTGCCGCCGATGATGATGTTGTCCCCGGCGATCTCCGCGATGACCGTTGCGTTTGATCCGATCGTCAAATTGCCCCTCGTTTTCAAGTCCCCCTCGAATCGGCCGTTGATGCGCAAATTCACCGGGTCCTTAAAAGTCATGGTGCCCTGCATAGCCGCATCCACATCCAGGATTTTATCCATGCCTCTCTCCTCCACTTGCCTTTTAAACGCCATGCTCCACCTCCTTAGTGCTTTTCTTCCTGCCTGTTTTACTCGTTCTTAGGTAATAGGTCTTCTATATATCGTAAAAGGAAAAGGACGATTAAGGTCAAGAGCGTGGCATAAACAGCAGCGTTATAAAAACCTACCCCGACGGCCAGGCCGATACCCGCAGCAATCCAAAGGCACGCTGCAGTCGTCAGTCCCTTAACCTCCTGTCTCTCTCTGATAATGGTTCCAGCCCCGAGGAATCCTATACCCGCGATGACACCGGATGCGATACGGGCCGGATCCAGCGGAACAATATCCTTATATATATCAAAAACATACAGAGATGTCAACATGATAAGACAAGAGCCCAAAGAAACAAGAATATGCGTGCGTAAGCCTGCAGTACGGCGATGCACCTGCCGCTCAAAACCGATCAGGCCGCTTAAAACCGTCGCCAATGTTAATCGGATAATGATCTGGCTGTCTGGAAGCATAACGCCCTCCTTTTACATTAAATCCACCTGTGCCGTAAGGTCTAGCCTATCCCTGAAACCTTTTTTAAATAAAGGGTACGCCAACCCTGCCACCATGCTGGCGTTGTCCGTGCACAGCGCCGGACGTGGAAAATAACAATCCAAGCCTTGCAGGCGCCCCGCATCCACGAATTTAACTCTCAGTCGATGGTTAGCCGCCACACCTCCGCCGATAACAAGCCTGTTGGCCTTCTTGCGCCTGCAGGCCAACAGGGATTTCTTGAGCAAGGCATCGATGACCGCCTCCTGAAAAGAGGCGGCTATATCCTTTTTTTCGCGGTTGCTCAAGCGGCGGTTACGGGTTAAATACAAAACAGCTGTCTTGATGCCACTGAAACTAAAATCGAACTCTTCCCTCGTTCCCGAGCAACGGAAATTTATTTTTCGGACGTTTCCTGTCCGAGCCCATTTTTCGATAGCGGGCCCACCCGGATAACCTAAGCCTAAAATTTTGGCGACCTTGTCAAAGGCCTCACCGCAGGCATCATCCAGGGTCTGAC
Organism: Candidatus Omnitrophota bacterium; assembly: GCA_043798795.1. GTDB lineage: Bacteria > Omnitrophota > Gorgyraeia > Gygaellales > Profunditerraquicolaceae > JBDRKE01. Next base: position 10,752 of record JAZDOJ010000057.1, read on the forward strand.
CCAGGTTTTCGATTTTGCTGAAATCTTTTACGTAAAAAAGATTAGTGTGTCCACCGGAGACGACCAGCGCGACAAAAGGGAAATCCATCCTTAAACCCTCCAAAAAAGAAGCGTAGATGTGGCTGTGCAAATGATTCACCCCTAACAAGGGAATCTTTAAACTCAAGGCTAAAGACTTGGCAAACGACAGGCCTATCAATAAAGAACCCAAGAGCCCCGGGCCAGCCGTCACAGCCACCGCGTCCATATCCGACAGGCGAAGGCGTGCCTCTTTGACAGCCACATCCGCAACCTGCGAAATTGCCTCCAGCTGCATCCGGGATGCAATCTCGGGTATCACACCTCCATACCTCTTATGAAGGAAAAGGCTGGAACTCACCATGCTGGAAAGGATGGACCTACCATCCTTGACGACCGAGGCCGCTGTTTCATCACAAGATGTCTCTATCCCTAGAATGTACATTTTTCGTTCGCTAGCGCGCCAACTCCGATACAAAGACGAATTTATAGCCTTCTTTCTTCAGTTCCGGTATGACTTCAGCCAAAACCTCCAGGGTGAGCCGGCGGTCATGGCCAATGCCGATAGCCTGACCACTACTCCTTGCCTTCATCTTTAATTTATTGATCTGCCTTTTGATATAAGCGGGATCTTCCTCATTATCCAGAAACACGTCTCTTTTTGCAAATCGTAAGCCCCGTTTCTTTGCCAGCCTATCGCAAACAGACGCAGAGGTGACCACGCTATCGAGGAAGTAAAGGCCTCTCTTTTTCAGCGCGCTGAAAATCACATCCATGGTCCTTACGTCCTCTGTGGCCAAGGATCCCATGTGGTTTGAAACGCCTTTGATAGCCTTAAGGCTGTCGAGATCCCTTTCAACGATATTTTTGATTTCCGACTCATCCATCGAAACCATCACCGTATCTTTCTCTAAGCGGTATTTCTCATGTGGCTCCAGGGGAAGATGCAAAATCGTCTCCAGATTCCGGCCGTGCAGCTCGTCAATGACTGCCTGGGAATAAGCCAGGTTCGGCAAAACGGAGCACGTCAGGGGCACATGGATCCTATCCAGCATCTCAATATTATTAAGGTTATAGGCCCAGTCATCGATGACGATAGCGATTCTGCCTTTAAAGACGGGCTCATGCGGTTTTGTCAAAGGTCGAGGGAGCTCTTTGGAACGGCCGGCCATAAAGACTCCCTGCAGGAAGATAACGGATAATAAAAATAATATGGTGAGCCGGTAAACCTTTATTTCCTTCATGAATCCAGCATCCCCTTATAAAATCTTACGGCCTTCAGGACATCCACCGCGCGCATCAGCTGGTTATCTGACTTGTAGTCAAAAGGTTTCTCTGATTTCTGTTCCGGGCCTTCTTGATCTTTTTCTTCCAGCTCTTCAAATACTTCCTGAGACTTCTCCTGCCTCAAATCATTTTGGGGGGCAAGCTGAATCCTGCCTTCTTCCACAACGATATCCGGCATAACACCATTGCCATGGATGGCTTTGCCGAGAGGTGTAAAATACTTACTTGTCGTCAAGCGCAGGGCGGAACCGTCGCTTAAGGGGATGACCGTCTGAACCGAACCCTTGCCAAAAGATTTCGTCCCCAGGATAATCGCGCGCTTGTAGTCCTGAAGGCATCCGGCCACTATTTCACTGCCTGAGGCCGAACCTTCGTTAATCAAAATAACCATGGGCAGATTAAGAATGGGGCGGTTCAGGCGGGAGACAAACTGCATATTCTGCTGCTCCTGCCTCCCCTTCGTAGAAACAATAACCCTGTCCTTCTCGAGAAACTTCTCTGCCACCTTCACCGCGACATCCAGCAGGCCTCCGGGATTATTGCGCAAGTCAAGGATGAGGGCGTTCATGCCGTTCTTTGTCAGATTCTGCAGCGTCGCATTGATATCCTGAGCGGTATTTTCTCTGAATTCCACCAAACGGATATAGGCGATCCCATCTTCCAAAACGCTCGCCTCTTTGATGTCTTTGATTTTTATGATGTCGCGCACGATTTTGAATTCCAGGATCTTTTTCTCGCTTTCTCTTAGGATCGTCAAACTCACGGCCTCACCGGCCTTTCCCCTCATTTTCTTGACCGCTTCCGTCAGGGTGATATCACGGGTTAGTTCATTATCGATCTTGACGATACGGTCATTGGCCTTAATCCCGGCTTTCCACGCCGGCGTATCCTCGATAGGGGTCACCACCGTCAACAGGCCATCCTTGATGGTGATTTCGATGCCTAGGCCTCCGAACTTTCCTTCTGTATCTACCTTTAATTCATTATAGGTATCGGGGTCCAGGAATTGGCTGTGAGGATCCAGTGACGAAAGCATCCCCTTCAAAGCGCCGTAGATGAGATCTTTGGGCTGTGTCTCCTCCACATACTCTGACTGGATGAGGGCCAGGGTATCTGAAAAGAGTTCGACCCTGCGGAACAATTCATCCTTCTTCTTGTCCGCCGCAGAGATCCCCAGGCTTACAAAAACAAAAACAGAACCGACCAAAATAAGGGATATAGAAAAAATGAGCTTAGGACGCATGCTCTAACCTCCGTTTTAATATTTCCAGAACGATCTTGGGATTGGCTTTCCCCTGACTTTTCTTCATCGTCTGCCCCACCAGGAACATCAGGGCATTAGCCTTACCAGACCTGTAGTCGCTCGCCACCTTAGGATTGTCCTTGATGACCTCATCCACCGTTTGCTCAAGCATGGCCTCGTCAGAAATTTGAAACAAGTTTTTTTCCTGGATGATTTCTGAAAAAAGCTTACCGCTGGCTAACGATTCATTCAACACAGCCTTGGCCATCAGATTGGAGATTTTTCCTTCTTTCTCCAGATTTATTAATTTAATAAATTCCTCTATGCCGCCTGGAATGGTAATTTCAGAGATGGATAGGTTCGTAGCACTGGCGAATGAAGTAAACGGCCCCATCAACCAGTTGGCCACTGGTTTCTTATCCGGACCGGGAAACTGTTTCATGCACTCTTCGGCAAAATCCGCGTTTTTCTTGGAGGCAACCAGGATTCCGGCATCGTAATCAGAGAGGCCATATTCTTTCCTAAAACGGGCCCTTTTCTGCTGAGGCAATTCCGGAATGGTTGACCTTGCCTCTTCGATAAGTGCGCCCTTGATGTCAAATGCCGGCAGGTCCGGTTCGGGGAAATAACGGTAATCCTGGGCTTCCTCTTTTGTGCGCATGGGGAGCGTCTTTGATTCCCGCTCATCCCATAGCAATGTCTGCTGGACGACCTTGTGACCCCCCTCCAATAATTCCTTTTGGCGCTCAATCTCGAAAGACAAAGCCTCCCTGACAGCCTTGAAGGAGTTCATGTTTTTTAATTCTGTCTTGGTGCCCAAAGCCTTTGTACCTTTTTCCCTTACGGATACATTGGCATCGCAGCGTAAAGACCCTTTTTCCATGTCGCAGTCAGAGACATCCAGATATTCCAAGAGGCACTTAAGGGTCGACAGATATTCGTAGGCCTGGGCAGGTGTCTGGATATCCGGATCGCTCACAATCTCTAACAAAGGGATCCCAGAGCGGTTAAAATCCACGAGGCTTGAGTCTTCTCTATGGATAAGCTTTCCGGCGTCCTCCTCCATATGAACCCTGCGGATACCGATACGCTGAGATTCCCCTTCCGTCGCAACATTCAGAAAACCCTCCCGGGATAGAGGCAGGTCATATTGAGAAATTTGGTAATCCTTGGGGAGGTCCGGATAAAAATAATTCTTACGGTCAAACTTGGTGTAGGACTGGACCTGGCAATTTAAGGCCAGGGCCACCCTCAAGGCATAAGAAAGGGCCTGCCGATTAAAAACAGGCAGAGATCCGGGAAAACCCAAACACACAGGACAGACCTGAGAGTTCGGCTCCTGGCCGAAAAGGGTTGAGCATCCGCAGAAGGCCTTTGTCCTTGTTTTTAGATGCACATGAACTTCTAATCCGATAACGGCTTCGTGATCCATAAATTCCCGTCTATAATTTAGGTTTCATGGTATGCCAGGGCGTACTTTGTTCATACGTAAAAGCTGCCCGAAAAAGCATCTCTTCGTCAAAACTCCGGGCGAGCAGCTGCAATCCCACCGGTAGTCCTTTTTTAGTGAATCCGCAAGGGACCGATATCGCCGGCAGTCCCGCCAGGTTAGCGGAAATGGTATAAATATCCGAAAGGTACATTTTTAAAGGGTCATCGATTTTTTCCCCGATCTTAAATGCCGGGGTCGGTGACGTGGGGGTCAGGATACAGTCGCATTCCTCAAACACCTTATCAAAATCCTGTTTAATCAACGTACGCACCTTCAGGGCACGTAAATAATAGGCGTCATAATAACCGTGAGACAAAGCAAAGGTGCCCAGGATAATCCTTCTCTTGGCCTCTTCCCCAAAGGCCTCCCCCCGCGTTTTTTTATACATTTCCATCAAAGTGCCGCTTCTTGTTTTGGCCCTAAAACCGTATTGCACGCCGTCAAACCTGGCTAAATTAGAGCTCGCTTCAGCTGTGGCGATGATATAGTAAACCGGAACCGCAAACTCCGTGTGAGGAAGGCTTACATCCTTAAATTCAGCGCCCAGGGTTCTCAAGCAATCTACGGCTTCCTCCAGGGCCTTCTTAACTTCAGGGTCCAGGCCCTCTATAAAATATTCTTTGGGGAGCCCTATCCTAAGGCCATCGACATCTTTGACCAAGGACTTTGTATAATCAGGAACCTGAATAGCCGCGGAGGTCGCATCCATCGGGTCATGACCGGCGATCACATTCATCAGCAGGGCACTGTCTTTGACATCTTTTGTCAGGGGCCCGATCTGGTCAAGGCTGGAGGCAAAAGCAATGAGGCCGTAACGTGAAACCCTGCCGTACGTAGGCTTAAGACCCACAACCCCACAAAAACTGGCGGGTTGGCGAATGGAGCCTCCGGTGTCCGAGCCTAAAGCCAAGATGGCTTCGTCACTGGCTACGGCCGCAGCTGACCCCCCGGAAGAGCCACCCGGAACACACTCCAGATCCCAGGGATTATGGGTAGGCCCGAAACAGGAATTTTCCGTAGAAGAACCAAAAGCAAACTCATCCATATTTGTCTTGACCTTGCAAAGGGAAACGCCTGCTTCCTTTAGCTTTCTGATGACCGTGGCGTCATAGGGCGGCTTAAATCCTTCCAGGATCTTAGAGCAGCATTGGGTATCCAGGCCACAGGTAGAGATGTTATCTTTGATGGAGATAGGAATTCCGTTTAGTCCGGAGTGCGGAGTTCGGAGTTCGAAGTCAAAAAAGTCTGGATCGGTGAGCCTGACATAGGCCCTGACTTTAGACTCGGTATCCTTGATCTGGCTCCTAAGCGATTTTACGATCTCCCCGGCAAGAGATTTGTTCTCAAAAAGTTCATGCGCCGTCAGTTTATTGAGTTCCATGAGAGTTACTCGATGACCTTTGGGACAACAAAGAAATTCCCTTCCCGGCAAGGCGCATTCTCAAGGGCCTTATCGGTTGGCAAAGATTTTCCTAAGGTATCCTCCCTTAATACATTGCCGAAAGCCATGAGGTGGCTTGTAGGTGGGATATTTTCTATGTTGACTTTTTTCAGGTTATCTATGAAATTCAGAATATGCTGAAGTTGAGCAGAAAGTTTCTCTAACTCTTTAGGTTTCAATTCCATACGCGCCAGATGCGCCACATATTCCACCGTGTCTTTTCTGATCGCCATTTCGAATCTCCTTGATATTTAGTTTTTTATAATAACATCCTTTGGCCGAAAAGTCAATTATAATCCCTCTGTTTTATGAGGGTGTAAGATTTTTATGGACAAAAGCCTTAAAATAGGTAAAATAGGTTAGCTAAAGAAAAAACATGAAAGAAAAACTAAAAGAGAAAACGGTAAAATATGGGTTGAACGAAAAGGGGGAATTTGTTGTCGAAAACTATAACTTCTCCAAGCCGTTCGCCAATTTCTTCCCGGGGATAGCCGGAAAATATGGGATACCCATGTGGGTGTTCTATGTCAACCGGGGTCAAGCCATCGTCAGTTTCGGGACAAAAGACAAAGACCATGCCATCCTGGAATTTTACCCGGCTAACAAGGCCTGGCAGATGGTTAGTTCAAACGGCTTTCGCACCTTTATCAAGCTCTTCGATGCCAAAAAATTCCTTTTCTACGAGCCGTTTCACAACGGTCTGGCCAATCTGGATTTTAATCTTTCCAACCGCATGTTTATCCGTTCCTACGGACTGGCCTTAGAGGAATGGAACTCCACTTTAGGGCTCAAAACCCACGTAGAGTATTACAATATACCCAACGATTCTTACGCAGGCCTGGTGAGAGCGGTGACCATCAAGAACTTAAGCCGCAAACCTAAAAGTTTACAATTGCTGGATGGCCTGCCGCAAGTGGTGCCTTTCGGCACGAGCAATCTTTTCCTAAAGAAACTCTCCCGCACCATCGAAGCCTGGATGAAGGTGGAAAATCTCGAAAGGGGCGTTCCCTTCTACAAACTGGATGTGGATCCGACAGATAGACCGGAAGTCATCCATATCCAGGAAGGAAATTTTTACCTCGGCTTCCAATACCAGAAAGATAAAGCGCAGATCCTTAAGGCCATTGTCGATCCCCAGTGCATTTTCGGGGCTGGCTCAGACTTCACTTGTCCCAGAAAATTCTTATCCGTAAAAGATTTCCCTCGCCCGGCTGGAGAAATCACAAGAAGCAAGATGCCCTGTGCCTTCCTGCTTCTCGATATGAAACTCGGGCCATCGCAGGAAAAAACATTTTACTCCGTGATCGGATACATGAGAAACAAGGCAAGCCTAAACGCCTCCCTTTCCAAAATAACCTCTGTGAATTACCTATCAGCCAAAGCGCAGGAGAATAAATCGGTTATCGAAGAACTACAGCAGGATATATTCACCTGTTCGAACTCCCGCGAATTCAATCTCTATGCCCGCTCCACCTATTTGGATAATATCATGCGCGGCGGCTGGCCCCTGACTTTCGATTCGGGCTCCGTATTCTACCTGTATTCCCGAAAGCACGGCGATTTAGAACGGGACTATAACAAATTCCAGCTGCAACCGACTTATTTCTCTCAAGGAAACGGCCATTACCGCGATACGAATCAAAACCGCAGATGCGATATCTGGTTTCACCCAGAGATCCAAGATGACAACCTTATCTATTTCTTCAGCCTTCTGCAATCGGACGGCTTTAACCCCCTCGTGATCAAAGGCGTCCGTTTCATGCTTAAAGAAGGGGCTGAGCCTGCGGCCTTTTTGAAGGGCCTCCTGGATGAAAAACAAATCCTTAAAATGGATGCATTCCTGAAGGACCCATTCACACCGGGAGATGTCATCCTTTTCCTGGAAGAGAATCGCATCAGACCGGGTTGCTCACTTGATAAATTCCTTGATACTGTTATGGCCCACTCTCTCAAAATCCAGGAAGCCGAGCACGGGGAAGGTTTCTGGACAGACCACTGGACATACAATCTGGATCTTTTGGAAAGCTACCTCAAGCTTTATCCTGAAAAGTTTTATGAGGTTTTCTTTGAAAAAAGAGTCTTTACGTTTTTCGATAACGCTGAGGTAGTCAAACCCAGGCATGAAAAATACATACTCAAGGACTCCCTCATCAGACAACTGGCTGCGGTCGCTTCTGACCATGCCAAAAGGGAAATGATCAAAAAGCGCGTCCTTCATCCTCACGCCGTAAGGACTCAATACGGAGACAAAGAGATCTACCGCACCACACTCATCAATAAGCTCCTTTGTCTGCTGGCGAATAAACTGGCTTCCCTGGACCCTTTTGGCTGCGGTATTGAAATGGAAGCTAACAAGCCTAACTGGTTTGATGCGTTGAACGGCCTGCCAGCCATCTTCGGTTCATCGAGTTGCGAAACATTTGAATTAAAAAGGCTGGCCCTGATGATTGCAGGGGCTTTAGAGAAAAATAACTCAGACCTCATTTACGTGACGGAGGAAGTCCTTCAATTCTTAAAGGAATTGGACGTCTTGCTTAAGGCGAATCTGACCAATGGATCTTCACAAAAAGATTATGAATACTGGGACAAAAGCGCCACCCTTAAAGAAGATTACCGTTATAAAACCAAATTCGGATTCAGCGGCCATGAGGCCTCCTGCTCAAGGAAAGAGCTCAAGGATATCATGGGGCGCGCTATCAAAAAGTTAGATTCCGGGCTGCGCAAGGCCTGGGATGAAAAACAAAAAATCTATTACTCCTACTTTTATCATGAGGTTGTAGAATACGATATCGTTCATGGGCATTTTGTTAACCCTAAGAAATTCCGCCAGAAAAAGGTCCCTTTCTTTCTAGAGGGACAGATGCACGCCTTGCGCTTGAGCCCGACAACCAAACAGGCCAAGCAGTTATATCAGGCCACAAAGAAAAGCCCTCTCTATGACAAAAAACTGAAGATGTACAAAGTCACGACGTCCCTCCAGGGCATGCCGGAAGAGATCGGACGGTGCCGCGTTTTCACCCCTGGGTGGCTGGAAAACGAATCGATCTGGCTCCATATGGAGTACAAATATATTCTAGAAGTCCTAAAAAAAGGTCTTTATAAGGAATTCTTTGATGAGTTCAAGAACGTCCTTATCCCCTTCCAGGATCCTAAAACCTACGGCCGCAGTATTCTGGAAAACTCTTCCTTTCTTGTGAGCAGCGTTTTCCCCGACAAAAGCCTGCACGGCAACGGCTTTGTCGCCAGGCTTTCCGGCTCGACAGCCGAATTCCTCGAAATCTGGCTGCGGATGAACATCGGCCCAAACCCCTTCTTTATTAATGACCGCCAGGAACTGAACCTGAAGTTTGCTCCGGCCCTTGCGGGATGGCTTTTCTCCAAAAAAGATAACCGGTACAGTTTTAACTTTTTAGGAAAGATTCTGGTCGTCTACCATAACCCGAAACGGAAAAATACCTTCCCGGCAAAAGGCGCCAGGATCAAGAAAATTATCTTTAACGACGAAAACGGCCAACCCGTGAAGATCGATTCAGACACCGTGCCTCACCCTTTTGCCCAGCAAATAAGGTCCCAGCGCGTCAGGCGCCTCGATATCCTCCTTTTGTAAGTTTATCAATTGATAGTGTAAACTATTCTGTACGCTTTTAGATTAAAAGTTCTTTGAAAAGCAATAAAAATGGCATACCTTAATGGTTGTTGAGCATTATTAACCATTAACCGGGCTCAATAAGCCCAGGAGGTATGCCATGAGAAGCGTT
>JAZDOJ010000058.1:0-16104 GCA_043798795.1 Candidatus Omnitrophota bacterium
TGGCAAAAAATCAACCTTAAAATACTCTTCTTTGACGTAATCTTCCGGCGTATGAATATAAGTATTCTCCATGACCTGTTTGCTGCTCCAGCCGCCAATAATCTGCTTAACTCTATCAGGCAAACCTTGGCGGCTCGCGAATGTATGCCTTAAATCATGGACGGTGGCTCTCTCAATATGAATCTTATCGCATATCTTGTGCATCCTATCCCTCATTTTGTTCCTATGGAGCAGCTTGCCTTTGGCGTCTGGAAACATAAGCTTACCTTTGGCCGGTTCCTTAGCCTGTTGCAAAATGGTAGCCTAAAAACTTTCAAAACCGATTCTAGCTAACTTAACCCATACCCTATCCCCCCGAATCGAATTTAGAGCCCCACGAAAGTAAAGAAACAAGGGTTTTTAAGGCAGACTGGCTACCAGTTTATACTCAAATGTTGTATTGCGTTCACAACGTCCTGATGATGTAGGCGCTCTCTGGTGTCTAAATAGTGTCCATAGAGGGGTTTTGTGACGTTAGCGTGACGTTAAGAAACTAAATTATACAAAACCCTACAAACCTATCCAAACATCTCTAAAGAAATAAAAATGGCGTAACTGCCTCATAACTCAAGCAATTACGCCTAAATAAAGCAAAACGAGAGGCTTGTGAAAACCTCTCGTTTTTATATGGTGCCGAGGAGAAGAATCGAACTTCCCACGCCGGCCTTTTCAGGGCCGCGCTCTACCACTGAGCTACCTCGGCAGTGAAGTCAATTTTACCACAAACAGAGGATATATCAATCAATTTCACTTGACCTTGACCTGATCAACGATCTTAGCATACAAGTCCTGGGCAAGGTTTAGATTCGGAAAGCGGTATTTGCGAGCGGCAACCTTTAACCGGGTGGTATACTGGGTGACGCGCGTTAATTGAATCCATACGCGGCTTGAATCCACCTCTATCTCGATAAGACCCTGGAGCTTATCCTGTTTTTTAATCGCGCCGCGCGCCCGGCCCACCAATGTGGCCGCGCTCCATAGATTTTCGTAGGGAGTATCCGTATCCCCCTCCATACTATCTTTGCTAAGGCCATACGCGCCTAAGGCACCCGCAGCTCCTCCTAAGACAAAAATACACCCCGTCATCTGGATAAGCGCTAAAGAGAGAAAAATTAAAAAGAAAACTGGTTTTTTCATCAGATCTCCTTTTTTAAGACACTATCTCATCTGTTCGGCCAGAAGCCTCTTCTTACGCCAGGCCATTTTAATCAAAACCACCAGCGCAATAAAAATGGCCAGCAACCCCAACCGTGTTCCCAGGATGAAAGGACGGTTGGCTGAAGAGACATTTTTCATAAAAATGATGGGGAGCCACTCCTGCCAAAACCACATCCCCAGGATGATAAACAGAAATAAAGGCGTTATGTATTTAATGATAAACTTATAGATTTTGGGGACCCGCATATCCGCGCCCTTGTGGATCTCATCCCAGGCTTTTTCCATACCAAAGACCCAGGCGAACAGTATCGTTTCTATGGTCGCAAACAGGACCAGGAAAAAAGTCCCTCCCCAGAAATCCAGCTCATCCACCACCCCGTTTTTCAGGAAAAATATGGCGGGTTGGCATAACAAAAACGCCACGATTCCGAATAGGGCAACGGCCTTTTTCCTGCCGATATCAAATTCATCTTCCAGGAACGCCACCGCCGGCTGGGCCAGGGAGACCGAGCTCGTCATCCCAGCCAGAAATAACAAAAAGAACCAGACGAAACTAAAAAAACCCGCCAGAGGCAACTGATTCAAAACCAGGGGCATAGTGACAAATCCCAGATTGAATACGCCTGAACGCGCGACCGCCTGAATATCGACAGGCCCAAAAAAAACAAACGCCGCCGGGATAATGATACTGCCTCCTAAAATGACCTCTGTCAGTTCGTTGGTGCTGGCAGCGGTGAGGCCCGATAAAACAACATCATCCCCTTTGGATAAATAACTGGCATACGTCAGGATCACTCCAATACCGACGCTTAAGGTAAAAAATATCTGGCCGGCTGCCTCAAGCCAGACCTTGGCAGATTTTAAAGCGGAAAAATCCGGATTCCAGAGAAAACCGAAACCATTAGAGATATTCCAGGCAGGCTTTGCGGCATCCGGTGCGCCCAGCGTTATCACCCGCACCAAAAGCAGCAGGCCACAGGCGAATAAAAGCGGCATCGCCCATTTACAAAGCTTCTCTATCCCTCCCTTAATCCCATAATAAATAACGCCCATATTCAAAGAAAAGGTGACAAGAAAAAATAGATAGGCCAGCCCCAGGCCATTGAAATACTGGTTTTTTTCCAATCCCTGAAATCCGCTTAAAAAACTCTTCATGGCGGCCTGGTCCGTTATCCGGCTGTATTTTCCCATTAGCGCAAAAGCACTGTAGGCCAGGGTCCATGACTCTATGTAGGTATAATAGATGAAGATAACCAGGGGCCCAAAGATACCGATGGTGCCGAAATATTTGATGAAACGGTTCTTCTGCCAGATGCTATGGAATATTCCCGGCGCTGTCCCATGTTCAAACCCTCCGCCAAAACGTCCCAAAGTCCACTCGATCCACATCAGGGGTATCCCCAGCAAGAATAAAGACACAAAATAGGGGATCATGAAGGCCCCCCCTCCGTTAGAGGCAACCTTCGCCGGAAAACGCAAAAAATTTCCCAATCCCACGGCAGAACCTGCCACTGCCATAATGATACCTAAGCGCGAACCCCAGCTATCCCTCTTTTTGCCTTGCTTCATATTGAGCGCCTTAAGACTTTATCCAGCGGAATCCCGCTCAAGCCAATTAAGGTTTTGCATCCTCTGCGAGGCGGGAAAACCATTGCTCCAGCGTATCGAGCGCTTCCCGAACCGCAGGACTTAACTTCTCCCCAAATCCGATATCTTCCGGCTGAATAATTAAAATCATTATATTGAGCTTCAAATTGTTTTTCAAGTAGTTAATTGTCAGCGAGAGAGAGGCATTATGGGTCGAAAACAAATTCACCGTCTCCAAGGCCTCCCCTTCCATCTCCCTGAATTCCCCCGGCCTGCCGCCGAAATCAACGGCATCGATAATCACGACATTGTCCGGCTTATCCTTGATGATCTTGCCGAGGTAATTTTCCGGATTCGCTCCTGCGTCGTAAACGATATAAGGCACTTTATCCTTGATACGACTGGCCAAGAGGCACCCGGCGCCGTCATCATTATGCAGGGTATTGCCCATGCCCATAATAACAACCTTGCCTTCTAAATGGCCCTTAAGATGTTCTAACATAAACTCCTAAATCTGCTACGATGACCTTCCCGCAGTATTTCGGGCCATCAGCCAAAAGCATCCCTTTTTTCTTGGCGACAAAGGTAACGGTTCTTTGTGCCTTGACGCAACAACCTAGAATTTTTCCTGTATCGGCATCCAGGCCGGAAGGAATGTCAACGGACAAGACGTACCCTCGGGAAGCGTTTATCATCTCAATAAGAGGACGAAAAATACCCCGTACCTCACCCTGCAATCCCACTCCTAAAAGGGCATCTACCAGTAAGCTGTTCTTTGGAATCTTTTTTCGGACCAGATGCAAGTTATCTTTTCTTATGGGCTGCACCTTCTGTTTAAGCTGTAAAAGAATCTGGAGATTGACCCCGGCTTCGTTTTTTACCTCCGGGGATGTTGTTGCTAGAAAAATCTCGAGTTTTATCCCCCTTGTCAAAAGATGACGCGCTGCCACAAAACCGTCTCCTCCGTTATTGCCTTTTCCGCAAAACAAAAAAACCGGCTGATGCCTGGTTAGAATTTTTAAGGCCTCATCAGCCACAGCCCTTCCTGCATTCTCCATCAAAACCAGCGTCGAAAGGCCTAATCTTTGAGACTCTCTATCAATAGCTTTGGCTTCTTGAACAGTGAGGATTTTAGAATTTCTTGCCATGACGGTAGGGGCGGGTCTTGTTGTACTCTATTTTCTTCAGGAGGGTCTTTTCCAGATCGATTCCTCTGGCTCCGCAATAATCGAAGATGCGGATACAACAATCGGCTAATTCTTCGGCAATAGCCTCGAGCCCAGCGTGCTGACGCATGGCTTCCAGCGCTTCCGACAATTCTGAATGCATCAGCGCAATCAGCTCTCCGTCGTTACGCTCCTCATCCCACCAGCCCTTTTCTTTGGCTATCGCATGACAGATTTCGATAAATTCGTGGATCCCCCGTTTATTTTCCTTCATAGACATCCTTTCCCTTTTCTTCTTTAGGATTAAATGCGCTCGATAAATGTTTTGCGAAAAGCTCCTTGGCATGGTTACTCGGTGAAGATACCTCCCATTGCGTGTTTTGCGCGTCTATCTCTTTAAAGAAGACACCCACGGGAGTCGTATCCTCATCCGACACATAAAAGGCCATCATATGCTTCTTCATGTCTTGGTAATAAACATAAGCACCTTGTTTCTTTAAGGCCTCTAGTGTCTTAGCGAAACAGGTGGCATAATCTAGATGAACGGTCTCCATAATAGCATTTTTGCGACCTTCTTCCAGGACTTTGGTTGACACCCCCGCTACACCCCTTGCAGCCTCCTTCATAGAAGCGCAACCGGATAGAATTCCAAACACCAGACAACCTGCTCCCCATAAGCCCCAGCGCGTCAAAACTTTGAACTTTCCCCTCCCAGCTATTTGATAGCTGGCGGGATCCCGCCTTGAATTTAACTGCGTAGCGGGAGAACTATGAACTTTGGACTCCATATCTCCTCCTTATCATTCATTTATAACCTTCCATATCTTATCCAGATTCCTGCGCGTCTCTTCTTCCCCTCTTTTGGCAAACTCAGGGGCGCGATGAAGCTCAAGCCAATAAAGGCCTGAGGTATCAGGATGAAGCACAATATCCGCGAGCGTCGCCTCTTTTTGCGCGACTTCGGACTGGAGGATCTCGACACTGCTAAAGATGATATCAAGGATATTGGTGTGAAGCAGACCTTTGAAATGCTGCCTGAGGCTGAACCAGTTCTTTTTCTTGAGAACCTCGCCCGTTTCGACCACCTGTTTTTTCAATTTCTCATACTGCAGAAGGATGTCTTCCCGGGAAGGAGTCACATTGACCGCAATGATCTTCCTGACGCCCATTTCAAACAGGGGCTCGGTCGGCAAAGGATGGATGATCCCGCCGTCAAAAAGCATCTCTTCCTTGAACCGAAAGGGCGTGAAGACTCCTGGCATGGCACAACTGGCCATCAGGGCATCAACAAGAAGGCCCTTATCGAACACTCGGGGCTCCTTTCTTTTCACGTCGCTGGCAATAATCTTTAAGGGGATCCTGGTATCATAAAAAGTTTTCTGGCCCACGTGCTTCTTAAAGAAATTGAGAAGCTTATTCCCCTTGATGAAGCCGAAAAAGGGAAAAGTCAGATCCACCAAACCCCAGATATGTTTGGGCTCCCTGAATTCCTTTGTGATCTCAAGTATTTCATCGCTTGACTTACCCATAGCCCAGAAGCAGGCAATAATGGCACCGACGCTGGAGCCGGTGATGATATCGATAGGGATCTTTTCCTCTTCAATGACTTTAAGGACGCCTATATGGCAAAAACCATAGGCCACCCCCACCCCGAACACCAGGCCGACCAGGCATTCGGAAAGTTGACGGGAAATCCTACGGATGGCCTTGGCGTATTCGCAATCGGGACTCTCCAGGCTTAACCTGTCGCAGGATTGTTCATCTATTCTGGGCAAGGTCGCAAAGATATCCTTACCCAAAATCTGCGCCTGCTCCTCGTGTGTGACTTCGGAAAGCCTGTATTCATTGATCACCACCTTGATCTTTTCTTCGTTAAAATTAAATTCCTGCTTAAGCCGTTCGATGAGAAGACGGGTCTCTTTCAAGTCAACGGCCGCACACCCCGTCAAGATGTGAATCAGATCGGACTGATTCAATAGGCCGAATATGAAACGATCCATAAGAGCGGGGAGATCCAAAAGGATGAAGTGGTAATCGTTGACTAATAAACTCAGGAGCTCCATCAGATTCCTCATGGAGGTTTCATCTTCATCCTTGTAATAGAAACAAGCGATGCCTATCCCCTCAGATGTCTTTAAAATAAAATCTTCCCGTAATTTCATGTAATCGACCCTGTTGCCAAAAAGCTCATATACGGGCGCCTCCTGGATATTCAGCCGGCGGGGGAGGCTGTGGGTATAATCAAGAGGCAGGATATCCAGAATGATAACGGATTTACGCGTCTCTTTGGAAAGGCTTAACCCTAAGTTAAAGGCATACACGGTCTTACCGGAGCGGGAATGGGAGCTGAATACCGAGATGATATTGCTTTCAAATATGGTTTTTTGATGGATATCCTTGCGTTTCAGCCTGCGGGAAAGCATGCGGCTTAGATCAATAGCCAGACGCGGGATTTTTTTGAGCATGGCGCCAAAGTCATCCTTTTTAATGATAAGGAGCAGGCAGTCATTCAAGGCCTGCGCCGTCACGGAATGCGGTTCATCGGTCAAAAGAGATATAATCCCGAAATATTTACCGCGGTGCAGGTATTCCAGGACCGTTTTAGACCCTTGCGCATCTTGCGTATAGATAACCACCCTGCCCAGGACAACGCAGTAAAAGGCGCTCGGACCGGAACCTTCTTTATAGATGGTTACACCCTTCTTGAATTCTTCAAGGCTCGACCTCTCGTTGATGAAACTGCGCTCCGCCCGCGAAAGGGTAGCAAAAAGGGGAACCTCCTGTAATATCAAATTCTTAGCAATGTTATTCATAGCTTAAAGTCTGCCTGTTTCACAGACATGAGAAAACTTCCTGGCGCTTTCTCTGACGGTCCGCTTGTAGGTATGGTAGTCGATATCAATCAACCCGAAGCGGGGGCTAAAACCTTTATCCCATTCATAGTTATCGATCAAGGACCAGTAAAGGTATCCCAGGCCCTGGATTCCTTTTTCCATGGCCAGGGCATACGCCTTAAGATGCTCCTGAATAAATTCCCAGCGCAAGTTATCGTCATCCGTGCAGATCCCGTTTTCCAGGATAAGGACAGGCAGATGAAACGACCGTAAGGCCAAAAGCAAATCATAGAGCCCTTGCGGATGCACATCCCAACCTAAGGCATTCTTTTTGAGGCGGCTGCAGTTATCGTTACAAACATCGATCAGTAAATGCGAAAAGCGCCAGCTTCGCGTATCCACGAGGCTGCGGCTGTAATAATTGACTCCTATATAATCGAGTGCGCGGCACCTGGTGAGCCTCTTGATAAGAGCAAGATTGTATAATCGATGCCTCAAGAATACGCCCAGGTTATTTTTCCAGGTAGGTCGACACGTTGCAAAGGCCTGCAAGTTCTTAGCGAAACTTACTCGTGGAGAAGATAATTTATTTTCTTTATAAATATGGTGGATCTGCTTGTAGGCCTCGATGTGGGAGGATACCATATGATCGATGACAGACTTGGCTTTCAGAAAGGATTTCTTCTGCGGAGGCCAGATGCCTAAGATATAGGCGTGGTAGGCATAGACGAGGGGTTCGTTAATGGTAACCCAGTAACGCACCTGCTCTTTGAGCGCCTCCACGACCCGTTCGCAGTAACGTAAGAAATAATAGGCGGATCTTTTATTAAGCCAACCGCCTGACTGAGCGAACCACGCCGGATTGGTAAAATGATGCAGCGTTACGATAGGCTCCAGTTGACGCTCCCTCAACGCTCCTATCACTTCTTTATAATGGGCCAGCTCTTGCGACGAAAATTCCCCCTCTCGGGGCTCGATACGGCTCCATTCGATGGAAAGGCGATGGGCGTTATGATGAAGGTCCCTGGCCAAATCAAAATCTTCTCTGAACAACTCGTAGCTGCGGCAGGCCTCATCCGACGGCTCTTTCCGTTCTGTCCTCTTCTCCCACTCCCACCAATCGTTATACCGATTTTGACCTTCTATCTGATGGCTGGAGGTGGCTGCCCCCCAGAAGAAATCTTTAGGAAATTCAGGCATGGAGATTGAATTTATTTGATATATTTGCCGAGACAACCGACGAGCTCTTCCATATTAACCGGTTTGGCTATGAACGGGTAACCGCCGATGACGCTGCAGCTGCCCTCTGTCTCTTTCTTCTGCACGACCACTGTTAAAAAGACAACGGGGATATCCTTGGTGGCCGGATCATCTTTAAGATTCCTGGCTACCGTCATACCATCCAGGTCCGGCATGATGATATCCAGCAGTACCAAGTCCGGACAGACCTCCTTGGCTGCAGCCAATCCTTGCGCACCCCTATTCTCTTCTGACACCTCGTAGAGGCCTGTTGCCTCAAGGTTTAATTTAATCATGCGCGTAAAAGCCTCTTCGTCATCAATGATGAGAATCTTTTTTTTAACCATTTGTGCCCCCTTTTCTTCGTGTCTTAAAACTTAAGTGTTTAATAGTTTCACACGGGCAGTGTCAAAGTCACCCTTACGCCAGGTGAGCCCACCCTGTTTTCAATGGCGATTCCGCCACCGTGCGTGCGTATGATCTGGCTAGCCATAGCCAACCCCATACCGCTTGAGCCTCTCTCGCGCTTGGTTGTAAAAAAGGGCCCGAATATCCTATCCAGCGATTCCTTAGGAATCCCGACGCCCGTATCCTTAATCTCAATAAACACGGCCCTCTTGTTCTCTGGGCGAGCCTTGAGTCCAGTCTCAACGCAAAGGGGGCCTCCTTCAGGCATGGCTTGAACAGCGTTGAGGAGGATATTAACAAAGGCCTGCTCCATTCTTTTCTTGTCTATTTTAAGCAGCGGTAAATCTATGGCGAGTTTCCTGTCAACTCTGATCCGATAGCGATCAAACTCGACCTGCATGAGAGAAAGCGTTTTTTCCATGACCGCATTCAGATCTTGAGACTGCATATCAAATTTTGACAAACTCGCAAACTCAAGCAATCCTGCAATGACATTGTCCGCCCTGTTGATGGCATCTACCATATACTTCAATATCAAACCCACATTTTCATCCTCTGACTTAAGCTTCTCCTTAAGATAATCGATACCCTGGAGAATAATGGCCAGGGGATTCTTGACTTCATGCGCTACGTTGTTGACAAGGGCCTCTATCTCCTTCATCTTTTGCTCCTGTAGCCCCTTTTGAAGTTCGGGGTGCTTTTCGCGTGGGTTTTGCGCCTCTTTGCTCTGGCATTGGTAAAACTTAAGCGGCTGATAAATAAAGAAATAGAGCGCGGGGAATAAAAATACAAGCAATAGAGTGGAATGTAAAAAAGGGTTAGGCTTCAGGTCCGGCCTTAAAAAGCTGAGGACAAACATCACCGCTGATTCTGAGAAAAAGACCGCCAGCACAATGATCCATAGGATATAAAGGGGAGAGTTAAAGATTTGAGATTTTAAGGAGGGGCGCTGTTTGCATTCAGGGCTTTCCATCCAGCAAAAGGAAACTTAAGGCGTTTTTTGTGATGGCGCTGAAACATCTTTGGGAGAAACCGTCAAATACTTTTCCAGGGCCGCCCATGTTTTGGGTCCGACCTTGCCATCAGCCTGCAGGCCGTTTGCCTTCTGAAATTCCATGATGGCCTTTCTGCTTAAGGGGCCCATCTTGCCGTCAATGGCTCCCGTGTAAAACTGAGCGTTCTTGAGAGCGGTTTGAATCTGAGCCGCATCAGGTTTATAGGGGCCTGCGGGAGGCAAAGGTAGAGATGAATTCGCGCTTTCGCTTACCTTGATCTCGGAGACGGTCTGATTCGTGCTCAGGGCACTC
The DNA here is from genome assembly GCA_043798795.1 of Candidatus Omnitrophota bacterium. Taxonomy (GTDB): domain Bacteria; phylum Omnitrophota; class Gorgyraeia; order Gygaellales; family Profunditerraquicolaceae; genus JBDRKE01. Next base: position 9,739 of record JAZDOJ010000058.1, read on the forward strand.
AGGGTCTCCATCGAAAGGGGCTCCTGCTCCTCCAAGGAAACCTGTTTTTTACCGCACCCGTTCAACATCAAGCCAAAAAAGATTACCAGAATAACAACCATCGCCTTTTTCATCCCGCACTCCTTTTTAAATAGATAGATTTCTCCATTACTTTACATTGTAACAAAATGTCCCCAGAAATCAAATGAAATTACACATTAATCTGGTGGGCCTAAATGTTCTTGATATCCGGGTAGGCTAGGCTGATGGCGGCGAAAAGGATGATGCAGATGATGCCGCTGATCATCACGGCCATGGACACCCCTAATCCGTGCGCCAGGCTCCCCGCGATAAGATTGCCAAAAGGCATCATCCCAGCAAAGGTAAGCATAAACAAACTCATGACTCTGCCCCTGACCATGTCGGGAACGTTGGTCTGAAGAAGCGTGTTTATAAGTGCGACGGCGCTGACACTTGACCAGCCTACCGCGACAAGGGCGGCCATCGACAATAAGAATATTTTAGATAATGAAAACAGCACTAAAGAAACTGAAAATAAAATGCAGCATAAGATAAGGTACCGACCCTTCTGTTGAAAATCTCCCATTCGCGCCAGACTCAGGGCTCCTATTAAAGCGCCGATACCGGAACCTGACATGAGAAACCCCATGCCCCGCATACCAACCTTTAAGACGTCATTGGCAAAAAGGGGCATGAGAATAACATAGGAGATCCCGAATAAGCTGACGATACTGACCATGGCCAGCAGAAGGAGGATCAAACGGTTATTTTTTAAAAGGCTAAGCCCCTCTCTTAAATCCTGCCAGGCCTTATTATTCTTCCCATTGACTTTCCCGTTGCTTTTTAACTGAATTAAAAAAAGGGCAAAGATGAACGCAAGGAAACTTATGCCGTTTATGTAGAAGCATCCGCTCATGCCGATCCAGGCGATCAGGAGGGCGGCCAGGACAGGCCCGATGATGCGGCTGGAATTAAAGGCCGCGGAACTCAGGGCAACGGCATTAAACAGGTTTTGCTTTCCGACCAATTCTATGACGACCGCCTGGCGGCTGGGCGCATCAAACGCCATGACCACTCCGTTTAAAACGGCGATCACCATGATCTGAGCCGGCGTGATCAATCTCATATGGGTCAAAACAGCCAAAAGAAAGGCCAACAGCATAAAGGCTGACTGTGTTGCAAGGAGGATATTCCTTTTATTCATTCGATCCGCCAAAACGCCGCCAAATAATGAGAGGAGAAAAACGGGGATAGCGCTTAAAAATCCCACCACCCCCAAGAGAAATGCGGAATGCGTGAGTTCAAACACCAGCCAGCTCTGGGCCACCACCTGGATCCAGGTGCCGATCAGAGAGACAAACATACCGAGCCAATAAATCCTAAAATTCCTTACTTTTAGCGAGGAGAACATGTTAAGACTTTATGACGGCTTCTCGACGGCAGCGAGGGCAAAGGATCTTCATGCGGTCTGAACGTTTCAGGTCAGAGACCTTTTTGGGAGAGGATTTTTTTTTGAAGGCAAGATTCAAGGCTTTTAAATAAAAAAACGATAAGGACGTATTGGTAAAAACAAAAGACCCTAATCTCTGGGACAGCCAGGTATACTGGTCATAAGGTACGATGATATCCTGACAGCACTCGCAAAGGATGAGTTCTTTCTCTATGGAATGCTTCAACTCTTCCCTCTGTTGGCAGACAGCATAATCGAATTCTTTTGAGAGCCGGATTCCTTTGCCGGTAAGACAATTGGCCTCGCAATTACCGCAGCATATGCAAATATCCCAGTGCACCGTTAATTTCCGCACGGCGACCCCGTTCTTCAACTCGTCTTCCACGTCTATGGCCTTAGCCGGACACACCTCGGCACAGGCCGTGCAACCCACACACTCCTCTTCAAAAAAGTAAGGCCTGCCGCGAAACTTTTCGAATGGCACATGCGGCTTAAAGGGGAATTTGGTTGTATAAGGACCCTTGATAAGGGCTCTTATCGCTTCCTTTAATTCTCTTAATTTTGGGTATTTCATATTTAATGAGCCCACAACTTACGGAACGAAATAAACATAACTTATGGCCTCACTTATCTTCTTCGTATTGGTCGCAGACAGACTTATCCCAAAGCTTGACGCCGGAAATATGCGCACCGCGCGAAAGCGCGTGCGCCGCCACCGGAGCCGTTAAAATCAAAAACACAATGCACATGGCAGCCTTTATCCCTGTCGCGCTAAAGCCCTTAATCACGAGCGCCCCAAAAAGGATACTGCAGGTGCCTAAAGTCACGCATTTGGTCGTGGCCTGAAGGCGGTTGTAGACATCGGGAAGCCGAATCAGGCCGATGCAGCCGAATATGTCAAAAACCAATCCTATGATGACAAAGATATACCCTATGATCTCATTCATCAAAACCTCTTCCTTCTAAATATTTGGCTAATGCCAGGGCGCCGATGAAACTCTGCAAGGCCCAGGCAATAGCGATATCGATGTACCAGCTCCTTCCCGTAGAAATACTTAAAACCGCGCAAAACCCTACAATCAAAATACCCAGGGTATCCACCGCAACCGCCCGGTCCGCAGGAGTGGGACCCCGGAATATTCTCCAGAGACAAAACGCAAAACACAACATCAGGATGAAAAAACAGCGCGATAAAAAGGGCGATTGCCACTCTGATAAAGACGGTATCGTAAACGTGCTGATAAAAAACGCTGCGATCGATACACCTAAAAGCCCTAAACACCAGCGTAAATATTTAGACCGGTTATTCATTATTCAAAAATCCTCTTTAAAACATGTTCAAATCTATCCACAATGAGCCGTGTCGCTTTTTCCGTATCCGTAGACTTAACATCTATCCAGTGGATGTAGAGAACCCCCTCTTCCGGCTTTATATCCACGCAAAGAGTACCGGGGGTAAGTGTGATAGAATTAGCCAGAAAGGTCAGGGCCGTATCAGATTTGAGATTAGTCCTCACTTTAACGATCCCCGGATTGATGGGTAGTTTCGGATTGAGTACCCTTAAGGCAACATCGATGTTGGCTTTAAAACATTCCCAGGAAAACAAAACGATATAATAGCCGAACCATAGGTATCTGTGGATGTGCGTAAAATGATGCGGCCGACGGGTGAATAGGTCTCCGGCCAAAAAAGCGGCCAGCGCCGATACAAAAACACCCACGATCGCATGCTGCAGATCAAAAGGCCAGCCTAAAAGCATCCAAATCACAAAGCCAATCAGAAATAAGGTGAACTTGCTTTTCATTTCTGGACTACCTCCAGGACACTTGCCGCATAACCTCTTCCCTTCATGAGCACGTTCACCGCATCATTAAGAAAGAACCTGAAAGAGGGCAATAATAAAAGCCCGGCCACGACGCAGATAAACGCCAAACAGACCATGGCTAATTTCATCATTCCGGGAACCTCTTTGACATTCTGATTCTTTTCTTTCAATTCTCCGGAAAAAGCGTATTTCTGAACCTTCATGAAACTGGCTAATGTTAAGATAGAGGCAACCACCGCTGCCAGGGCATATCCGAAATGCCCTGACTGAATGCAGGCAAAGATGATAATCAATTTGCTAAAAAACCCGTTAAAGGGCGGAATGCCTGCAATAGACATGGAAGCAATTAAATTGGTACTTGCGGTGACAGGCATCTTTTGCCTTAAACCGGACATTTGTTTTAAGTCGCGTGTCCCTAAGGAATAATCGATTGAGCCGGAGTTTAAGAAAAGCAAAGACTTAAATATGGAGTGGTTAAAAAGATGAAACAGGCCTCCTAATATCCCCAGGGGCGTACCTAAACCAATGCCTAAGACCACATAGCCGATCTGGCTGATGGAATGATACGCCAGCAATCTTTTTAAATCCCACTGGGAGAGGGCTAAAATCACGGCGGCCAGCATGGAAAGCGCACCCAAAAACATTAATACCGACAAAAAGCCAGGGGTCGCACCAAGGATATTGAAAAAGATCCTTACCATCGCATAAACACCTAAGGCCTTGATCAACACTCCCGACAACATCGCTGAAATAGACGCAGGAGCTGAAGGGTGCGCATCCGGCAGCCACGCGTGAAAAGGCACCAGCGCAGCCTTTAACCCGAATCCCATCAGGAAGAGCACAGAAACAAAGGGGATAAGCCAATGGTTTGGTTTGGTGCTTAAAACACGTGCCATATCCGCCATATTCAAAGTAGAGGTAAAGCCGTAGAGAAAAGCAATTCCTATGAATATAAAACTTGAGGCAACAGAACCCATGATCGCATATTTAAAAGAGGCCTCTAATTCTTCGGCTTCCGTGCCAAAAGCCACCAGCGCGTAGCTGGCAATGGAGGCAATCTCCAAGAAGATGTACAGATTAAATAAGTCTCCCGAAACGATGAGGCCGTTCATCCCCGTCAGCATGAGGAAAAAGAGGGTATAGAATTTCGGCTTATCCGTATATTTTTCCATGTAGTTCTGCGAATAGAGGCAGACGAGGAAAGCCACCAGATTCACCGTAATCAACATAAAACTTGTCAGGCCATCTAACACCAGGCAGATGCCAAAAGGAGGTATCCAGCCTCCGACTTTATAGACTAAAGCAGGAGCCGCAGAATTTCGCAGCATCATCAAACCATACAAAGAGGCCGCAAGAAGCAAAAAACAGGAAATCCCTGAAAAAGCATCGACAAAAATGCGCTTGATGGCTCTACCGACGAGGGAGAGAAAGAACGCCGTAAAAAGCGGGATGATCACAACTAAAGGAATAACGAAGAGTTGATTCATTTAACCTCTCAGCCTTTTTATCTTAGTAATATCGAAGGTCCCGTATTTTTCATAAATCCGCACAGCAATGGAGATAACCAGCGCCGTAATCCCTAAGCCTATGACAATGGAAGTCAACACGAGTGCTTGCGGAAGGGGATCCACCATATTCAGGATTTTTTGGCCTTGCGCGTCAATGGGAGCACGGCCGTGATAGCGATAACCCAGCAATACAAAAAACAGGTTCATGGAATATTCGATAATCCCTAAACCGATGATGATTTTGATGAGGTTCCGCTTACGTAAAACCCCATAGAGACCGATGCAAAACAAGGCCAGACACAATAAATAAAGGATCATTTCTCTTTCTTTGCTCCCTCTGATAAGACCAGGGCCAAAAATATCGCCAGCAATCCTATTCCGACCTTCAAGCTGATGGCGATGTTGCTTAAAGGGATGGTGCCTGCGCTCAATAACTTAAAAGGGGTACCCTTGCCTAATATATTCAAGAAAAAAGAACCGCCAAAAAATCCAATCAGGGCAATGGATAGAAACATCAGCGCGCCGATACTTTCCAGTTTGCTGGCCATGTTTTTGGAGATCCTTTCGGTTACGGCATCCTTGCCAAAGGCAAGCATCAGATGGACAAAGGCCAGGGCAATGATGACCCCTCCGGCAAAACCACCACCCGGAGAAAGATGCCCGTGCAAAACGATATAGATGCCATAAAGGAGAATAAGGCCCACGGTCAGACGGGTGATGGTCTTGACGATAAGAGACATGCCTGTTTTGGGGTTACCGTTCAATCGTCCTTCTCCTCTATTTTTTTCCTTCCCGGCCGGCGCAGAATCGCCATGACGCCGATCACCGACGTAAATAAAACAGTGGCTTCTCCCAGCGTATCATAGGCCCTGAAGTCTAAGATCACAGAAGTCACCAGATTCACGGCGCCGGTTTTACTGGTCCCTTCTTCCAAATACTTCCTCGCCACGGCCATAAGGGGATTACCGAATAACGGCAACTCTCTTAAGGCGGTGTAAGCAGTGAAAAGAAATATGGCGATAAAGAAAAGGGTCGCGACGGTGTTAAACACCCAGCGTCCTTCGATCACTAAAGGCAAATCCCTGTTAATGGTCGCCCGGATGAGGATAATAAGGCAAAGGATCTCAACCACCAACTGGGTGATGGCCAGGTCAGGGGCCTTTAAGATGAGGAAGGCGAGGCACAGAGCAAAGCCTACCGCACCCACAGCCACAACGCTTGAGAGAAGGTCTTTCACCTCAATGGCCACTATGGCGGCAATGATCATAAATATCAAAAGAAGGTATAGCTCCATAAATTATGGCCTCACTTATCTTATCAGTGCAAAAAATAAAGCGATCATGCCTAACAAGGTCCAAACCAAGTATGTGGGCAAAATACCGTTATGTAAAAATTGGAGAAATCGGCCAATGCCAAAGACGATCGTCTTTCCTTGCTCGTAAATATCAAAGGTACCGGCCTGTGCCTGTTTATAGATAACCCCAAGAGTCTTGAGTTCCTTAAAGGTATTATAGAACTCGGTGCCTGTGACCCTGGTTTCCTGTAGATCAAAATCCTCACCCCCCACATAGGCTGTATCCTC
>JAZDOJ010000062.1:0-2095 GCA_043798795.1 Candidatus Omnitrophota bacterium
AAATAGCCAAAGAAACCTTAAATCTCCTCAATAGCCCTTCGCGCTTGCAGCAGATGAAAAACGACCTCATTCAAGTCAAGACCTCCCTTGGCGAAAGGGGGGCGAGCCTTCGTGCCGCCCACCTCATCCTCAGCTTCCTTAAATAAATCAGGGGCGTTCCCCAGGGCCACCCTTACCGACGCTCCAGCAAAGCCGAAAATCTTTCTTGAGCAGCTTCAAAATTTTCCTTTGCTACGAGTCCCTGGTTTGCCTCTTAAAAAGAAACAACACATCATCAAATTAACAAGTTTTAAGATAATGCTTCCCCCTGACAGATCCTGTTGACTTTTTCCAGCAAATATGGCAGATCAAATGGCTTCTGAAGACAAGGATAGGCGTTTTCGCTTAAGATTCCCCTCAGGCGGTTTTCAACGGGAAAGCCTGTGATAACGATGAAGGAAGCACTCGGATTAATAAGCTTGAGTATCTGGATGCAGTCCGTCCCTTCGATATTCGGCATGCGAATATCCGTAATCACTAAGTCAAAGGAGAAATTCAACGCTGATTTTATCGCCTCAAGGCCATTACTGGCGGACAATACAGAATAACCGTTTTTGTGGAGCCCCCTAGTTAAAAGCTGCCGAATATTTTCTTCATCGTCTATAATCAAGATCCTCTTGTTCATCTCCTGCTGAATCGCGAGGTCGATATCTTGCGCTTTTTTTGCCGTTCCCTTGGGCAGCGAAAAGGCGAACCGGCTGCCCTTCTCTTTCAGATTTTCAACCCATATCCTGCCCTTATGCGCCTGGATGATCTGTTTAGCGATGGATAATCCCAATCCGGTGTTGGGCGATTCATTTGAGTCATACGGCCCTGATTCAAATCTCTCAAACATCTTTTCCAGTCTATCCGATGGAATCAGCGGACCTGTGTCTTCTATAGATATAGAGATGAAATCCTGCGTATCAGCAGACGGATTAGCTTTAACAAAAATCAATCCTCCGGAAGGAGTGAACTTAATGGCATTGCTGAGTAGATTAACGATAACCTGGATGATTCTGTCTTTATCCGCGTAAATTTTCGGGAGGTTATCTGAAATTCTCCTCTCAAACCTCAGATTCCTACTTTTTCCCCAATTGTCTACGGAGTTTACGGCCTCTTCGATCACCTCTTGTATGTCAATAAACTCGCAATGAAGCGTTAAATGTCCGGATTCTATTTTAGATAAATCCAACAAATCATTTGTCAGGCGAAGCAGCCGCTTGGCATTTTTGTTGATTATTTCCAACAGGTTATCTTGTTTGCCATTAACAACCTCAGTTTTATTTTTCAACAAAAATGCTGTGCTTTTATCGATATTGATAAGTGGGGCACGCAATTCATGGATAATATTTGACAAGGAGGTTGAGCTTATCCTGCTTGTCCTTTTAAGCTCCCGGTTGAACCTGTCAATTAAAATACTCCTTTTTTCCAGATCGTCAGCACTCTCTCTGAGTCTCTGGCTGACCTGATTGATCGCAGTCGCCAGATCCATTATGCCGCTGGATTCCTTTAACTTTATGTTTTGATTAATGTCTCCGCTGGCGATCATCTTAAGGCTCTTGTATATTTTTTTTACCGCTCCCGTCAAAACAAGGAATTCAAAAGCTCCCAGAACACTGATGAAAGCAGTAATCGATAAGGCGAGGGGTTTTGCGAGAGGAAATTGCAAAGACGATTCCTGAAACAGATAACAAACAACCAGAAAGGGGATGACAGCGAGCAAACAAATTGCAGCAAAGATTTTACGGCCGATATCCATGGGATATTGTTTATTCTATACCCGAGAAAGTTCCTTTAATATGATTTTTATAGTGTCGACGAGTTTTTTGGAATCAGCGGTCTTGGCGATAAAATGGTGCCCTCCAATTTCGCGGGTCGGCTCGATGCCTATTTCTTCGTCCGTAACCACGGCAGTCAGGAATATGATGGGGGCGTATTTTGTCTTGGGATCATTCACCAGGATCTCCGCGACATCCGTCCCGTCCATCTTAGGCATTACAATATCCAGCAAAATCGCATCGGGCTTTTCTTCCCTGGCTAAATCGATTCCAATTTTTCCCTCAGGGGCTGTTAT
>JAZDOJ010000066.1:0-28460 GCA_043798795.1 Candidatus Omnitrophota bacterium
AGCGCTGATGAGAAGACATTGACCCTCCAAGATCTTGAGCGCGCCGAGGCCCTCCTGATGACTCCTGAGCAAAAAGAGAGATTCGCTAGCACCTTGGATATCGACTTTGCCTTATACTTAGAGGAGCTTAAGAGAAGATTCCGCGTCAATATCTTCATGCAGCGTAGCGAGCCGTCGATCGTTATCAGGAATATTAACACATATATAAAGTCTTTTGAGGAGTTGAATTTACCGGCAGCCATTTTCAAGAGGCTGGCTTTGGAAACAAGGGGATTGGTCCTTTTGACGGGAAGCATGGGAAGCGGTAAATCCACGACCATCGCGAGCATGATCGAATACATCAATACGAACTGCAAAAAACATATTTTGACGGTGGAGGAGCCCATCGAATTCACCTTTGGGGATAAGGAATCTATCATCAACCAGCGGGAACTGGGCCTGGATGTTTCCTCTTACGCCGTGGCGCTGCGCGCCTTTACGCTGCAAAGCCCGGATGTCATGTTCATCAGCAACATCCGGGACCAGGAAACGATGATGGCCGCCCTGACCGCTGCCGAAACAGGGGTTTTGGTTTTAAGCACCATCCATTCGGTCAATGCCAGCCAGAGCGTCGAGAGGATCATTAATTTCTTTCCGCCCCACCAACATGAGGAAATAAAGAACCAGCTCTCTTATCTTTTAAAAGGGGTCATCTCTTTAAGATTAGTGCCTTTAAAGGATGGCTCAGGCCGCGTCCCTGCCTATGAGATTATGTTGCATACCCCTACCATCGCCCGCCTGATCCGAGAGGGCAAGATTTGGGAGATCCCGCACTTCATCGAAGACGGAGGCGTGTTTGGCATGGTCTCCTTCAATCAATGCATGGTTAAACTGGTGAAAGAGGGTAAGGTCGACGAAGAGGAAGCCATGGATTTCGTGGATAGTAAAGACGAATTCAACCTGGCCTTAAAAGGCATCAAGAAAGAGGGATAATTCAGAAGAGGAGATCGCTATGCTAGAGGAAATAAAGGATAAGCTTTCGACGATCCACACACATCTTGAGCAGCTCAGGGGGTATCTTTGACATCGACGGCAAGAAGGCCAAGATAGCCGAGTTGTCGGATCGGATGAGCCAACCCGGGTTTTGGGAGAATGCAGAGAATTCGGGCAGGGTGGTTAGAGACCTTAAAGGCTTAAAATCAACGGTTGAGCCCTGGGAGGCAGCTTTTAAGAAATACCAGGAGCTTGGCGACTTCGCCGGAATTCTTAAGGCCGACGAAGAAGAGCTCATCCGCGGCATAAATGAAAATATCCAATCCCTTCTGGGGCTTGTCGAAAAGTTAGAATTCAAGACTCTTTTTAGCGCTGAATTTGACAGGAATAGCGCGATCTTGAGCATCAATGCGGGTGCCGGAGGCACAGAGTCTTGCGATTGGGCGAGCATGCTCTTTAGATTGTATTGCCGCTTTGCGGAAAGCCACGGGTTTGACGCCAAGACAATAGATGCGCTTCCCGGAGAAGAGGCGGGGATAAAAAATGCGACTCTCCTCATCACGGGAGAGTATGCTTACGGGCATCTTAAGGCCGAACGGGGGGTCCATCGCTTGGTGCGCATTTCTCCTTTCGACGCCAATAAGCGCCGGCACACCTCTTTTGCTTCCGTTGATGTGATACCGGATGTCCCAGACGATATAGATCTCAAGTTGGATGAAAAGGACTTGAGGATCGATGTGTACCGATCCAAGGGCGCCGGCGGGCAAAGTGTCAACACCACGGATTCTGCCGTAAGGATCACGCACATTCCCTCAGGGATCGTGGCCCAATGCCAGAACGAGCGTTCCCAGCACCAAAATAAACAAACGGCCTTAAAGATCTTAAAGGCGCGTATCTATGAACGGGAAAGAGAGAAAAAAGAACAGGAGCTTCTAAAACATTATGCAGGCCCCAAGAAAAAGATCGAATGGGGCAGCCAGATCCGTTCCTATATCCTGCATCCCTATAACATGGTAAAAGACCATCGCACGGGATTGGAGACGGGAGATACGGGAAAAGTCCTGGATGGCGCCATCGATGAGTTTATTGAGGCGTTCTTAAAAAGTTCAAAGTTCTCCCGCCACGCGGTTAAATTCAAGGCGGGAGTTCAAAGTAAAGGCAAAAAATACAGATGCTGAAGTTCATCAAAAAATCCCTATTAGGAAGAAGGCAAAAACAGATTAACAAAAAATTCCCCGGAGTCAATATTGTTCTGCATCCGGAGATGCCCAGTCCTTCCATGGATAAGATGGCCCAGGTCAGCCGTACGGTTTTTCTGGTGAGTTCTCTGGAATCGAAAATCAGCAGCCTCTCGGATGCACAGTTGCGCGAGAAGTCAGAGCAGTTTAAATCCCGGATTTTAGACAAAAGCAGGGAAGGTGAGCAGGGGTTTCTGGAGTTGGAAGAGGCGATTCGGCTAGCGGCGATCCCTGAAGAGAAAGAAAAAATAAAAGAAAAGCTGAAGTTCGCGAGGAATAAAATTTTCGAAGACTTGTTGCCTGAGGCGTTTGCCGTGGTCAGGGAAGCGGCCTCGCGTACGATAGGCCTTCGTCATTTTGATGTGCAAATAGCCGGTGGGGTGGTGTTGCACGAAGGCCGGATTGCAGAAATGGCAACGGGTGAAGGTAAAACCCTGGTAGCAACCCTGCCGGCTTACCTGAATGCTTTGCTGGGTAGAGGCGTGCACATCGTCACAGTGAACGACTACCTGGCGCGCCGGGACCGGGAGTGGATGGGGCCCATTTTTGAATTCTTGGGTTTAAGCGTGGGCGTGATTCAGCATGAGATGTCAGATGAACAGAGAAAAGCGGCCTATGCCTGCGATATCACTTACGGCACGAATAACGAATTCGGATTTGATTACCTCCGAGACAATATGAAGTACAGCTTAGAGGATTTAGTCCAGAGACCTTTCTTTTATGCGATCGTGGATGAAGTAGATTCTATCCTTATTGATGAGGCACGCACCCCTTTGATCATCTCGGGTCCAGCTGAGGAGTCAACGGATAAATATTATAGAGCCAAAAAAATCTCAGAGCAGTTAAGAGGCAAGCGCATCACGGCCAAAGAAGAGATCGATGCTAAATACAAAGGAGAAGATTTATCCAAGGGTTTTGATTATGTGGCGGATGAAAAAGCCCAGACCGTGGCCCTTTCCGAAGAGGGAGAGATCAAGGCCACCAGCCTCTGGGGGATCGAGAGCATGCATAATATTGAGACCATGGAATTCAGGCACCACACCATCCAGGCCCTTCGGGCCAAAGAATATTTTGAGCGGGACGTGGATTATGTGGTGAAGGACGGACAGGTGGTTATCGTTGATGAATTCACGGGCCGCATGATGCCCGGCCGGCGCTGGTCAGACGGGCTTCATCAGGCGGTGGAGGCCAAAGAGGGCTTGAAGATCGAGCGCGAAAACCAGACTTTGGCCACGGTGACCTTCCAGAATTATTTCCGTATGTATGAAAAGCTCGCCGGCATGACCGGAACAGCGAATACCGAAGCAGGAGAGTTCAAAAGCATCTATCAGCTTGACGTCGTGACGATCCCCACGAACAGACCTCTCATCCGGACCCATAACCCTGATTGTGTTTATAAGACGGAAAAAGAAAAATTTAATGCGGTGGTGGAAGAGATCGCCGAGCTTCACCGGAGCGGTCGGCCTGTTCTGGTGGGGACCATCACCATAGAAAAATCCGAGCGGCTTTCGCAGATGCTTAAAGTGCGCGGCATCCCGCATCAGGTGCTCAATGCCAAATATCATGAAATGGAAGCTCAGATTGTGGCTCAGGCCGGCCGGTACAAAGCCGTCACCATTGCCACGAATATGGCTGGCCGCGGGACGGATATCCTGTTGGGGGGCAATCCGGAATTCATGGCGAAGAATCTGATCAGAGAGAAGATGCAGCTCGATGAGCCTGGTTTTCAGGAGGAATACCTTAGGTTGTCGGAGAAATACAAACAGGAAACCAGCGCCGAGCATAATAAAGTCGTGGAGGTAAAGGGCCTGCATGTCCTGGGCACAGAGCGACATGAGGCCAGGCGTATCGATAACCAGTTACGCGGCCGCTCCGGCAGGCAAGGGGACCCTGGTTCATCAAGATTTTATATCTCTTTTGAAGATGACCTGATGAGGCTGTTTGCCCCTGATTGGATCATCAAGTGGCTGGATAAGATCGATACCGAGGGTGAGCCCCTGACAGCAAACCAAGGCCATATGGCCAATATGATCACCAAATCCATTGAAACGGCGCAACGACGTATTGAGGGACATAATTTCGAGATCAGAAAACAACTTTTAGAGTACGATAACGTCATGAATAAACAGAGAGAAGTCATCTACGGAAAGCGCCGGGAGACCCTGGAGGGCGCTTCTTTGAAAGAGAATATGCTGGATATCATAGATAAAATGACGCAGGACCTTGCAGCTGTTTACCTGAGAGAAGACGCCTATGACGCAAGCGGCCTGGTTAATGCCATCCGGCTGAAATTCGGCGTTGAGGTCGCAGGGGCTTCTCTGGAAGCAAGAAAAAAAGAAGAGATCCGTCAGGAGTTATACAACAAGATAGCTTGCGTCTATGAAGAGAAAGAGAAGGTCGTTGAGTCAGAGCTCTTTCGCCATCTGGAGCGCATGGTCTTTTTGCAGATCATTGATACCAAATGGAAGGATCATCTCTACGCGATGGATAGTTTACGGGAGGGGATTGGCCTGCGTGCCTATGGCCAGCGCGACCCGCTCATCGAGTATAAGCGCGAGGCGTTTGAAATGTTTAGTCAGATGGTCGCATCCATCGAAGAAGAGGCTGTTGAGACGGTATTAAAGCTGCAGCCGGCGCGGCCGGAAAGGTTCAAAGGTGTCTTTAGTTCCGCAAGACAGGAACTTTTGCATCCCGAACGCAGCGGTTTTTCAAGGCCCTTGGAGGTCACTGCCGCAAAAGAAGAACTTCCAGAGGCCTCTGTTTCTCAACCCGCGCTTCCCCAGAAATCCAACCAACCCAAAGTGGGCCGCAATGAGCCCTGTCCGTGCCGGTCCGGAAAAAAGTATAAAAAATGTTGCGGCAGGTAGGTCAGTTCAAAGTTCATAGTTCTCCCGCCTTGCGATTAAATTCAAGGCGGGATCCCGCCAGCTATCAGATAGGAGGGCGGGGAAAGTTCATAGTAAAGGCAAGAGAATTATTCCTGTGTCTTTTGTGTGCGGGATTACTTATCCTTTCCTTCCCCGGTTTTAATATTTGGCCGGCGGCATGGTTTGCCTTTGTTCCCTTATTTTTTCTCCTGCAAAATAAATCTAAACTCAAAGCATTCCTCTTAGCCTATCTGACAGGGGTTCTTTTTTGGGCCGGCGCCATCTATTGGTTGGTTCACGTGACCTTGTTAGGCACGGTGATTCTTATCCTGTACTTGGCATTGTTTTTTGGTTTTTTCGGCCTTATTTTTTCAACTATGAACTATGAACACCGAACTATGAACTACTTTCTCATCCCCTCCGTCTGGGTCTTGCTGGAATACGCCCGCAGCCAACTCTTGACCGGTTTTCCCTGGGCCCTTTTAGGTTATTCCCAGCATCTGAATCTCACACTTATCCAGATAGCGGATATCATGGGCGCCTGGGGCGTATCCTTCCTGGTGATGATGGGCAATGTCGTCATCTATTCGCTTATCGCTCATCGTCTATCGTTTATCCATGCGAAGAAAAAATACTTATTATTACCGGTTCTTTGTTTAGCATTTACTTTGGGTTATGGCTATTACAAATTACACCGAACACCGAACACCGAACACCAAGCTTCTCTTAAGATCTCCATAGTGCAGGCAAACATTCCTCAGGAACTGAAATGGGATCCGCAGGCGCGCGAATATATTTTGAGTCAATATGCCCGTCTCACTGAAAAAGCCAGCCAGGGAAAACCGGATCTTATCATCTGGCCCGAAGCAGCCAATCCGGATGTGAGCCTTCCCGAGAGGGATGCACTTGAAGAGATATCGTCTTTAGCCCAAAGGCAAGGGATTCCTTTGCTTTTCGGTTCCGTTATCGAAACAGGCGTTCAATATTTTAACAGCGCCCTTTTGTTGAGTACAAACGGCGAGATCGCCTCCCGTTATGATAAGTTGCACCTTGTTCCTTTTGGAGAGTATATCCCCTTGAGGAGCACCTTCCCTTTCTTAGAGACGATTGCTCCGATCGGAGATATCACGGCAGGTAGGGAATATACCTTATTTGAAATCCAAAATCCAAAATCCAAAATCCAAAATAAGTTTGGGGTGTTGATCTGTTTTGAAGACTTGTTTCCGGAATTATCCAGGCAATTTGTGAAAAGAGGAGCCCAATTTCTGGTCAATATCACCAATGATGCCTGGTATAAAAAGACAGCAGCCGCTTCCCAGCATTTTCAGGCCTCGGTCTTTCGGGCCGTGGAAAACCGTATCTTTTTGGTGCGCTCGGCCAATACAGGCGTATCAGGCTTTATCAATCCCCAGGGCAGGGTCATTTCCGTGGTTCGCGATACGACGGGACAAGACATATTTGTGGAGGGTTTTGGGACCCAGGAGATCGCTGGAAAGGATTCCTCTTTTACTTTTTACGCGCTCCACGGGGATTTCTTTATTCTGGTATTGTTTATCTTTGTCGCAGCACGCTTAACGATTCCTGCCTACCGGCAGGCAGGCGCAAGACGCTTCCGATAAACGCATGACGAGTTTTGTCATTTGAGGGTGTTATGATCAATATTATTTTATTAGGCCTTACGAGTTTATTGACGGATATCTCCAGCGAAATGGTTTACCCGCTGCTACCGATATTCCTGGTGAACACGCTGGGGGCTACTCCTGCAATACTCGGTTTGATTGAAGGGGTGGCGGAGAGCACAGCCAGCCTCCTTAAAGTATTCTCAGGCTATTTCTCCGATAGGGCACGCTTAAGAAAACCGTTTACTATCTTTGGGTATGCTAGTTCAGCTGTGGGGAAATTTTTTCTGTATATGGCCACAGGTTGGGGTTGTGTTCTTACCGCTAGGGTCGCGGACCGTTTTGGCAAGGGTGTACGCACAGCTCCC
The DNA here is from genome assembly GCA_043798795.1 of Candidatus Omnitrophota bacterium. Lineage (GTDB taxonomy): Bacteria > Omnitrophota > Gorgyraeia > Gygaellales > Profunditerraquicolaceae > JBDRKE01. Next base: position 7,065 of record JAZDOJ010000066.1, read on the forward strand.
CGGGATGCCCTGATCGCAGAGAGCGCGAAAGATGGTAAAAGGGGAGCTGCTTTCGGTTTGCACAGGGCCATGGATACGCTGGGCGCAGCGATCGGTGTGTTCGCCGCCTTCTTTTTGATTACGCGTTTTGAGGGTGACTTAAGAAAAGTATTTCTGCTTTCTCTGATCCCGGCTTTTCTGGGAGTGTTGATCCTGTTCTTTGTTAAGGAAAAAAAGAGAGCGTCATCCGGAAATACAGGAAAATTAAGTTTGAGGTGGCGCCACCTCGATAAAAGACTTAAAGCCTTCCTTATTTTTACTTTTATTTTCACGCTGGGTAACTCCTCCAATCAATTCCTGCTTTTGCGCGCGAAGAATCTAGGCGGGTCCCTGCCTCAAGTTCTCCTTTTATATCTGACCTATAACCTTGTTTTTTCCTTTGTGGCCTATCCGGCGGCGCGCCTTTCCGATAAGATCGGCAGGCGCAAGGTGCTTGTCTTAGGGTATCTTTTTTACGGGTTGGTTTATTTAGGGTTTGCCGTGAATAGCCGCTTGAATATTCTCTGGTTTTTATTTGCATTTTACGGTCTGTATACGGGTTTTACAGAGGGGGTTGAGAAAGCCCTTGTGAGCGATATGGCGCCGCAGGAGTTACGAGCCACGGCCATCGGTTTACATGCGACGCTGGTGGGGATCGGTTTGCTGCCCGCTTCTTTATTGGCGGGCCTGCTTTGGAATTATGGCGGTGCGTCTCTACCGTTTTATGTCGGGGGATTTTTTGGGATAGTGGCTAGCGTTGGTTTCGCCCTTGTATTAAAAGACCTCTAATCTTTTTCTTTGGGCTCCATGTGCACCACAACATCCGTGACTCCCGGAATCTCTTTTTTAATGGCTGCCTCAATGGCATAGCTGATCTTATGCGCGTTATCTATATGCATATCGGCATGGACCTGGACATGCAAGTCAAGGTAGGCATCATCGGGCCGACCCCGGGAGCGGATCTTATGGCAGGCCTTGACGCCTTTAATCCCCAGTACAATATCCGCGATTCTTTTTTCATCCATGATGACGGCCGTGTCGCAGAGCACGGCCGAGCTATGCCAGGCGATATGGAAGCCTGCATGGGCGATAAACAGGGAGATGATGATCGTGGCTATCGGGTCTAACAGTAACAGGGGATAGCCCAGCTTGATGACGACGAGGGCGATGATAACGGACAAGGACGTAAATATATCCGCCTTTGTGTGCAGGGCATCGGAAATAAGGATATCGCTACGTAGCTGCTCACCCTTTTTGTGCTCGTAACGCATGACGGCTATGTTGAGGGTCATCGTGACTATCATGATGATAAAGCTTTTGATATCAATGTGGGGGACGACGGGGTTATAGAGGCGGCCGATGCCTGCTTTGACCAGGTTAAAGGCCAGAAGAAGCAGGAGTGCGGCGATCCCCAAAGAAAAGAAAGTCTCATATTTCTTGTGGCCGTAGGGGTGCTCTTTATCCCTGGGCTGGCAGGCAAAATGGATACCGATGATCCCGATGATGTTCGCGGCCCCATCCGACAGAGAGTGAAAGCCGTCTGCGGTCATACTTTGGCAGCGCGTGGATAAACCGTAGAGAATCTTGGCAAAGGCCACAAGCCAGTTCAGGAGCAAGACAAAGACCAGTATCCGTCTGATGCGGCTATAATGTTCTTGGACGAGAGGATTCATGCCCCTCATTATATATGGATTTCGCGCCCCATTCAAATCTTTTGTTAAAAACGTTACCTATTGAGTTGATCCTGTTTGTGTGATAAGATGAAAGCGTAAGAGGGAGGATGAGGATGCCACAAATCAAATCCGTCAAGGTCAGGAAGCCGCAAGAGGTGAACCTGATCTTAGGTCAGAGCCATTTTATCAAGACCGTCGAAGATCTTTATGAAGTTTTGGTGAATAGCGTGCCGGGTATAAAATTCGGTCTTGGGTTTGTGGAGTCTTCCGGCGCCTGCCTGATCAGATACGAAGGCAATGACCCCGAGTTACGGAAACTGGCTGCTGACCATGCGCTTGAAATCGGAGCCGGCCACAGTTTCATTGTTTTTATCAGAAATGCATTTCCCATCAATGTCTTGAACGCCATCAAGAACATCCCTGAGGTATGCACGCTCTACTGTGCTACCGCTAACCCGGTTGAGGTCTTGGTGGTTGAAAACGAAGAGGGGGCCAGGGGGATCGTGGGCGTGATCGATGGCTTAAAGCCCAAGGGGATTGAGTCTGATACGGATAAGGCATGGAGGAAAGAGTTTTTGCGCAAGATCGGGTACAAGCTTTAATTTTTCCTTGCCAATTCAACGCCTTTCATTGTATAATCTTAGTCTAACAGTTTTTCTATCAGGGTCTCATGGATTCTAAGAAAATTCGTAAAGGTATCGGCCGCTTTTTTGCGTGGCTGGCCTTAAAGATGTGTTCTTTGATAATCAGGTTTACCCCTCGGCGCTACCTCTATGGTCTCGCTAATGGCATTAGCTCGTTAGGCTACCGGTTTGTCGGTAAACACAGGCGCATTGCCCTGGAGAGCTTGGAACTGGCCTTTGGAAGAGAAAAGAGCCAAGAGGAGAGAGAGCAGATTGCCAGGGACTGTTTTACCTTCTTAGCCAAATCCGGCGTAGAAATCTTTTATTTCATGAATAACCCTCATCAAGTGAAAGAATTCATCCAGATCGCTGGAAAAGATAATTTAGACAAGGCTCTGGCCCGCGGCCGCGGGGTCATCCTGGTGAGTGCCCATTTCGGGAATTTCCCCATGATGTTATGCCGGCTGTCCGCAGAGGGTTACCGCGTGGGAGGCATCATGCGCCACATGCGCGATGAGCGCGCGGAAAAGATGTTTTCGGTGGCGCGTAACATTTTTAACATAAAAACCATATACAGCCAGCCGCGCAACGTCTGCGTCAACAGGACGCTGGAGGCCTTGCGTAACAATGAATTGGTCTTTATCCCGCTGGATCAGAATTTTGGCACAGGAGGCGTGTTCGTCGATTTTTTCGGGAGGTCGGCCGCAACGGCAACCGGACCCATTGTCTTAGCTCAACGCACCGGGGCAGCGGTCCTGCCCTGTTTTATTGTCAGACAAAAGGACGACCGTCTTAAGATTATTTTTGAGCCGGCGATGGAACTCGAAGAGGGGCAAAGCCCTAAAGAAACGGTATTGATAAACGTTCAAAAACTGACCTGTATCATTGAGGCTTACATACGTCGATTTCCTGCAGAGTGGGGCTGGATTCATCGCAGGTGGAAAAGCAGCCCCCCCCGATAGCCTTTAAGGTCAACGATAAAGGAGGTGGAAGAGATGGCAGATGAAGCAAGAAAGTTAGATGGGAAAAAGCTTTTGTCGACCATGATAAAAGTTGTTTTGGGTCTTGGGTTCCTGATCTTGGGAGTTTTGACAATCTTGAGATGGTGGCCGCAGTTGGTTGAGATCATCAAGGGATGTATCGGTCTATTTTTGATCTTGGCGGGTATCATTACGTTGGCTATAGCGAAAGAGTAACTTTTTGAGTTTTTTAAAATAAAAAGGGCAAGCAGCGTCTTTTAAGTGGCTTGCCTTTTTTATCTTTTGAGTTGTACTATTTAGTTATTTTGGGGTATAATTGAGTTCATAGTTCATAGAAAAAACCAAAAGAAGGAGAATAAGATGGAGTTGACGTTAAGAAGAGAGATTATTCTGGATAAAACAGCGTGTCGCGTATTCGGCGTGGTTGTGTTTGTTATCCTGACGGCGCTGGGTGCTTTTGTGCGCATCCCCTTACCTTTTACGCCTGTGCCTGTGACCTTGCAGACCTTGTTTGTCTTACTGGGTGCCCTCACGCTGGGAAGGAGCCTGGGTGCTTTGACGCAAGCCCTCTATATATCCCTGGGGATCCTGGGAGCACCTGTATTCTCTCAGACAGTCCTCGGCCTCGGTTTTCTTGCCGCTCCGACAGCCGGATATCTTTTTGGTTTTGTACTGGCTGCTTTCTTTGCGGGGCACCTTATCCCCTCCGCGCGAAACAACCCCTTTTTGATTCTGGCGGTTGTTTTGGCCGCAGATATGATCATCTTGGTCTGCGGTACGCTTTGGCTTAAGTTTCTTTTTGCTCTCCCCTTGAACAGGGCGCTCTTGATAGGATTTTTTCCTTTTATTCCCGGGGATTTGTTAAAGGGCCTTGCGGTTACTTCTATTTTTTTAAAGTTGGAATCCCGCCTGCGCGCCATTTTTTAAATCTTTAAAAAAAGGAGCTCAAAATGAAAGCTCAAGAGATTATGACAAAAGAAGTGGTGAGCCTAAGACAAGAGGATAATGTCTTAGATGGTTTAAGTCTTCTGTTTAAAATGAAAATAAGCGGTTTGCCGGTCGTAGATGCCAACGCCAGACTCGTAGGGATGTTCACGGAAAAAGATGTGCTGTCGCGCCTCTTGCCCAGTTATATAGAAAAGGTCGGGAAATTCATTTATGAAGAGAACCCCAAGTCCACCAAGAAGAAATTTGCAGATTTGAGCCAGGTAACGGTGAGCCAGATTATGCGCAAGGAGATCGTCTCCACCAAACCCGAGACGACCCTTTGTGAAGTTGCCAGGCTCATGCTCACCCAAAAGACGCGCCGGGTACCCGTGATTGATGAGACAGGGAAAATGCTCGGTATCATCGCCCGTTGCGATATCCTCAAGGCCTTGGCCCGCGAGGCAGAATTAGAACTCAAACAGTCCTAAATGCTCAAAAAGCTTATCACCCTCATCGTCATATCCACAAGCTTAGGAATCCTTGCCAGGTTTATCAGCTTGAATTCTCACCAGGCTTTATCCATATCCATATTGAGCGTTTCCATATTAGGGACTTTATTCTTTTGGGAGTTCCGCCTGACCTTTGCCTTTCTGGGCACATCCATCCTTCTCTTCACGCGAACCATTGATTTGGACAATGTGATCAGATTTTCTTCTCTTGAGGTGATTCTATTCTTGATCGGCATGATGATTTTGGTTGGCCTTTTAAAAGATTCGGGCTTCTTTGCCTGGATCGTGAGCCTCATCTTGCGTGTTAAGAATCTCACCGCGACGCGTTTCCTGATATTTATTTCCCTTATCTCCGGCTTATTGGCGTGCGCCGTGGATGAAGTGACGTCCATTATTTTTGTCGTGGCCGCCGTATTTGAAATCTGCGACTATTTTGAGATCGAGCCCACGCCCTTTCTGATTATTTCTATTTTAGCCACCAATATCGGTTCCAGCGGTACGGCGCTGGGCAACCCCATCGGTATCCTCATCGCCACAAAGTCAGGTCTGACCTTTGAAGATTTTATTATAAAGGCCTTTCCTGTTATGTTGGTATCCCTGGTGGTCCTCATCGTCATCGTGAGGCTCTGGTATCGAAAGCCGCTTAGGGAATTTGACAGAAAAATCAAGGAGCTCGGGTATAATGACATCCTGATCAAGCTTGTTTCCGTGCCGCCGGAAAAGGAGCTCAAAATAGCTTTGGGCATCTTCGCAACGACGCTCTTTTTTATCGCCCTGCATCATCGCCTGGAACTCCTTTGGCATTTAGAGGCCAACACGATGCTACTGACCATTCCCCTGGTTTCAAGCGGGTTGGTGATGGCCTGGAAACACGAGAAGGCCCGTAAATATGTCGAACAGGACGTGGAGTGGTGGACGCTTCTGTTTTTTATTCTCCTTTTTGCCCAGGCCGGGACCCTTAAGTACACCGGAGCCACCGATGTCTTAGCTCTTAAATTATCTGCCCTGGCAGGAAATAGCGTGCCATTTTTGACAGGGATCGTTTTGTGGGTTACGACCATCGGTTCCAGCATCCTGGATAATGTGGTTATGGTGGCTGCGTTTATTCCGGTTATCCAGAGTTTTCAGGGCCTCTCCGAAAGCCTGCAGCCTTTATGGTGGGCGCTGCTGTTTGGAGGCTGTTTCGGAGGCAACATCACCTTAGTGGGCTCCACCGCCAATATCGTCGCCTTAGGCATCCTCGAAAAAGAAAAGAATATCCGCGTCACATTCTTCCGCTGGTTCTGGATAGGGTTGACGGTAGGGGTGGTGAGTACGTCCGTGGCCTGGCTTTTTCTGACGTTTATTCCTTTTTATAAGTAAACGGCCCCCGGTTTTCAACGTTGAGGCACTTGACAACAAGAATAATCTATGATAAATTAAAGCTCAATTTAAGGAGGTGCTCTATGAAGGTAAGGATTCTAATATTTGCGCTCATCGCGGTTTTTTTTGTACTTAGCAACGGAAAAACGATCCTGGCTGAGGATGTCTTAAAGGGCGGGGCCGTCCCGCAGAGCGAAGGGGGAGGCAACATCCAATGGGTTTGGGGTGATGTCATGAATGTGGATAAACAGAATAAGGCCCTGGCGGTCAAATACCTTGATTATGAGACCGATCAGGACAAGGAAATAAGCGTCGGCATTGACGATAAGACGATCTTTGAGAATGTACTGTCCCTGGATGAGATTAAGGCAGGAGATGTTGTCAGTATTGATTATTCCGTTGATCCGATCGGAAAAAATGTAGCCAAAAACATAAGCGTGGAAAAGCCCGAAGCCATGCCGCAGATGCAGGAGCCAGCCGCTTCCGCCATGGAAGAAGAAATGCCGGCTATGAAAGAATAGGCAGCCGAGTATAAAGACAGGTTAAAGCAAGGACACTAAGGCAGGGTTACTCCCTGCCTTATTTTTTAAAGATGAAAAACCTTAGACTTATTATTTTTGATTTGGACGGAACTCTTGTGGATGCCTACGAGGCGATCTTTCGAAGCTTCAACCACACCATGCAGGCTCTGCGGATAAAAGACAGATCCCGCTCAACGGTCCGCAAGGCCGTGGGATGGGGGGATGAATCCCTCTTAAAACCGAATGTTTTGCCCCGGCAGTTAAAAAAGGCCCTGCGTATTTATCGCAGGCACCATTCCTATTCTCTCATCCGTCATGCGCGGTTATTCCCAGGAGCTAAAAAGGTTCTGGGAATCTTAAAGAAGAGAGGAGTCAAGTTGGCCGTGGCCAGCAATCGGCCCACGCGTTTCTCCCGGATCTTAATCCGGCATTTGGGGCTTGGTAAGTATTTTGAGTATTGTCTCTGTGCCGACACTTTGGAGCATGGGAAGCCTCACCCCTTGATCTTGCGTAAGATCATGCAGAGATTCCACCTTAATCCAGACGCGACCCTCTACGTCGGCGACATGGCCATCGATGCCCAAGCAGGGCAGCGCGCAAGGGTCAGGACCGTTGTCGTTGCGACTGGCTCAAGCTCCCTGGGTGAGATCAGGAAAGAGAAGCCATTCCGTGTCATAAGAAAGATAGAGGACTTATTGAAAGTCATATGAGGAGCAACCTTTAGGCTTATTTGAAGCTTGACACTTCTTAGGTTTCGTAATATAGTAAATAAACTGGAGGTAAGAGTCTATGCGAAAGATAATTTTTGTGTTTTTGGTTTTAAGTTTGGGGTTTGTTTCTTCGGTCTCATCGGCCGATGACGCAGAGTGCGTGGGCTCCAAAGTCATTTTGCTTATCGCTGAGCAGAATATTGAAGGACCCCAGATGGCCTGGTGGGCCAGCGAAATCGATTTATCGGCTACAGAGACGACGATAGCCAAAAGACTTATCGAGGCCGGTTACGAAGTCCTTGAGCCCTCAAATCTGGCCATGGTTATTGAGAAAAATCGGGCTTTCCGAAAGGTGGACCTCTCTGATTCAGATTCGGTTGATTTGGGAAATTTGTCCCAGGCCGATTACGTGGTTTTGGGTAAGGCCCTGGCTTCAAGCGGCGGGAATGTGCCTCAATCGAACTTTCGCTCCTGTTTTGCTAATCTATCCGTCAGGCTCATCCGTGTCGAGGACGGCAAGGTCTTGGCTTATATAGATGCAACGGGCAGTTCCGCCCATACGGATGTGATTACGGGTGGCCGCGAGGCCCTTGTCAAAGGAGCGCAAGAGTTGGCCACAAAGATTATTGAGGCTTTGAAAAAATAAAAAGGAGGTTTTAATAAGATGAAGAAGAAAGCTCTGATGTTGATAAATGCCTTACTTGTTTTTGCCATCGCAGGGTGCGCCTCTATGACGCAACCATCTGCGCAGGTTGACAATACGGCCGGGACGTCACCTTTGCCACCTTATATAGGTCCTAAAGCAAGGATTGCCGTGGCTGATTTTGATGTGAAGGCGGCCAAGGCCAGTGGCGAGATCGGTTACGGGTTGCGTGAGATGTTGGTAACGGCCCTGGTCAATAGCAATCGTTTCAGCGTGGTCGAGCGCCAGGCGCTCAGTGCCGTGATGCAGGAACAGGAACTCTCCAGTTCCGGGGCAGCGGATCCGACAACCGGAGGGCCGCAGAGAGGAAAGATCAGGACCGCTGACTTGATTATTACAGCGGCGGTGACCGAATTTGAGCCTCAGGCTTCAGGAGGAAGGGCCGGAATCGGCGGTGGCGGCGGAATAGGCCGAGGAGTTTTAGGCGGGTTATTGGGAGCGGCATTGAACAAGGCCCACATGGCACTGGATATACGTATCGTGGATGCCTCTACTTCCGAGGTTCTCTCAGCCACCCGTGTTCAGGGACAGGCTTCCGATATCTCGGGTGCGATTATGGGTGGTTTTTTTGGAGGCTGGGGTTTAGGCGGTGGTTTATCGGCCTACGCGAACACGCCCATGGAAAAGGCCATACGGATATGCATCATTGAGGCGGTTAGGTATGTTTCTCAGGTGATGCCTGCCAATTATTACAAGTATTAACTCTTATGGGTAAAAGAAAACGCAGAGGTAAGCTCAACTGGCGTTCCAAGCGTGCCAATAAAGGCAGAAAGCCCAACCTGGGCTAAGTGTTGTGTTCATTCGTCTGCTCATTAAAAGGAGGCATATATGGAGGAGAAGGAGATCGGCAAGATCACTCATTATTACAACCACTTGAATGTGGGGATCATTGAGTTGTCGGATGCCCTGCAGGTAGGAGAAGCCATCCATATCAAAGGCCATTCCAGCGATTTTACGCAAAACGTTGATTCCATGCAGATCGAGCACGCCTCGGTTTCTCAAGCCAAGTCAGGGGATGTGATTGGCATCAAAGTGACCAAGCAGGTCCATCCTCATGATAAAGTGTACAAAGTTTCTGCCTGAAAGACCCTCTCTCAATGGTTTTAGTCTACATTCTGGCAAGCACATGCCTCGTTAGCCTCATTTCTCTGATCGGTATCATTACCTTGGCGATAAACGAGAAACTGTTGCAGAAGATTCTATTCGGTCTCATCGGATTTTCTGCCGGCGCCCTTCTGGGAGGCGCCTTTTTGCATTTATTGCCCGAGTCGCTGTCCGTATCAAGCAGCACCCGGGTATTTTATTTTCTCATCCTGGGGATCGTGTTATTTTTCCTTTTGGAGAGGTATTTCTATTGGCGGCACTGTCATGAAAAGGGCGAATGCGATATCCACGCCTTCACGTATCTGAATCTGATCGGAGACGGACTCCATAATTTTATCGACGGCATGGTGATCGCCGTCAGTTTCCTGTCCTCCCTGAAGCTTGGGGCTGTGACGACCCTGGCTATTATTCTTCATGAGATCCCCCAGGAAATGGGAGATTTCGCCGTCCTGGTATACGGGGGTTTTTCCAGGCGAAAGGCCCTCATCTTTAACTTTCTTTCAGCCTTGACAGCCATGATGGGTGCGGTGTGCGGTTATTTTTTATCCCATTGGGTCGGCGACTTTTCTTCCTTTTTACTGCCGTTAACAGCCGGCGGCTTTATCTATATCGCCACGTCCGACCTTATCCCCGAAATACATAAGGAACGGGATTTAAAACGCTCGACGCTAGCCTTTGTTGCCTTTTTGCTTGGGATTGCGCTTATGTCTCTTGCCAAATTCCTCTTACCGGGATAAGAATCGTTTTCAAAGACAGGGTCCTTAAGAAAATATGAGAAAGGTATCTTTAGTTCAGATGAAAGAAAATCAAAGGGGCAAGGTTTTCGAAATTACTTCAGGCAGCGTCCTTGCGGGTCGGTTGATGAGTATGGGTATCTATAAGGGGAGAGAGATTACGAAACTCAGCCATTTTGCCTTAAGGGGACCGGTAGCCCTTAAAGTGGGTAGGACCGTCATGGCCCTGGGCCACGGCATGGCCAGCAAGATTATCGTTGAAATAGAATGATCAAGAAGATCTATTTGGTTGGAAACCCCAATGTGGGCAAAAGCGTCGTGTTTTCACGCCTGACCGGAGTCCAGGTCATCTCTTCGAATTATCCGGGCACCACTGTTGAGATCGCCAAGGGATACCTCAGGCTGGGGGAGGAGAGGCTGGAGGTTATTGATCTGCCCGGGGCGTATTCCTTGGAACCTGCCTCAAAAGCCGAAGCCATAGTCGCCGAAATCCTGAAAAAAGAGCTACGAGAAGATATGGCGGTCATTAACATCGTTGACGCGACCAATTTAGAAAGAAATTTATTCCTGACCTTACAGCTCATTGAAGAAGGATTTCCTGTCATTGTCTGTTTGAATATGTGCGATGATACGGAGCACCGGGGGATTCACATCGACATCGAGAAGCTTGAAAGACATTTAGGAGTCCCGGTGATGGCGACCTGTGCGGTAACAGGAGTAGGCATAAAAGGGCTGATCGAGAGGGTCAAGGAGGTCAAGCCAACGGCCAGATTCCAGCGCAGCCACACGCAACGCTGGGAAGAGATAGGCACGATTATTGAAGAAGCGCAACGCCTGACGCACCGCCACCATACTCTAAGAGAGATTCTGGAGGATGCTTCCTTAAGGCCCTTAAGCGGCCTGGCGATGTCAGCCGTGATTATTTATGCGGCCTTTAAGACAGTGCGTTTCCTGGGTGAAGGATTGATTAATAACGTTTGTGATCCTATATTTTTTAGGCTCTACCAGCCCTTTTTAGAGAAGATAAGTTCTGCCATGGGACAGGCGGGGTTCCTGCATCATCTGCTGATCGGAGAGCTGATGAACGGAAAGATTGATTTTAAACAGTCGATGGGCGTCTTGACAACAGCCCCGTATATTGAATTTGCCATGGTCCTGCCTTACGTTGTTTCGTTTTATTTTGTGTTAAGCTTATTGGAAGACATCGGTTATTTACCGCGCCTGGCTATCCTATTGGATAATTTACTCCATCGGCTGGGATTGCACGGTTACGCGATTATCCCTGTCCTGTTGGGTTTTGGCTGTAATGTGCCTGGCATTCTTTCCACGCGTGTCCTGGAGTCAAAACGCGAACGTTTCATCGCCTCAACCATTATTTCTATCGGGGTGCCCTGCGTGCCTTTACAGGCGATGATCTTTGGGCTGTTGGGAGCTTTTGGCGGATTCTATGTGGCTGGCGTTTATCTGGTGCTATTTTCGCTTATCCTCGTATTGGGAGTAGTGTTAAACCGATTCTTAAAGGGGTACAGTCCTGAGTTCTTATTGGAGATACCGCCTTACCGCCTTCCCCCTCTTTCCATGCTTATAAAAAAATTATATTTTCGCATAAAAGCCTTCCTGGTTGAGGCCATGCCTGTGGTTCTCTTAGGTGTCCTGTTGATCAATGTATTTATGTATCTGAGATGGTTCGACCTCATAACTAATATTTTTGCGCCAGTCATTCAGGGCCTGTTTGGCCTTCCGAAAGAAGCGGTGGTCGCCCTAGTGGTAGGTTTTTTAAGAAAGGATGTGGCTGTAGGGATGCTGGGGCCTTTGGGTCTCTCGGCAAAACAGTTATTCATTGCCGTCACATTGCTTGCCGTGTCTTTTCCATGCATGGCTACCTTCGTTATCCTCCTCAAAGAGTTGGGCCTTAAAAGTCTGATTAAGGCAACCCTGATTATGGTTTCGGTTGCCATCTTTGTGGGAACGATGCTTAATTTTGCGATTATGCGTTAGCCATGAAAGCCATTGCACTCATTTCAGGAGGATTGGACAGCCTTTTGGCAGCCAAGCTCATTCAAGGCCAGGGTATCCAGGTCATTCCCTTGCATTTCAAGATTCCTTTCTGCCATTACAATAAAGATTTGCAGGAAAAGACTCGAGGGCTATCTCTTTTGATTAAAGGCAACCTGGGCGAGGATTTAAAAGATGTCGACATCCGTAGAGAGTTCTTAGGGTTATTAGAGAGACCGCGTCACGGTTTTGGGTCGCACATGAACCCTTGTATCGATTGTAAAATTCTGATGTTGGCCAAGGCCAGGCAATTGATGAAAGAGTGGCAGGCTTCATTTGTGGTAACCGGAGAACTCCTGGGCCAGCGGCCGATGTCGCAGCATAGGCAGGCCTTGCAGCTTATTGAGAAGGAAAGCGGCTTGGAGGGTTTGTTGTTAAGGCCCTTATCCGCCAGAAGGCTTCCCGAAACCATTCCGGAAAAGGAGGGGTGGGTTGACCGAAACAGGCTATCGGACTTTTGCGGTAGGACGCGCAGGCCTCAGATGGAGTTGGCGCAATCCCTGGATCTCAAAAATTATCCCAATGCCAGCGGCGGTTGCCTGTTAACAGACCCCGAGTTTGCAAAAAGATTAAAAGACCTTTTTCTCCATCATGAACTATCTATGGATGATATAGAATTATTAAGATATGGCAGGCATTTTCGGTTGAGTCCCGATGCTAAATTGATTGTCGGCCGTAACGAAAAAGAAAATGCCGCGTTGGAGCAGCGAGCCCGAGAAAATGATTTTTTATTTTATCCTAGCGAGGAATTGGCAGGGCCCACGTCTTTAGGCAGAGGGGTCTTTCCTGAAGAGCTTGTGAGGATTTCATGCGCCATCACCTGCCGTTATTGCGACCTGGAGGGCGCGCAGGGCGCCGAAATATTTTACCGAAAGATCCCTCAAGAAGCAAAGATTTCGAAAGTCGGGCGTATGGAAGAAGAGGCCCTTTTGCGTTTAAGGATTTAAGGGATGAAAGAAGCCTTACTCTATGAAAAGTTAGAAGAGGGAAGCGTTCATTGTTATCTTTGCGCTCACCATTGCAGGATCCCTGATAAAAAATTCGGGTTTTGCGGCGTCAGGCAGAATAAAGACGGTATTCTCTATACGCATGCCTATGGCAAGGTGATGGCTGTCCACACAGACCCCATCGAAAAAAAACCCCTTTATCATTTTTTGCCTGGATCTTTTAGCTTTTCGATTGCCACCATCGGTTGTAATTTTCGCTGTGGGTTCTGCCAGAATTGGCAGATTTCTCAGGCTCATTTTCGCGAGGGTGATTTTCCCGGCCAAGAGTTGACGCCTGAGGAAATCGTCAATGAGGCCTTAAGAAATAAATGCAAAAGTATCTCTTATACCTATACGGAACCGACCATTTTTTTCGAGTATGCAATGGAGACGGCGAAATTGGCAAAAGAGAAGGGTCTTTATAATAATTTTGTCACCAATGGCTATATGACAGGAGAGTGCCTTAAGATGTTAGGGCCGTACCTGGACGCAGCCAATGTGGATCTCAAGTTCTTTAAAGAGGCGTCTTATAAGAAAATCTGTTTCGGTTCCCTGGATCCTGTCTTGAATTCCATCAGACTTATGCATGAGTTGGGAATCTGGGTTGAGGTAACGACATTGGTCGTGCCCGGAGAAAACGATTCTGATGAGGAGCTTAAGGGTATAGCCCACTTCATCGCCGGGGTGGACAAATTTATCCCCTGGCATATCTCCCGTTTTCATCCGGATTACCATTTTTCAGACCATGGCCCGACGCCGGAGGCAACTCTTAAAAAGGCCGAAAAGATTGGCCAGGACGCAGGCCTTGCCTTTATTTATACCGGCAATGTTTATGGCTGGGGAAGCGATACGGTTTGCCCTGCCTGCAAAAAGCTTTTGATCCGCAGGGAAGGTTTTCTTGTCTTAGAGGATCATATCCAGGATGGTCAGTGTGTTTTTTGTCGTTCGGCCATAGCGGGTTTCTTTGATAAAGGCAAAAAGGGGAGTCGTTCCTTATGAAATCTAAAAAAGCCCTATTGATTGTGGATGTCCAAAATGACTTTTGTCCTGGGGGAGCCTTAGCCGTACCGGAAGGGGACAAGATTGTGCCCAACCTGAATAGATACATAAAAATTTTTCTTAAGAAAAAATGGCCTGTGTTTGCCACGGCTGATTGGCACCCGGTAAGAACAAGGCACTTTAAATCTTTCGGAGGAGCCTGGCCTGTGCACTGCCTTGCGAACACTCAAGGCGCGCAGTTTCATGCTAAACTCAGATTGCCTAAGGATGTGGTTCTCTTGTATAAAGGAATGGATCCTGAGAAAGACAGTTACTCTGCTTTCCAGGCAGAAGACTTAAGCGGCATGGGTTTTGAAAAATGGTTAAACAGGATGGGGATAAGGGAGATTTACGTTGGCGGCTTGGCAACGGATTACTGCGTCAAGACTTCCGTGGGGGATGCCTTAAAGCATGGGCTTAAGGTGAAATTGTTGCTGGATGCCGTCAAAGGCGTCAACCTTAAACCAAACGACTCAGAAAAGGCTGTTCAGGTAATGGTTCGAAAGGGGGCCAGGAAAATAACCCTAAAAAATTTTTCTTAGAACGGATAGAAGTACTCCGCTTTTAAGAAAATATATACAAATGCAGTGAAAATTCAGGGAGTTTTCGAATCCGATTTGTATTGACAAGAAACATTGAAGATGGTGTAATAGAAAAAAGTAAGGGGAGGTCGTGATTTGCGGCCTGAGAGTTCTGCGTCCTAAGCAGATGACCCGATGAACCTGATCTGGATAATGCCAGCGGAGGAAAGGAAAGTACTTAACCCTTACGTCTGGCCGTAAGGGTTTTTGTTTAAGGAGGCCCAAATGAAACTGGATGAGATTAAAATCTCAAGAGCGATCATTGAGTCTTACACGGACAAGTTGATCGAGTCTTTAGACGTGGATGTGGCCATTGCAGGGGCAGGGCCTGCGGGCATGTGCTGCGCCTATTATCTGGCCCGGCAGAAAAAGAGGGTAGCGGTCTTCGAGAGAAAGCTATCCGTAGGCGGCGGGATGTGGGGTGGCGGGATCATGTTCAATGAGATCGTGGTCCAAGAGAAGGCCAAGAAGATCATGGATGAATTCGGGGTCAAGGTCCGGCTCTTTGAAAGGGGGTATTATTTAGCCGATTCCCTTGAGGCTGTTTCAACGATTTGTTCCAAGACGATCAAGGCAGGGGCAAAGATTTTCAATCTGCTGAGCGCCGAAGACGTGATGATAAGAAGGAACCGTATTTGCGGCATCGTATTAAACTGGACAGCTGTCGAAATAGCCCACTTGCATGTAGATCCTATTACGATGAAAGCGCGTTTTGTCGTTGATGCGACAGGCCATGCGGCTGAGGTAGCGCATATTGTGGAAAGAAAAGCGGGTGTGAGGCTCAGGACAAGAACCGCAAAGATCATGGGTGAGAAATCCATGTGGGCGGACCTGGCAGAAGATACTATTGTTAAGAATTCAAAAGAGGTGGCGCCGGGCTTGTACGTCTGCGGCATGTGCGCCAATGCCGTCTTCGGAGGGCCGCGCATGGGGCCTATATTCGGCGGGATGCTGCTTTCCGGAGAGAAAGTCGCCAAAGAATTGATTAAAAGACTATGAAAAAAATAAGAATCGATGTTTACCGATTATTGGAAAGAATAAGAACGAATAAGCCTGTTGTCCACCACCTGACAAACTGGGTGACGATTTACGACTGCGCGAATGTGGTTAAAGTGCTGGGGGCTTCTCCTGTGATGGCCCATGCCAGGGAAGAAGTGGCCCAGATGGCCCAGATTGCCTCTAGCCTTGTCCTGAACATCGGAACGTTGACCGTTGATTTTGTGGAAGCGATGAAGAAAGCAGCTCTTAGCGCCAACAAGAAGGGTATTCCGGTTGTCCTGGATGTATGCGGCGCCGGAGCCACTTCCTTAAGAGACCGTAAGTCCTTTGAACTCCTGGATGAGGTGCGCATCGATATCATCAAGGGAAACGCTTCGGAGGTGGCCAGGATGGCCGGCGAGAGAGTCTCGACAAAAGGCGTGGATGCTGCGGCCGTTGATAAGAATATGAGGCAGGTTGCCAAAGACTTGGCAAGCAAACGTCAATGCACGGTGGTGGTGACAGGTCAGGAGGATATCGTTGCCGGCGAAAAGAATTTCTTTGTCGTAAAAAATGGCACGCCGATGATGACACATGTTGTCGGTACAGGCTGCATGGCCACTTCTGTGATTGGGGCCTTTGCGGCCGTTGAGAAGAATTTCGCCGTGGCTTCGGCCGCAGCCCTGGTTTGTTTTGAGGTCGCCGCAGAACGCGCGGCCAAAACTTCCCTTGGCCCCGGGACATTCAAAGAAAGACTCTTTGATCACCTTTATCATCTGGACAAAAAGACGATAAACAGATATCAGAGGGTAGAGGCATGAGGGGATATTACTTCATTACAGATGCCGTCCTTAGCCGCGCCGGTAATGCCAGCGACGTCAAGTGCGCCCTGAAAGCAAAGGTTGAAGTCGTGCAGTACAGAGAGAAGAATAAATCCACGAAAGAGGCGTATGAGGAAGCTTTGCGGTTAAGGAGGATTTGTAAGGATGTTTTGTTTTTGGTCAATGACAGATTGGATTTAGCGCTGAGTGTGGGTGCGGACGGCGTGCATCTGGGAGGAGTGGATCTGCCTTACGCGGTTGCCAGAAAGCTTCTCGGTCCCAGAAAAATCATCGGCCTGACTGTTCACACGCTGGATGAGGCGATTGAGGCACAAAGGTTGGGTGCCCAGTATATAGGCGTCAGTCCCATCTTTCGAACCGACACGAAACAGGATGCAGGAAGGCCCGTAGGCGTTGAGCTCATCCGTAAGATTAAAGGATGCGTTTCTTTACCGGTGATTGCCATCGGAGGTATTGATTTATCCAATGCCAAGCAGGTCATTGCGGCTGGTGCCGATGGCTTGTGTGCGATCTCTGCAGTGGTGAACAAGCAGAACATAAGAAAAGAGATAGAAAAATTTCAGAAGCTCTTCGTTTGAAAGAGGCGCTGATCTTAAAAATTCATGGAATTTGTTGATGATTTTTGTTAGGATAGTGTAACGCATCGTAAAAAAGGGGGCACAAAGCAAGCGTGGATTCCAAGACGGTTTCTTTAGCTCTATTTGTTATCGCATATCTTTCGTTTGTGGCTTTGCCCAAAAGGAGGAGCCTCATCGCTATTTCTGCAGCTACATTTCTTATTCTCTCGCAGACGATTTCTATGCGAGAGGCTTTTTGGGCGGTGAACTGGAATGTGATGGGGATCTTTCTGGGCACGCTGGTTGTGGCTGATATATTCATGGAGAGCCGGGTCCCGGCCTATATCGCCGAAATCATTGTCGATAAGGCCAGAAACACGGCCTGGGCCATTCTTCTCATTTGCCTGTTAACCGGATTCATCTCTGCTTTTGTCGAAAACGTGGCCACGGTCCTGATTGTGGCTCCTATCGCTCTCTCCTTAGCCAAAAAGATTAATCTCAATCCCGTCAAAATGATGATCGGGATTGCTGTTTCCAGCAACTTGCAGGGGGCTGCGACCCTTATCGGAGATCCTCCCAGCATGCTCTTGGGTGGTTTTGCTAAAATGAATTTCATGGATTTCTTCTTTTACAGAGGAAGGCCCAGTATATTTTTTGCGGTGGAGTTAGGCGCTTTGGCTTCTTTTATTGTCCTCTATTTTATCTTCAGGAATCACAAAGAGAAATCCCGCCTCCTGGCCGTTGAGAAGGTCAGGTCTTGGATTCCTACCGTCATCCTGGTCATTTTGATTCTCGCCTTGGCCTTGACCTCATTTCTCGATACGGGTTTCACCTACATGGCAGGAGTTCTTTGCATGATAGCCGCTGTTGTCTCTATCGGCTGGAAGAAATGTACAGCCAAGGGCCCTATCCTTCAAGGGATAAAAACGCTGGATTGGGATACCACTTTTTTTCTCATTGGCATATTCATCCTTGTAGGCAGCATCACCCTGACCGGATGGGTTGAGGCTATCTCAGGTTTTCTTTCTGGCGTCGTGGGTGGAAATCTCTTTTTGGGTTACAGCTTGTTAGTAATTGTTGCGGTTATCCTATCGGGTTTTATCGATAATGTCCCGTTTTTAGCAGCCATGCTTCCCGTGGCTCTCTCCATGGCCAAGCGGCTTGATGTTAGCCCTTCCCTTTTTCTCTTCGGCCTCCTGATCGGTGCCAGCCTCGGTGGAAATCTCACGCCTATCGGCGCCTCTGCCAATATTGTTTCCTGTGGGCTTCTTAAAAAAGAAGGCTATGAGGTGAGCTTTAAGGATTTTGGGAAAATAGGCGTACCTTTTACCCTGGCGGCCGTGGCCGCAGCCTATTTGTTTATCTGGTTTATCTGGGGCCGATGATGTTTTAAGAAGAAAAGGCTCCTGCTGCAAACCCGCCTCTCTCTCCCAACAAGAGGGTTACACGCGCCTGCGTTTTAGAAAAAAAATCACTTGACAAATGATACCATCATGGTATCATTAAGATGAAGAGATTCATCAGCCAGGCATTTTTAAGAAGATGAAATTAATCACCCGGGATACAGATTACGCGGTCAGGGCCCTGTGTTTTATGGCTCGGTGCCAGGGTAACGTCGTGCCGGTTTCTCAGCTAGTTAAGGCCCTCAAGATCCCTCAGCCGTTTTTAAGAAAATTGCTACAGGTATTAAATAAGAAGAAGATCCTTGTCTCCAGTAAGGGGACAAGAGGGGGTTTTACATTGGCGAGGCCTGCCGATAAGATATTTTTGGCAGACCTGATGGAAATATTCCAGGGAACCTTTCAATTGAACGAATGCTTCTTCAAAAGAGCGCGTTGCCGCAGTGTGCGCACCTGTCCTTTAAGAAAGAAGATCATGCGGATGGAAGGCCTGGTGAGCGCGGAATTAGAATCGATAACGATCGCTTCTTTGTTGTGAAGGGAGCCAAGGCCGATGAGCAAGAGAAAAGTCATTAAAATTGATGATGAGAAGTGCACGGGATGCGCCTTATGTATCCCGAACTGTCCGGAAGGGGCTATCCAGATTATCGATCAGAAGGCGCGCCTGGTCAGCGACCTCTTCTGCGACGGATTAGGCGCCTGTATCGGGCATTGCCCGGAAGGTGCCATTCAAATAGAGGAAAGAGAAGCGCAAGCCTATAATGAAAGAAAGGTGATGGAGAATATCGCCAAACAGGGAGAAAATGTCATTAAGGCCCATCTGGCCCATCTCAAGGAGCACGGAGAGACAAAGTATCTCAGGGAGGCCGAGGTTTATCTTAAGGAAAAGGGTATCAAGATGGATGCTTTTGAGAAGCCGTATGCTCACGCGCATGGATCTTCAGGTTGTCCGGGCATGAAAGTCATGGATTTTAGGCACGAAGAGCGTCAAGCGGCCAAGGATTCTGTTTTGGATCGCTTGCCCTCCCAGCTCAGGCAGTGGCCTGTGCAGCTTATGCTGGTTCCCGTGGCTGCCCCTTATCTGAATGATTCGGATTTATTGATCGCCGCCGATTGTGTACCTTTTGCCTATGCGTCTTTTCACGAAGACCTGCTCAACGGCAAGGTCCTTCTGGTCGGCTGCCCAAAGTTAGATAATACCGAAATTTACCGGGAGAAATTAGGCCAGGTCTTAAAACAGAACACCATCAAATCCATCACCTATGCCCATATGGAAGTGCCTTGCTGTTTCGGATTGGCCGATATCATAGGTGAGGCCATCGCTCAATCGGGGAAAGTGATTCCTTTTGAGCAGGTCACGATCAGCATCAAGGGAGAGAGACTCTCATGAAGAATAATTGCCCGGGGCAGGATGACAGGAATATCAAAGCCGAAAGCATCACCTGCCCTGATTGCGGATACAGCCTGGAGATATTTTCCGATGAAGTGAAGGTCAAATGCCCCCGATGCAAGAATCTCGTGTGCCGGGAGAGACTGCCTTCGTGCGTGGATTGGTGCAAATTTGCCAGAGAGTGCGTGGGCGAAGAAAGATACAGGAAATTAAAAGGGAGGTAAGAGATGTTTTGTTATCAATGCGAACAGACGGCGGGAGGAAGCGGTTGTACAAAGACAGGCGTTTGCGGAAAAGACGAAAATATCCAGAGTCTTCAGGACCTCTTACTCTTTGGTTTAAAAGGCATCGCGGCTTATGCCTTTCATGCCAGGGAATTAGGCGCCAGGAATGAGGACGTGGATGCCTTTATGCATGAGGCCTTGTTTAAGACAGTGACCAACGTGAACTTTGACCTCAATGATTACTTGGAAATCGTTTTAAAATGCGGCTTAATGAACCTCAAGACCATGGAGATGTTGGATGCAGCGCACACCCAGCGGTTCGGCAATCCTGTTCCCACGGAAGTGGATACGGGGACCAAGGCAGGGCCCGGGATTCTTGTTACCGGTCATGATCTTTTGGACCTTCATGAACTCTTAAGACAGACCGAGGGGACAGGAATTAACGTGTATACGCACAGCGAAATGCTGCCTGCGCACGGATATCCCGAACTGAAAAAATTCAAGAATCTTGTGGGAAATTACGGAGGCGCTTGGCAGGAGCAAAAAAAGGAATTCAATCAATTTAGCGGCGCTTTGTTGGCAACAACCAACTGCGTTTTGATTCCCCTTCAGAATACGTATCTGGACAGGCTGTTTACCGTTGGCATTACGGGTGTCGCGGGTGCCACCCATATAAGGGCGCGCGATTTTAAGCCTTTAATCGAAAAAGCCAAATCCCTGCCTGCCTTACCTGAGGCGCCGGGCAAAAAGATTATGACGGGTTTTCATCATACGGCTATCCTGGGGTTGAGCGATAAGATTGTTAGTCTGGTTAAGTCCGGAAAGATCAGGCGTTTCTTTCTTATCGGCGGTTGCGACGGAGCCAAGCCAGGACGAAACTACTACACGGAATTTGCGGAGAAGGTGCCTAAGGATTGCGTGATTTTGACATTGGCTTGCGGTAAATACCGTTTTAACAAGCTGGAGTTCGGCACGATAGAGGGCGTGCCGCGGTTGATTGACATCGGCCAGTGCAATAACGCGTATTCGGCTATCCAGGTGGCTGTGGCGCTTAGTAAGGCCTTTAACTGCAGCGTTAATGACCTGCCGCTTTCCATCGTTCTTTCCTGGTTTGAGCAAAAGGCCGTGGCGATCCTTTTAACGTTACTTTACCTGGGGATCAAGGGTATACGCATAGGCCCTACGCCCCCGGCTTTTGTGACACCTGCAGTATTAAAGGTCATCCAGGAGAAGTTCGATTTGAAGTTGATCAGCACGCCGGATAAGGATCTGGCGGATATATTAAGGAGGTGAAGACCATGGGTTGTGGATGCAGTTCCAGGAAGCCAAAGAAAAAAACAAAGAAAAAGAAATAAGCTTTTCTTTTAGGGGGTAGGTAACAGGATGATGTTGTTATCTACCCCCTATGCAGAAAAAACATTGAGGCCTTTTTGAGCGTTTTTCTGGTATAATAAAATAAGCTCGCATTTTAACAAAGGGGG
>JAZDOJ010000030.1:0-26702 GCA_043798795.1 Candidatus Omnitrophota bacterium
CTAAGGACACCTTCTTGAAACTTAGCCTGTTCTGTCATGAGAAGTACACCCTGGGCATGGAGGTCTGGGTGGTATGGCACAAAACGGTTATGGATGGGTATTGCTACGGGTTTTATTTTTCAAGAATCGCAGACAGCGAGAAGGAGAAGGTATTCAAATTTGTAAGGGAGTGTTACCCCCGGCTGATGGCGCAATGTTGGTGGGGAGGTTCAACCGAAGAGAAAGGAGGGAAAGAGATGGAAGACCACAGGATTTTTGACAGGATCTCTACGAAGCTGCCCATGCGTTACATCGATCCAAGAAGCGGCGTCGAGGGAGAGGCTCAGTTGCAGGATATCAGCGCCAAGGGCATAGGCCTGGTGACCCAGGCAGGATTGTCCCGCAAGACCGCGCTTGAGATGTGGATTGAAATTCCTGACAAAGGAGAGCCGCTCTACACAAGAGGAGAGGTTGTCTGGTCGCAGATGGTGGCTCCGGATAAGTTTAGAACAGGGGTGCGATTAGAGAAGGCTGACTTAATGGGTTTAAGCCGGGTCTTAAGGGTGGCAGCATAAAGGCACAAAAAGACTTGACCCTTCTATAAACTTGTGTTAAATTTAAGCTTCATTCTTCAAGAGAGAATAAGTTGCGCTCAATATTTAATGAGTTTGGCAAAGTTTCTTAGGATGGCTGCAGGCGACCTTGATTTAGACGCTTTAAAGTGCTATAATTATAATCTAAACCCTGAAGAACGGGAGGTCAAAAAATGAGGCGCAAAGATTTAGAAAAGGGTTTTAACTTAATGCTTTTGAGTGTGTTATTGCTTTTTGCCGCCTTCGGATGCGCCCCCAAGAATCAAACTGGAAAGCCCACCCTTACTGTTTGGCACTGGATGACGGACAGAGAACCTACCTTTAACGAATTAGCCAAACGATACGAAGATGCCACCGGCGTCAAGGTGAATTTTGAGCTCTACGCTCCCTCGGATGCCTATACCCAGAAGGTACGCGCCGCAGCGCAGGGAGCCAATTTGCCGGATATCTTCGGCATATTAGGGGAAAAGCGCGATTTTGCCTCTTTTATCAAGGCCGGATTCATACTGGAGCTGACGCCTTATATGGAAGCCAATGACTTGAGTTGGAAGAACTCGTTCTTTAGCAAGGCCTTATCCGTAAACGAATTTGTCGAGGGAAACAGTTATAACGTCAAACCCGGCATTTATGGTGTCCCCATAGATATCATGGCTATCCAGTTGCTTTACAATAAAGATTTATTCGAGAAATTAGGATTGGACCCTACAAAACCGCCCAAGACTTTTCAGGAGTTTCTAGATATAGGTAAGAAGATTCAAGAAGCCGGTTTACAGGGGTTGGTTTCGGGCTGGGGAGAGATGTGGATGATCGATTGCTTTGCCAACAATTATGCCTTTAATATTATGGGCAAAGACAAAGTCTTGGCCACGATCAGAGGAGAGGTTCCTTATACGGACCCGGACTGGGTCAAGGTCTTTACCCTTTTTAAAGAGATGCAGGAGGCAGGGGTTTTATACAACGGCATCGTGACCATGATTAATAAAACCGCCGAGCAACTTTTTGCCAACGATAAGGCTGTTTTTGCGTTCAACGGCTCTTGGTGTGTCAATGTCTATAAAGGAATGAATCCGGACCTTCATTACGGTACCTTCCTGCCTCCGCAGGTTTTGGATCAGTATCCCTTTTCCATCTGGGGAGGAGCAGGCTCTTCCTTTATGGTGAGTGCCAAATCCCAGAATAAAGAAGAGGTGGTGAAATTCCTGCGTTGGCTAACGGATAAAGACCAGCAGGCGTACCTCGCTGAGGCAACCAATAATCTTCCGGCCAATAAGGACAGCGTGACCGAGATCTCCGATATCCTGGCCGGTTTTTCAAGGAGCATAGAATTTGCCACGCACCCGAATGTCTGGGGTGTTTCAGAGTTCTCTGCCGTCATCGAGGCGTTCGATAAAGGAATCCAGTCGATTATTATTGCGGAGAAGACCCCTGAACAAGTCGCTGCCGAAGTGCAGACCGTTAAAGAACGGGAGCTTGCAAAGAAAAGGCGATAGGCAGGATGAGGTTAAAATCTACGTTAGAAAATTATTTATTCGTTTTGCCGGCTGTTGCGATCTTTGCCATCTTTTATATCATCCCGTTTATCTGGGTGTTTCAGCTGGGGCTTTATGAATGGGATGGGATCCTCCCTACAAAGATCTTTGTGGGGTTGGAGAATTTTAAAGAGATCATACAAGATAAGATCTGGTGGCAATCCATGGTCAATGCCGGATACATCACCATCATCGCCCTGACCTTTCAAAACGTCCTTGCTTTTTTACTGGCCTGGGCCTGTGACCGCGAGATAAAGCTTAAGAATTTTTATCGGATGGTCTTTTTCATTCCGCCGGTCCTTTCCGAAGTCGTGGTGGGCTTGGTCTGGCAATGGATCTTAGACGGTAACTACGGGCTTCTCAACAACTGGCTCATCCAGCTAGGTTTTCCGAATTTGGTCCGAAACTGGCTTTCTGACCCCAAAACAGCCCTCACGACCGTCGCGATTATCCACTCCTGGAAAGGGTTTGGCTGGGGCTTCCTGATATTCTTAGCAGGGCTTCAGACGATCCCCAGAGAATTATACGAGGCGGCGCGCGTGGACGGAGCCAATGCGTGGCAGTCTTTTAGAAAAGTGACCATACCGCTCATGGTGCCGGTCGCTGTTTTAGTGGGGATCCTTACGATTTTAGGTACGATGCAGGCGTTTGTGTTGATTATTGCCATGACCGGAGGGGGCCCAGCGTACCATACGCAGGTTCCTGTTTTAAGGATCCTGGCATCGATGCGGGGTTCCTCCAGGTTTGGTTACGCTTGCGCCCAGGGTATCAGCTTCGGGGTGATTCTCATGGCCATTTCTTTCATTCAATACCGATTTTCCAAAAAGGCACGGCAGGCTTAGGATGAAAACAGGCGCTTATTATAAAACCAAGAAGATCACCGTCAATGCACTGATTCATCTGTTTTTGCTTGCAGTAGCCGCCAGCTGCCTGTTTCCTTTGCTGTGGATGGTCTCTTCAAGCCTCAAGACGCAGGAAGAGATATTCAGGAATATGTCTCTGATTCCTGCGAAGCTTCATTTTGAAAATTATTACCATGCCTGGATGGAGGGGGGATTCGGCAGGTATTTTTTAAACAGCATATTTTATACCGCATCCGTCGTGATCGGCATTATTATCGTGTCCTCTTTGGCGGCCTACGGATTCTCGCGCCTGAAATTCCGCGGCAGCAATATCCTGTTTTACATGTTCATGGCCGCGATGATGATACCTATTCCGGGAAGTTTCGTTCCTTTGTATATCTTGTTAAATAAGCTGCACCTGAGAAATACGGCTTTCGGATATATTCTGGCGATGATCAATGTAGGGTTATCTACCAGCATCTTCATGCTCAAGACCTTTTTTGACAAGATGCCCAAGGAGCTGGAAGATGCGGCGCGCATGGACGGCTGTACTAAATTCGGTATCTGGCGCCATGTGGCCCTGCCTTTGTCAGGCCCGGTGTTAGCGGTGGTCGTCGTCTTCAATGCCCTGAACGTCTGGAACGAGTATGTATTGGCGTTGATTATTTTTGATAGCAAGCACTTGATGCCCTTGCAGGTGGCCTTAACCACTTTCCAGGGAGAATTCATCACCCGTTATCCTTTGCTTATGGCAGGCCTGACCATCACGGCCATTCCCATTATCATCGTTTATCTTTTGATGCAGAAATATATCGTTAAAGGAGTCACCGCTGGCGCGGTAGTCGGATGAAAAAGTTCTTAATTTTGAGTTTAAGTTTTGCGCTTTGCATTTTTCGCTTTGCGTTTGCTCAAGAGCAACCGTCCTCGGGTGAGCTGATCGTCAAGAGCTGGCAGGCGCACGGTAAAAAAGACGCGGAAGAAACATTCAAATACACCCAGCAACTTATTGATTTATACCAGGAGGAGGCAGACAGGCAGCAGGCGTCTTTGAGAGGCCTGCCTAAAAACAGGCCCGATATTGAAGCGGTTTCTGCTTTGAATGATGTGGCGACTGCCCATTTTATCCAGGGAGAGTCTTACAGGAACCAGGAGAAAAACCAAGAGGCGATCCAGGCCTTTAAGATTGTCGTGGATAGATACCCTTTGGGTCAAGCCTGGGATCCGCGTGGCTGGTTCTGGGTGGTGGCCAAGGCTGCCCAAGAAAGTATTGACAAACTAGAAGGCCGCACTCCCGTTAAAGAGGAGCCGCCTAAAAGAGTCAGTCAGAAGCCCACAAAAATAGTTTTGTACGATGCCGGCAAAGAGGAAGTCATTGATTACAAAAAGTATGGAGAGTTTAAGAACGTCGGGACAAAAGATTACCAATATGTCGTTGAAGGCCAGGAGGGCCTGATGGCGGCTGCGGGAGAAGGGATTTATCCCAATACGTTATCCGTGCGCTGGGACCCTGAGTTTAAAAAGGCCCAAAAAGAAGGCCGGCTGGATGGTTCTCATTGGGATTTCGTGCACTCACCCGACTTGCAGGCTGCATTCCTGAAATGGGCTACTTCTCCAGAGCCGCAAGGGGTCAAATTATTTTATACGGCCTTTATCTTGGAAAAATCCGGATTGATCAAACACGCCATCAAATGTTATTATTCTATTGTCGTACATTTCCCCGGCAGTTACGGTTGGACCTATTGGCATACGCCCTGGTACGTGGGCCAGGCCGCCATTGCCAAGATAAAATACCTGACGAATAAATACCCGGAGCTTGGGTTTAAGCTGATGGATGCGGATATCCGCATCCTCAACGGTTACGATAATGATGTTTCCAATGATATTGCGGTGACAAGCCCCGGCAGGCTCCTGAAGCTGGGGTTTTGGGATAGATTAAAGGCAAGATTCATGAAAACTCCCGCAGAAAGACCATCTGGCATAAAGCTTCAGCGCGGAAAAGGTAAGGTGCATCTCGTCCAATATGAAAACGGAGACTGGCAGCTCATGGTAGAGGACAAGCCTTTTGTCATTAAGGCGGTGACCTATTCACCGACAAAGGTGGGGCAGTCTCCCGATGAAGGAACGCAGACCAGCTGGATGGAAGATGATTTTAACAGTAACGGCAAGGTGGATGGCCCTTACGACGCTTTTGTGGATAAAAACAAAAATAATAAACAGGATGCGGATGAACCTGCGGTAGGAGATTTTCGCCTGATGAAAGAGATGGGGATCAATGCCATCCGTCTTTATCATCACCCTCTCTCGGTCAAAAAGGAAACCCTGCGTGACCTATACCAGAACTACGGCATCCGGGTCATCATGGGTGATTTTCTCGGCAAGTATGCCTTGGGTTCAGGGGCTCCCTGGAATCCGGGAACGGATTACAATAATGAAGAGCAGAAAAAGAACATGCTGGATTCCGTGACCAAGATGGTTACAGAATATAAAGATGAGCCTTATATTTTATTCTGGCTTCTAGGGAACGAAAATGTCTACGGTTACGCCTGCAATGCCAATACCTATCCGGATGAATTTTTCAAATTCGCGAATGTTGTGGCCAGACACATAAAATCTTTAGATGCCGAGCATCCGGTGGCTATCTGCAGTGGCGATATACTCTATCTGGATAAATTCGGAAAAAATGTTTCTGATATAGACCTTTTTGGCACCAATGCCTATCGTGGAGATTACGGATTTGGTCGGCTCTGGCAAAGCGTCAAGGAAGAAGCGGGGATTCCTGTCTTTATCACGGAGTTTGGATGCCCTGCTTACGCCGAGGGGAAGTCTCCAGAGGAAGCCGAAGAGTTACAGGCAGATTACCACCGCGGCTCCTGGAAGGATATTGAAAATCATATGGCTTTTCGCCAGGGTGCCGGCAACTCCGTGGGTGCGGTGGTCTTTGAATGGCTGGATGAATGGTGGAAAGGTTATGAGCCCAAGGTCCATGATACGCGGGGACTGTGGATCGGCCCGTTTCCCGACGGCTATATGCACGAAGAATGGCTGGGTGTTGCCAGCCAGGGAGACGGAAAATTAAGTCCTTTCTTAAGACGCTTACGTAAGTCCTACTATATGTATAAAGATTTATGGAAATAAGGAAAGGAGGTTGTTGAAAAATTTCAAAATCCAAAATCCAAAATCCAAAAGAGTTCCATCTTAACAAATGTAAAAGGGAGGTGTTGAAATGAAGAAGTTGTTAGTTGTTTTAGCGGTGCTGGCGTTGGCTGTGCCTGGCGCACTGGCCCAGCAAGCTGCCCAGCAAGCTGCTACGAGCAAGCCTAAGGAATTCGTGGTTTATGCGGATAAAAATTCCCGGGAAAATCACTACATTCCTTCGGGCTGGATGGGTGATTACGGCGATATCAAGTTAAATGACCAGGTGATGCAGAACCCTCAGTCAGGCACAACCTGCATGCAGATTAGCTACTCTGCGAAAAAAGCACAGGGTCAGGGTTGGGCAGGCATCTATTGGCAAAACCCAGCGAACAACTGGGGAACCAAAAAGGGCGGTTTTGACCTTACGGGAATGACCAAGGTCACCTTCTGGGCGCGCGGCGAAAAAGGCGGAGAGGCGATCCAGAAGTTCATCGTCGGTGGCATCAAAGGCACTTACGCGGACACCGCGAATATCGAGATAGGGCCGATCGAACTGACCAATGCCTGGAAACAGTACACGATCAATATCACCGGAAAAGACCTTTCCTATATAAGCGGCGGTTTTGGATGGGTGACGACCGCGGATTTGAATCCGGATGGCTGCACGTTCTATCTGGATAACATCAGGTTTGAGGCAGACCCTACCATGAAGCCGGAAAGCAAAAAGGCTCAAGACATGCCTTTCTTCGTCTATTCGGACCGCACATCCATCAAGAACCATTACATTCCTTCGGGATGGATGGGTGATTACGGCGATATCAAATACGACGGAGCCAGCAAAGAGAACCCCTACTTAGGGGATTCCTGCATCAAGATTATCTACAACGGCAAGGCAGCGCAGGGAGCGCGTTGGGCAGGTATTTTCTGGCAAAACCCGGCCAACAACTGGGGAACCCAGGACGGAGGATTTGACCTTTCCAAAGCGACCAAGGTTACCTTCTGGGCGCGCGGCGAAAAAGGCGGTGAGCGCATTGAGGAGTTTAAAGTGGGTGGGATCATGGGTGAGTATTCTGACTCTGATAGCGCAACCATCGGCCCGGTCCTCCTGAATAAAGGGTGGACGCAATACACCATTGATTTAAAAGGCAAGGATATGTCCTACGTCATCGGCGGTTTCTGCTGGGCCACCAACATTGACAACAACCCCGAAGGCGCCACTTTCTATCTGGACGAGATCAGGTACGAGTAAATTGGTGCGAAGTACGAAGTACGAAGTACGAAGTACGAAGAGACATGCGGGCCGAGGCATTCTGCTTGCGGCCTGCGGTCTCTTTTTTATGGCTTTCCTTTGCGGAGGGAGTCCGCTGATAAAACAGAAGGTCTTTATAAAGAGGCTCGAAGGAAGCCGCTATCAGCTTATGGTGGGAGGACAGCCTTACATCGTCAGGGGCGCTTGCTACAACCCTATCCCCATAGGCAAGAATCACGAATATGACTGGTGGTCGGATCCGGCCAAGCCCTGGCTCGTGGATGGGAAGCTGATGAAGGAGATGGGTGTCAATACCATCCGGATTTATCAGGTTCACGATAATGCGGAGGAAGTCAGGCAGGTTATCAGGGATTTATATCAGCGCTTTGGGATCCGCACCATTTTGGGGCACTGGCTGGGGTTCTGGGAATATCCCTGTCCTTTTTACGCCGATAAAGACTTCCAGGATAAAGTAAAGAAAGATGTCCTGGAGATGGTGAATCTGTATAAAGATGAGCCGGGCCTGCTCATGTGGATACTGGGAAATGAAAATAATTATTCCTGCTTTGGCCTGGTCAATAAATGGTCCAACGATGAAATAGACAAAGAGCCGGACCCCCAGAAGCAGAAAGCCATGCGGGCCAGGATCTACTATTCTTACGTCAATGAGATCGCCCGGGAAATCAAAAAGAGTGACCCGAATCATCCTGTGGCTTTAGGCAATGGAGAATTGATTGGCCTGGAATTCGCCAAAGAGGTGTGCGTTGACATCGATTTGATCGCCTGCATTATTTACCGGGGAAAAACCTTCGGGAACCTGTTTAACTCTCTGAAGTTTACTTTCGATAAACCCGTGCTCCTGTCGGAGTTCGGCGCAGATGCCTATGACGCCTATCTCAATAAGGAAGACCAGAACATGCAGGCCTTCTTTTTAGAATCGCAGTGGCGCATGATTTATGAGAATATGGCCGGTTCCCCCGAAGGCGCGGGCAATTGCATCGGAGGCACCATGTTCGAATGGACGGATGAATGGTGGAAGCATAATGAATACGAGCCGGCCGGTTGGTTCCTCCATAGCGAGGATGCCGGTTGGTCCAATGGCAGTTATTATTTTGACATAAAAGCGCCACAAAATATGAATATGAATGAAGAGTGGTTTGGTATCGTGGCCTTGTCAGAAGAGCAGGAGTTTGGTCTTAACAAACGGACTCCCCGCAAGGCCTATTATGTCATCAGGGAGTTCTGGAAGAAACCTGTCCTGGGCAATAAGAAGAAGGTGAAGAAATGAGTTCAAAGTTCAATCTTCTGCGTATTCTGATGCTGAGCATGGGGTGCTTGGTGCTTGGGATTTCTCCCATCTATGCCCAAGATAACAGTTTGGCGGGATGGAGCAAGCAAGTTATCGAGGCCAAGACTCATCAGGATTTATATGCGCCCTTTGAAGCCATAAAGGACTTTTATTTTAAGAATAATAAATATTCCGATTTCGTGGACTACCTGAAATCCCTGGCTCAAAAGAAAAAGTCCGCAGAGCCTTTTGTGAATTACTACAGAGCCCTTGCGCGTTATCAACACCTGAAATACCT
Organism: Candidatus Omnitrophota bacterium; assembly: GCA_043798795.1. GTDB lineage: Bacteria > Omnitrophota > Gorgyraeia > Gygaellales > Profunditerraquicolaceae > JBDRKE01. Next base: position 8,914 of record JAZDOJ010000030.1, read on the forward strand.
GGAAGAAAAACAGCTTTGGGATGAATATTTCAGCCAGGGGAATGCCTACCGCGACGAATTGACGCAAGGTTCCCAGAAGGCTATCGCGGCAACGGTTGTCCAGGAGCCACTGCATATTTATGCACGCCTGCTTCTCTGGCAATTCCACAAAAATCAGCAGGATTCTTTTGAGGAGGCGGCGTTTTCAGAGCTGATGGCTTCTGCCATAGAGTATTCAGCGGTGGCTACGGATTTTAAGCCCATCAAAGAAGTTGCGGATAAGTTCTTCGCTTACGGAGAGAAAGGGAAATCCAAAGAGTTCTACAAGATCTACGCGCAAAAATTAATCACTTCGGATATATCCGATAAGGATCTGGCGAACGCCGCTTCCAAGTTTTATCAGGAAGGCAACCCCGACCTTGCAGAAAACATTTACGATGTTTATATAGACAGGGTTTCTAAAAAACTGTCTAAGGAAGAATTCGTTCGGGTTCTTGCGGAAATCGCCAAAGCCTTCGCTTATAAAGATGAAGGCCCAAGCGACCCCTTTTACGCAGAAAAGATATTTAAGAGATTAGAGGATAAAGCCGGGAAAGAGGCATTTGACCAGGAGCTAATGTATCTGCGCGGCTTTAACTTAGAAAAAGCCAAGGAGTACCTTGAGGCCAAGGTTGTTTTCGACAGCTTAGCGCTTAGATTCCCCAAGGCTCCTCATCACGATGAGATTATTTTCAAAGCCGGCCTGATTTCTGCTTATGTATTGAGAGATACCGTTAAGGGGAAGGAGTATTTTGAGAAGTTGGCCCAAAGAGAAAAGAATTTCACAGCCCAAGCTGTCTCTGCTCTTTATCAATTAGGATTGTTGAGCCAATGGGAAGAGGAGTTGACCGCCGCCCGGGATTATTACAATAGGCTGTTGGATGTCGCCGCAGGAAATTTTGCCGACACGGTCGCTTTGGCCAAGGAAAGATTAAAGGAGATAGAGGCATCGAAGCCCATAGAATACAATCTCAAGACGTTTCTTGATTTATCGCTCAAGAAAGAGAACGCACTCTACGATATGAGCAAAATAGATTTAAGGAGCCAACCCTATCAGGCAAAAAGAAGGCAAAGTGTTTCTGTGGATTCAACCGCCCATACGGCTCCCACAGGTTGCATGCAGATAGAATTGCAGTACTTTTGGTCAGGCCATTTAGGAAAAGCGCAAACCCCTCTAGCAAGCCAATCCGCATTTGAAACTTCGTATACTTTCAGCGGCACAAAAGAAATCAATCTCGTTGTCATTTCTCCCACCGGCATCATCGACCGCTCCTTGGACATCGTAGACGCCTACTAAAAAATCTCCAACTAACTTCCAAAACACAAGTTCTTAGTTCGGTGTTCGTAGTTCATAGTAAAATCTTTGCATTGAGCTTTGAAAAACTACGAACTTCGAGCCACGAACTCCGAACTTCTTAAAAATACTTGACTTATACTATTATTAGTAGTATAAATAATACAAATAAGTACGTGAATTTATTTTTATTATCGCCACGGAGAAAGAGCATAAGATCTATGCCTATGATGAATTTCCAAAAAGAGGAGCTTTCGGAAAAAGAAAAGCGTAACATTGATATTTTGGAGATCTTAAGAAAACACGGCCCCATCAGCCGGCCGGATATTTCCAAACAGATGGGCATCAATGTCGTGACCATCTCTAATTATGTCGATGAGTTTATCAGGCGTAACCTCGTATACGAAAAAGAGCTGGATGTTTCCGAAGGCGGCCGCAGGCCCGTGCTTCTGGATTTGAACCCCCAGGCAGGATTTGTCATCGGCGTGGGGTTGAATCTGATGAATATGGTGGGCCTCTTGGTGGATTTAAAGGGCAACATCGTCACCAAGACCCAGATCGCGCGTCCGCGCGCCTCGGTCAAAGAGATCTCTGAATGTTTGCTGGAGATCGTGCGCGAGATCCTTCGGCGCTCCAAAGAACATGCGACGAGTATCAAAGGGATCGGTGTCGGCATTGCGGGGCTGGTGAGCAAGAAGAATGGCTCGATCCACTGGCCCCAGAAAATGGACCATTATTACACTTATGCGTCGGTGGATCTGCCCCTCAAGGACCTGATTGAGAAGGAATTCAATCTGCCGGTCTTGATTGAGAACGACGCCTCGGCCGCCTGTTTCGGCGAACGGTGGCTGGACCTGGCCCACGGTTATAAAAATGTGATTTATATGTTTTCCGGCGTCGGATGCGGTATCATGATCAATGGAGAGGTTTACCGGGGCTCCTCGGGTTATGCCGGCGAGGTATCGATCTACAATTATAAAGAGCAGGACCTTTTCAGCTGTGCTTTGGGGAGCGACTGTTTCCTGAAGCGCTGGGAGATGGATTTGGGGATCGTCGAGGATGTCAGGCAGGCCCTGGCGCACGATAAAGAGAAATCCGTCAACTTCTTCAAATTGACCTCCAGCAACATCGAAAACGTGGATTTAAAAAGCGTCTTTATCGCGGCGCGTTCCAAAGAAAGTATAGCGGTTGCGGCCTTAGAGAAAGCGGCCAAGAGGTTGGGGATCAAGATCGCTTATCTCGTCAACCTGTTTAATCCGCAACTCGTGGTCATCGGCGGAGGACTGGAAGAGGCCGGGGAGGATTTCCTGAATAAGGTGAATATGACCGTTAAAGAATGGGCCTTCCGGGAATCCACGGAAGACTTAAAGATCATTTTTTCCGAATTAAGAGAGAATGCGGTAGCTTTGGGTTCGGCGAGCTTGGTCATGCAGAAGATATTCGCGCAGTTATGGTAAGGGAGGTGAAATGGAGAAATACGCAAAATTCATCATTATCGGCCTCATAGGTTTTTTGTTGTTAAGCCTCATTCTTATACTGCAGACCGTTAATACGAAACTCAGCCTGCAAAGAGAAAAGGATAGATTGGTTACGGAAAATCAACGGTTGGTTCAGAAATCGGATGCGGATGCGCAGAAAGCCCGTAGCCTCGATGACATGATGAAAGGGCTGAAAGAAGAATTCGACAGGCTCAACCAGGAAAGAGAAAGCTTTCAGAGCAGGCTTGACGCTTTGAGTCGGGAAAAAGATGAACTCGTTGAGAAACTGCAGATTCAAGAGAAGCGCCTGGGCGCGGCTCAAGCCCAACGCCCCATTGCGCAAGTTGCGCAAGTTGAGGCTCCCGTTGCCGGGGATTCTTACTGGGCGGAAATCCTGAAAGCTAAAATGGACTTAGAAATGCAACTGGCGGCGATGCGCAGCGACCTCAAAACAGCGCAACTGGCTAACGCAGAACTGGAGAAAGAAAAGGGCGATTTGCAGTTAGACCTGAATGCCATAAGGCTTGAAAAAGAAGATTTGCAGCGTCAGGTGGCATATAATACAAAGCTGCTGGATGGCATTGCCCAGGATTTGGTCCGGGAGAAAAACGATAAGGCCAAGATTCAGGAAAATATCGCGACGCTAAAAAGAGAGAATGACGTGCTGACCAGTCAATTAAAGAGTATCAGTACGCGCAGGTTCGCCCTGGAGAAGAAAATTCAGGAGCTCCAGGATGATAAGGAGGCCATTGAGCGCCGGTTTGCCCAACTGGAGGGAAAACTGACGGACAGGGTAACCCTGGCCAGCGAACTCAAGGTCGGTTTAGAGGAGATCCAGGGAAGTAGCGTGGTAACGGGTGTGTCCAAAAAAGAATCGGTAGAACTTCCGCCTATCGTCGTGCGGCCAGCCTCCGGCTCCGGCGCGCCGGAAGCCAGGATTCAGGAAGGCGCAAGGAGTGCGGGAGGCAAGATATTAGCGATCAATAAAGACAGTAATTTTGTGATTATTGATGTGGGAGAAGAAGTTGGCGTGAAGATCGGCGATACCTTTAGAGCGTACCGGCTGGACAAGGCTGTCGCGACTCTAGAGGTCATCCAGACGCGTAAGAACATCGCGGCCTGCGATATCAAGAATGAAATCATACCCCTTCAGATAGGGGATTCCGTTAGATAACTTGTAAACCGTCTTCCTCAATGTCACGTTCAAAAAAGTCCTCCAAGAATATTTCCATAGAAGATGTCGCGAAATTAGCGGGTGTTTCTATCAGCACGGTCTCGCGCGTCATCAACAAATCCACCACGGTTAAAGAAAAACATCGCATCAGAGTCTTGGATGCTGTCAAGCAGCTTAAGTTTCAGCCTTCGGTGTTTGCCCAGCGGCTGGCTACCGGAAAATGCAATGTGGTGGCGTTGGTCATCCCCCGCTACGAAGGTGTCTTTTATTCTTTTTACGCCCTGGAATTGATACGCGGTGTCGGGACCCTCTGCGATGTCTTGAAACTGGATCTGTTGCTCCATCTGACCGATAGCCGCTCGACATTCAATTTAAGAGGCACAGGAGGAATCATTTTTGCGGATATCATCGGGAACCGCCATCAGTTGGAGGATGCGGTAGCCAGCGGTGTGCCGTGCGTGGTGGTGAATCATTATATCGAGGACCTGCCGGTTGCCTGTTTTGCCATTGACAATGCCAAGGGAGCGGAGGACGCCGTGAATTATCTGATAAGCCTGGGCCATAAAAAAATTGCACATATTACGGGGGATACGGTTACGCAGGCCGCATCTAATCGTCTAGAGGGATACAAGCGGGCGCTGAAGAAAAACAGCATTGAGATAAATCCAGCGTATATCATCAAGACAGATTATTCGCGGGGCCAGGCCAGGGCCGCAGCAGAAAAATTAGTGAAAATGCCGGGAGCCCCAACAGCTTGTTTCGTGGCATCGGATTCCATGGCCCTGGAGGTGATGGCAGTTGTCAGGGAATTGGGCAAGGAAGTGCCGCGGGATTTATCCATCGTGGGCTTTGACGATAATCCTTCGGGCCTTTACGGGCCAGTAGCGTTAACGACCGTCAGGCAACCCCTGATTAAGATGGCAGAAGAAAGCGTCAAGGAATTGAGCGTTATCATGAACCTTAAAAAAGAAGCCAAGATCAGGAAGGTGCTTCTGCCTCCGGAGCTAGTTATCCGGGAATCCTGCAAGCCTCTTCAGTAGTCTGCTTGAACTGACTCAAAGTTTCACCCTATCACAACTTATTGTGTATCTTGCCGAATGATTATACTACATGTTGTATTTTTTTCTTGACAGAATGATGCTTCGGCAGTATGCTTATCTTTGCGAAAAGGGTCAAATGCAATCAATCTTTCTTTAGCAACGGAGGAAGGAATGGAGTTAAAGCTTTCGGAAAATGCCCTGAAGGTATTGGAGCGCCGGTACCTTAAGAAGGACGAGTTGGGCAAGCCTATTGAGACGCCAGAACAGATGTTTCGAAGGGTCGCCTTGGCTATCGCCAGCGCTGAAAAAATGTACGGTAAGGACGCTCAGGTGACAGAGGGCCTTACGGAGGCCTTTTACCGGATGATGGCTTCATCAGAATTCATGCCGAACTCCCCTTGTTTAATGAATGCGGGAAAAGAATTGGGACAGCTTTCAGCCTGTTTTGTCTTGCCCATCGAAGACTCAATGGATTCCATATTTGAAAGCCTCAAGGCCACCGCCATGATTCACAAAAGTGGCGGAGGGACGGGGTTCTCCTTTTCAAGGCTTCGGCCCAAGAATGCGGTGGTCAGGACCACGGGCGGCATTGCCTCAGGCCCGGTTTCTTTTATGAAGGTTTACGATGCGGCGACAGAAGCGGTGAAGCAGGGGGGCAGCCGTCGGGGCGCAAATATGGGAATCCTACGGGTGGATCATCCGGATATCCTGGAATTCATTACCTGCAAAGAAAACAACAGGCAGATTACCAATTTTAATATATCCATCGCGATTACCGATGAGTTTATGAAAAAGTTAGAGGCAGGCGAGGAGTACGATATCATCGATCCCCATACGCACAAGACGGTCAAGAAACTGAATGCAAGAGAGGTGTTTGACCTGATCGTGAAACAGGCGCATAAGAACGGGGAGCCGGGTGTCATATTCATCGACCGGATGAACGCATTCAATCCGACGCCGCGATTGGGCAACTACGAGTCGACCAACCCATGCGGCGAACAAGTCCTCCTGCCTTACGAAAGCTGCGATCTGGGCTCCATCAATTTAGCTCTTATGGTCAAGAAAGCGGGCTCCCGAAATGAGATGGATTGGGGACGGCTCAAAGAGGTGACGCACTTAGCCGTGCATTTTTTGGATAATCTTATTGACGTTAACAAATTTCCTATGCCTCAGATTGAAAAAGCCACGAAACTCACGCGCAAGATCGGCTTAGGTATTATGGGTTGGGCCTCTCTTTTAATCCGGCTCAACATACCTTACAATAGCGACGAGGCCGTGGCCCTGGCAGAAAAAACCATGGCCTTTATATTACAGGAAGCAACCCTTAAATCCCTGGAATTGGGAAAAACAAAAGGCGTATTCCCGGCTTTCAAGGGAAGCATTTATGACAAGAGAGAAGGGGGCATGAGGATGCGTAATGCCACCTTGACGACCATTGCGCCGACAGGCACCATCAGCATTATTGCAGGCCCCACCTCATCGGGGATCGAGCCCCTGTTTGCCATTTCCTATTACCGTAATGTCATGGATAACGATAAGCTGGTTGAGGTAGAGCCGTTATTTGAAGAGGTCGCCAAAGCGCGCGGCTTTTACAGCAGGGAATTGATGGAGAAGATCGCTGAAAAATCTTCTATCCAGGGAATAGAAGAGATTCCGGAGGACGTAAAAAGGGTGTTTGTCACCAGCCACGATATAAGTCCTGAGTGGCATGTGCGCATGCAGGCCGCGTTTCAGAAGTATGTGCACAATGCGACATCCAAGACGATTAACTTTTCTCACGAAGCCACCATCGAAGACGTCAGGAAGGCTTACCTTTTGTCTTGCGAATTAGGATGCAAGGGGATTACGATTTATCGCGACAAAAGCCGCGAAGAGCAGGTTTTGAATGTAGGAAACCTCAATCAAGCGCCAGCTAAACAGGAGCTGGCCCTCCCCGAATTAAAAAGAGAGATCGTCCCCCGGCCCCGGCCCGAGGTGATTATCGGCACCACCACCAAAGTCTCGACAGGTTGCGGCAATCTTTATGTAACCATCAATGTGGATGAGGAAGACAGGCCTTTTGAGCTTTTCACCCAGATGGGCAAGGCCGGCGGCTGCGCGGCAAGTCAGCTGGAAGCCATTGGCCGGCTCGTTTCCTTAGGTTTTCGCTCAGGGCTGGAAGTCAAATCCATCATCGAACAATTACGCAATATCCGTTGTCCTTCTCCTTCCTGGGAAAAGGGGCAGCGGATATTTTCCTGCGCGGATGCCATTGCCAGGGTTGTAGAAAAAAGGTTGGTCAGCAAACAGGTTGTCAAAGCCCCTCTAGAAGTCGCTTCCATTCCTATGAAACATTCCCATGATGATGAAGGGGTCTCTTCTGATTTAAGAGAGCATGTGGATATCGTGGGAGTGTGTCCTGATTGTGGCGGCGCCCTGCGTCATGAAGAAGGGTGCCAGAAGTGCCATGCCTGTGGGTATTCCAAGTGTTAGTTATGAAGAAAATCTTATACATAGTCTTAGACGGCTTAGGCGATTTACCAATAAGAGAACTGAGGAATAAAACTCCGCTTGAGGCTGCCCTGACCCCGAACATGGATCGGCTCGCCCAGAAAGGCAAGACCGGCTTGGTTTATCCGGTGGCCAAGGATATTGCGCCTGAGTCTGATATTGCGGTGATCAGCCTCTTGGGTTATGATGCGCACAAATATTACACAGGCCGGGGCCCTCTGGAGTCTTTTGCCGAAGGCCTGAACATCAACGACGGAGACCTGGCCTTGCGCGTTAATTTTGCCACTGTGGCCGAAGACTCCAAGACCATCAAGGACCGCCGGGTGGGAAGAAACTTAAGCACCGATGAGGCCACGGCATTGTCTAAAGAGATCAATTCAAAAGTAACATTGTCCTCTGCCACCTTTGAATTCAAGAATACCATTGGCCATAGGGGGGTTCTGGTGATCAGGGGCATGCGCTCAAAATTATCCGGTTGGATTACCAATACAGACCCTGCCTATGACCGGGAAGGGGTTTTTGGCGTAGCCAAGGAGAAATTCGAGAATATCGTAGCCGAGTCTTACGCCATGCCGGGTTATGAAGATTCTCCTGAGGCCAAAGAAGCGGCCGCTCTTTTAAATGAGTTTACCCTAAAATCCCATAAGGTACTAAATGATGCAGCCGTCAATAAAAGACGGGTCTCGGAAAATAAAATGCCGGGCAATATTATTTTGTCGCGCGATGCCGGAGACCGCCTGCCTAAATTTCCCAAGATCGATACGCTGTACAATATGAAATTCGGCTCTTTCGTGCAGATGCCGGTTGAAAAAGGAATTGCTCTCTTGACCGGGATGGAGATCATCGATGTGCCTGAATCCACCGGCCACCTGGATGTGGATTATCCGGTCTGGGCCAAAGTGGCGCTGAATTCCATAAAGAAATTCGGGGGGATTTACGTGCATATCAAGGGGCCCGATGAGCCGGCACATGACGGAGATTTCAATAAAAAGAAAGAGATCATCGAAGCCATAGATAAGTACTTCTTTTCAGACCTTCTCGCCAAATTGGATATCGACCATACCGTTATCGCGGTTACGGCAGACCACTCCACGGTTTGCGCGATGAAAGCCCACTCGGCGGACCCTGTGCCTCTGCTTGTTTCCGGAGGCGCTGTTCAGCCTGACGGCTCCCTGAGTTTCTCCGAGAAAGCAGCGAAGCTTGGCTCTATCGGCTCAATCCTTGGCCGCGACATCATGCCCCTCCTTGTAAAGACGGCAGAAAAATAACTTAAGCCTCCTGAGCCCCGCTCGAAACACTCCAGCCACCCGCTAAAATTATTTTCTTTAGTGATACGCTTAGTGGTATAATTCAAATAGTATGAATAATTATGATGTAATAGTTATAGGAGCAGGTCATGCGGGTATTGAGGCGAGTCTGGCTTCGGCGCGCATGGGGTGTCGGACTCTTCTCATCACCATAAGTGAGGATTCGATAGGCCGGATGAGTTGTAATCCGGCGATTGGCGGGGTGGGTAAGGGTCAGCTGGTGAAAGAAATTGACGCCTTAGGTGGTGAAATGGGGCGTGCGGCTGATGCCTGCGGTATCCAGTTTAGAACCCTCAATGCCTCCAAAGGAGCGGCCGTCCAGTCCTCCCGAGCCCAGATAGATATGGATTTGTATAGCCGGTATATGAAGAAGGTGCTTCGCCAGCAGAAGAACCTTTCTATTAAAGAGGCCGAAGCTGGAAAGCTGCTCGTAAAGAACGATTCAGTGACCGGCGTGATCACGGAAAAGAAGGAAGAGATTCAAGCAACCTGTGTGGTCATCTGTCCGGGAACTTTTTTAGAGGGCCTTATCCATGTCGGCCTAAAGCACACAAGCGGAGGCAGAAGGGATGAGCCGGCCGCAAAGGAGCTAACGCAGGATTTAAGGGATTTAGGTTTCAAGTTACTTCAATTCAAGACCGGGACTTGCCCGCGCCTGGACAGGCGGACCATTGATTTTTTATCCCTCATTGTTCAAAATGGAGATGAACCCCCTAAACCATTTTCATTTTCGACCGGAAAAATCAAACAGAAACAGATCCCCTGTTATATTACCTATACAAATAAACAGACGCATAAAATCATCCAGGATAACTTAGACCGCTCTCCGCTTTATGCAGGCGTCATTCAGGCAACGGGTGTCCGATACTGTCCCTCCATTGAAGACAAGGTGGTTAAATTCAGCGATAGAATGCGGCACCAGGTCTTTTTAGAGCCCCAAGGGCTTCATACGGATGAAATCTATCCCAATGGTTTATCAACGAGTCTGCCTGAGGACGTGCAGCTGGCCATGCTTCATTCCATTCAAGGCCTCGAGAAAGTCAAAGTCATCCGCTTTGGTTACGGAATAGAACATGCGGTGGTTGAGCCCACGCAGCTGTACCCAACCCTGGAAACCAAGCGGATTAAAAATTTATATCTGGCCGGCCAGATCAACGGCACGACGGGTTATGAAGAAGCTGCCTGTCAAGGGCTTATGGCAGGTATCAACGCGAGTTTACGCGTAAAAAAGAAAATGCATCTTATTTTAGACCGCGCTTCAAGCTATATTGGCGTACTCCTTGACGATTTGACCACTAAGGGAACGAACGAGCCTTACCGCATGTTTACTTCACGCGTGGAATGCCGCCTGATTTTACGTGAGGATAATGCGGATTTACGGCTGAAGAAAACCGGTTATGCCTTGGGTCTGGTGACTAAGGCAGATTACAGGAAGACACAAAAGAAGCAGGAGACGATCAAGCACGGCATTCACTTTTTAAAGAGCACGCGCATAAATCCTACAGCAGGAATCAACCGCGCTTTAGCGGGCTTAGGCTCTGCTCCTTTAAAAAAGAGCGTGACGCTGGAGGAAATCCTCAAAAGGCCTCAAGCGCATTTGAAAGATTTTAAAAATCTGGACCATATTCGCCTGGATATTCCGGAAGTCGCCTTTAACCCCATTGAAATTGAAGTCAAATATGCCGGATTCATCCAGAGGCAGCTTCAGGAAGTGGAGAGGTTTAAACATTTAGAGAAGATCAGGCTTCCCGAAGATTTAGATTATAGGAATATTCAAAGCCTCTCCAGAGAGATAAGGGAGAAGTTGAGTCAATTCAGGCCCCTGAATTTAGGCCAGGCCTCGCGTATATCAGGCGTGACACCGGCAGCGGTTTCGGTCCTGATGGTGTATCTCAAGAAATATACGGATGGACAAAAATAAGAATTATCTGAACTTAAAAAAGTTTTGCCAGGAGCAAGGCGCCGATCTGTTCGGTGTTGCGGATATTTCCAGGATTAAAAAAGATTTTGCGCTTTCGAATGAGTTACTGGATAAATTTGACAGGGCGGTCTCTTTAGGAGTGCGGCTCTCGATGAGCGTTTTATCAGAGATTTCCCAAGCACCCACCAAGCTGTATTTCCATCATTACAGGACGGTTAACAATCTATTGGATCAGATAGCGCTTAAGACGTGCAACTTTATCCAGAAAAAAGGGTATCTCGGCCTTCCTATACCAGCCAGCCAGATTCTGGATTGGCAGAAACAGAGCGCGCACCTTTCTCATAAAGAGATCGGTTATTGGGCAGGGCTCGGCTGGATCGGAAGGAGTAATTTACTTATCCATAAAGAGTTGGGAAGCCAATTCCGGCTGGTAACGATTCTTACGGATATGCCCATCGCAGCCGACAAGCCCCTTAAAAAGAATTGCGGAGAGTGCCGTTTGTGTATTAAAATATGCCCTGCAGGAGCCATAAAGGATGACCCGGAAGATTTTGACCATATCCGCTGTTTTGAAAAGTTAAAGGAATTCCAAAGGAATCGGCTGGTGGAGCAATATATCTGCGGTGTTTGCATAAAGGCCTGCCGAGGAGAAAGATGAAAGATTGGCACATAACTTTAGGAAAGGAGGCGACATGCAAAGATTATCTTTTTTAAGCGTCCTTATCTGCTTTTTCTCCGTCCTTGCCATCGGGCAAAAGGTTTCTTTTTGTCAGGAGACGGTCCTTGACTGGGGCAGCGATGAAGCTGGATATGGTTATGAGGTTATCGCCAAATGGTTGGTGGAGAACGGCTACTACAGCAGTCTCGATGAGGCAAGGGCCTTTGCTGAAACAGGTTCCATCGGATACCAAGATAATTTCGCAACCCCCTTTTACTGGAAGATTAAACAACCGATCGAGGTGACGATCGTCCAGGAGAGGGCGGTGTTTGCCGATCAAAACCGGCTTGGTTATTATACGGGAGGCGGTTCTTTCAAGACGCTGACAGAGATTCTCAGTGGCAGTGAAATCGGCCCAAAAACGCTTACGATTAGCAGGCCCTTTGGATTTTACCTGTCCACGCCGCAGAATAATATCTGGTTTACAGACAGGGGAGAGAATGACGTGCAGAGCGGTCCCTCGCGGCGTAAAGGCGGTATTCCGCAGGCATTGATATACGAATTAAAGCAAGGCAAAGAATGGCTCGTGGCGTGGGAAGACCTGGATGCAACCACGTTGGACTCTGACAGGGACTATAATGATATGTACGTCAAGGTGACGACCGTAGCAGGGCCCATCAGGGGCAGGCTTCTTCTTTTTCTTTTTCTTCTTTTGGGCGCGGGAGCGTTAATAGCTTCAAGGATAAGGAGGGGTGCGGGAAGAAAGGGATAAACCTTACAGGCTTTTTCGCTGACCCCTTGGTTAATCGCCCGCCACCCTGAGCGCATAGGCGACTATGCCAAGTGTTTTGAGAAAATGAAAGGAAATACCCTTTTTGCAATCTTGGCATCTTTTTTTGTCATATTAAATGTCAGAGCTTATGCCTATGATGACGGAGACTTTCAGGTGTGGAGCACTTTTGGCGAAGAGGTGAAAATCAGCCAGGATTTGAAAGTGGCCCTTGAAGAAGAATTCCGCTGGGGGAATGATGCCAGCGATTTTTATTACCAGCATTATGATTTAGGGGTTTCCTATAATCTGAAAAAATGGCTAGGCGTGGGTGGCGGCTACCGCCATATTCTCAATAAGGTTAGAGGAGATTTTAAGGTGGAAAATGCGCCTTATCTGACCGCGACTCTGAATTGGCGCTTGGGAGAATTTAAATTCGACAGCCGAAGCCGTTTTGAATACCAGCATTTTGACTACCAGGCAGATACGGGGCGCTACCGAAATAAGTTTACAATCAAGCTTCCGTTGAAGTTCACTGAATTCGAGATCCAGCCGTATTTAGCCGATGAAATATTCTTGAATTTCCAGAATGAAACGTTTAACAGAAATCGATTTTATGCGGGCTTCGGGATGAACTTGACCAAAGACCTGAAGGCGGAAATCTATTATTTGCTTCAAAGCAGCAGGAGCCAAAATAAGTGGTCGGATCTCCATGCCTTCGGCTCAAAGCTTAAATTCTCATTCTAAAAATCCAGATTTTACTGGCGAAATCCAATCCTTTACTTTCTTATCTTTGGATGTTATAATCTTAGAAATACGGAGAATAAAATATGGTTAAAGAGTTAATTTTTGGCATTGTCGGAGGCCTGGGGCTCTTCATCTACGGCATCTGGGAGATGAGCGAAGGGTTGCATAAGATCTCAGGGGAAAGAATGCGCCGGGTCTTGCATAACTTCACGGGCCATCCCATCAAGGGGGTTCTGGTGGGAGCCGGAATAACCAGTCTTATTCAGTCCTCCTCAGCCACCACCGTCATGGTCATCGGGTTTGTGAATGCCGGTTTAATGACGCTCATCCAGGCGCTGGGCGTGATATTCGGCGCCAATATCGGTACCACCATTACGGCCCAGTTGATTGCCTTTAAGCTTACGGATTACGCACTCCCTATCATAGGCTTGGGCATGCTTATCATCTTTCTTTCTAAAAAGAAAAAGCACAAATATATCGGCGAATTTCTTATGGGGTTTGGTATTCTCTTTTTAGGTTTAAGCATTTTAACTAGCGTGGTCAAGCCCTTAGGACAATACCCTGCGTTTAACAACATTTTGTTAACTTTCAGCAGAAATCCGCTTTTAGGCATATTAGCTGCAGCGGTTGTCACGGCCATCCTTCAGAGCAGTTCTGTGACGACCGGTATGGTTTTAAGTTTAGCCATGGCTAACCTCATTGATTTAAGGGCCGCCATCCCTCTAATTTTAGGTTGCAACATCGGCACCTGCATTACAGCACTCATTGCTTCCGTAGGTACAGGAGCTTCTGCAAAGAAGGCCTCTTTAGCCCATATCATGTTTAATCTTATAGGGGTAGTTATTTTTCTTCCTTTTCTGGGTTTTTTCCATAATTTAGTCCTTTATACCTCCAAGGAACTACCCAGGCAGATTGCCAATGCCCATACCTTATTTAATGTGATCAATACCGTTATTTTTCTTCCCTTTATTCCTTTGTACGCTCGATTACTCAATAAAGTCATCCCGAGCAAAGAGGAGGAAGAAATCGAATATATGCCTAAATATTTAGACCGCCATTTGCTGAATACGCCACCCATTGCCATAGAAGCCGCTATTAAAGAAATCATCAGGACGTTAAGCTTGACGCAGAGGATGGTCAATACGGCGATGGAGAGCTTCTTTAAAAATGATGGCAAGTCATTAGATAAGATCACCCGGCGGGAAGAGGCGGTGGATGCGTTAAGGGAATCCATTACCAATTATCTCGTGGAGTTGATGCAGCGGGAATTAAGCGCGGAGGAGTCAAAAAAAATCCCTCTGTTGATACACGCGATCAATGACGTGGAAAGAATCGGCGACCATGCGGAGAATTTAAGGGATCTTGCCCAGCAAAAGATAGATGACCGCATGCCCTTTTCGTCATCGGCCATTGAAGAATTGCAAAAGATGTTTGATGATACCGATAAAATGATCACCTGTTCTGTGAAGGCCTTGGAGCTTAACAGCGTCAATGAAGCTAAGCTGGTCTTAGAACAGGAGTGCCAGATAAATACTTTAAGGGACAGATTCAAGGATAATCATGTCAAACGCCTGGAAGAAGGCAAGTGCCATGTGCTTTCAGGAGTTGTGTTTCTGGACACAATCAGCAATTTAGAAAAGATTGGCGACCACCTCAATAACGTAGCTCAAGCCGTCATCGAAGGTTTGCAGTAGGTCCCCTCCAAATACCCTTGACCCTGCCTGTTTCGTAGTATATACTATTTCTTATTATGAAAGAAAGAATCGCTCGTTGGATAAAAAATGAGGTCCTTAAGGCCAGGGCTAAAGGTATTGTTTTGGGCTTAAGCGGAGGGGTGGATTCGAGCGTTGTAGCTGCTTTATCCGCGGCTGCTGTGGGGAAAAGGGGCGTTTTAGGCTTGTTTTTACCCTGCCATAGCTACCCCGGGGACTTAAAGGATGCTAAAATCGTAGCCAAGAAGCTGGGGATAAAGACCCAAACTGTAGATTTATCAAAGACATACGAAAATATTTTGAAAGTACTTCCTGAGGCAGAAGGCCTGAGCCAGGCCAATCTCAAGCCGCGCTTAAGAATGTTGACTCTGTATTACTTTGCCAATAAACTGAATTATCTGGTTTGCGGCACAGGGAATAAATCTGAGGTCATGGTCGGATATTTTACAAAGCATGGGGATGGGGCAACGGATATACTGCCCATAGGCGATTTGTTCAAGAAACAGGTCAGAGCCCTGGCAAAGGAATTAGGTATTTCTAAACATATCATTACTAAGGCGCCAAGCGCGGGGTTTTGGCTGGGTCAGACAGATGAAGGGGAGATGGGCTTGACTTATGCTGAGCTGGACGATATTTTAGGCCGCCTGGAGCAGAAAAAGAAACAGATCTCTTCTTTGAGGAAAGTGGCAAGGGTCAAACAGATGATCAGGGCTTCAGAGCACAAAAGGCAAGGTCCAAGAATTTGTTACTTGTGACAGGAGGAAAAGATGGATGAGATATTGGAGATTTTAGAAAAGGATGCGCGGGTAACGCCTCAGGATATCGCCAAGATGCTGAAGAAAACGCCTCAGAAGATAAAAGAGGTGATCAAGAAATATGAAAAGGAAGGTGTCATTTTAAAATACAAAACCGTCATCAACAGGCAGCTCGTCAAGGACTCAGGAACAGAAGTGCGCGCCCTCATTGAAGTCAATATCACGCCACAAAAGGATGTAGGGTTTGACCGCATTGCCGAGCGCATCTATTCTTTTCCGGAGGTGGCCAGTTGTTACCTGGTTTCCGGGACTTATGATCTATTGTTGATCGTGGAAGGCAAGGACTTGCATACCGTAGCTAATTTTGTGGCGGAAAAACTCTCACCCTTGGAGAATATCAAGGGCACCACGACGCACTTTCTGTTGAAGAAATATAAGGAAGATGGCGTCATATTGAAGCATAAAGAAGAGAGTAAGAGGATAGCCATATCGTATTAGTTCATAGTTCGGAGTAAAACCAAATGAAGTATAACCTATCGAAGACAGTGCAAGAGTTACAGCCGTCGGGTATCAGGAAATTTTTTGACCTGGTGCTGGAGATGAAGGACGTCATTTCCCTTGGCGTGGGAGAGCCGGATTTTGTCACCCCCTGGCAGATACGCGAGGCCGGGATATTCTCTTTGGAGGAAGGCTTTACGTCCTATACCTCCAATAAGGGCCTTTATAAATTAAGATTAAGTATCAGCAAGTATCTTAAGAATAAATACGGCCTGGAATACGACCCTGATGAAGAGATTCTGATCACCGTCGGTGTCAGCGAGGCAAAGGATCTGGTATTACGCACCCTTATCAATCCCGGCGATAAAATACTCATCCCTACCCCCAGTTATGTTTCCTATGGCCCGCTTACGGAATTGGCAGGGGGCACTCCTGTTTTTATTGACACGCGGGAACACGGATTTAAACTTTCACCCAAGGTCTTAGAAAAACATATAGACAAGAAAACGAAGGCACTGCTCTTGAATTATCCTGCGAACCCAACAGGCGTTTCCTATACAAAAAAAGAGCTCAGTGAGATAAATAAGGTTATAATCAAGCACAAAATCCTTTGCATCACCGATGAGATCTACGCTGATTTGACCTATGATTTTGAGCATACGGCTTTTTCTACCTTAAGCGGTGCAAAGGACCATACGATTTACCTGAACGGTTTTTCCAAAAGTTATGCCATGACCGGCTGGCGCGTGGGGTTTGCCTGCGGCCCAAAAGAAATCATCGCTGCCATGACCAAGATCCATCAGTACACGATCATGTGCGTGCCTATAACCAGCCAGATGGCTGCTTGCGAGGCCTTGCATTCAGGCAAGTCTTCCGTAGATGAGATGAAGCGCGAATACAAGAGGCGAAGGGAATATATCGTGGATCGCCTTAATCAACTGGGCCTGGATTGTGGAAGGCCCGAAGGTGCTTTTTACGTATTTCCCAGTATCAAAAAGACCGGAATGAAGGCATTGGATTTTGCCGAAAAGCTTCTTAAGGAAGAAAAGGTAGCTCTGGTGCCCGGAACGGCTTTTGGCAATAGCTACGATGATTACGTGCGTATCTCCTATGCGGCAAGCTTTGAGAATATAAAAGAAGCCCTGCAGAGGTTAGAGAGGTTTTTGAAGAGATGCCAGGAAAGAAAAAAGAAAACTACCTGATTTATATCAAGCAGATCGAAGCCCTCTCCAAGATCGCTAATTTGATCACCTCCGGGTTGTATCTGGAGGAACTTCTGCGCCTGGTGGTGAATGTCACGGCTGAGATCATGAATTCCAAGATTTCTTCTCTTATGCTCCTTGACCCTGAGAAAAAAGAACTTATTGTAAGGGCCACGCAATCGATTTGCGATGAATACAATAAGAAGCCCAATATAAAGTTAGGGGAGGGGATTGCAGGGATCGTGGCGCGTGATAATAAACCCGTCATCGTCCTTGATGTCAGAGAGGATGAGCGCTATTTAAACAGAGAGATAGCAAAGAAAGAAGGGCTTTGTTCCTTAGCCAGCGTTCCTCTGGCAGTCAAGGGTAGAGTTATAGGCGTGCTGAACTGCTACACTTCCAAGAAACATAAGTTTTCAAAACACGAATTAGACCTCCTGGCGGCTTTAGCAAACCAGGCGGCTATCGCCATTGAGAATGCGGAGCTGGATTTGCGCGCGCGTAGCGCCGAAGAGGCCCTGACCACGCGTAAGCTCGTTGAACGCGCCAAAGACATCCTTTCCCAGGAAGCCAATATCCTGCCTTCGGAAGCTTACCGGCTCATCCAGAAACAGAGCATGGACAGCCGTAAGACCATGCGCGAAATCGCCGATGCGATCATCTTAGCCCGGGAGGTAAGAAACAAGAGCCCTCGATAAACCCTTGACAAACAAGGAATCCGTGTTA